>NZ_JBVVPP010000022.1:0-96494 GCF_055811315.1 Bradyrhizobium sp. MI1.4 | reverse complement strand
CCCCGGCCGGCGCGCGCGGCGGGCGGCGGGGGGGGGGGGCGGCGGGGCGCGCCCCCCCCCACCCCCCGTCCCGCGCCCCCCCCCCCCCCCCCCCCCCCCCCCCCACGGAGGGTAGGGAGCGGTCGTGCCTTTTTCAGGCGTGCGGCCTAATACCCCCGCGTCCGGTCCACCACGTTCTCCAGCACACCACACGCCTCGAACCGCGCGATCTGCTCGGCGACATAGGCCGAGATCGCGTCGGCGTCGGTGTCGGCGGCGTTGTGCGGGGTCAGCAAGACCTTGGGATGGGTCCAGAACCGGCTGTCCGCCGGCTGCGGCTCCTGTACGAAGACGTCGAGCGAGGCGGCGCCCAGCGTGCCGTCGTCGAGGCAGGCCAGGATGTCGGCTTCATTCTGGAGGCCGCCGCGGCCGGCGTTGATCAGCACGGGCGCACCGAGCGGGCTCTTGCGGTTGAGCTTGGTGAAGACGTCGCGGTTGAGGATGCCGTGTGTATCAGGCGTCAGCGGCAATAGGCTGACGAGAATATCGGTCGTGCGCAGGAACGCGTCGATTTGCCCGGCGCCATGGAAACATTCGACACCCGCGATGATACGCGGGCTGCGGCTCCAGCCGGCGACGCGGAAACCAAGCCGCCGCAGCACATCGGCCGCATCAGTGCCGAGCGTGCCCAGGCCCATGATACCCACCGTGACGGCGCTCGCTGGCCATTGATAGGTCGGCTCCCAGCGCTTTTCGCGCTGCGACTGGCGCAGATAAAGCTCCTGGCGGTGGTGCATCAGCACGTGCTGCACGACGTATTCGGTCATGCGGCCGGTCAGATCAGGCACGGCCACGCGCACCAGCGGCACGTTCGGAAGGCTCTTGTCCGCCATCAGCGCGTCGACGCCGGCGCCCAGATTGAAGATCGCACGCAGATTGGGGAAAGAGCCGAGGTCGCCCGGCACCGGCTTCCACACCGCGGCATAATGCACCTCGGCCGGATCGAGCCCGGCATCGGGCAGCAGCACCACGCGGCGGCCGCCGCAGACGGCGTCGAACCGGGCCTTCCAGCGCTCAGGCAGCCAGTTCTGCTGCGTGCTGTTGATCAGGACGGCCAGGGTGCCAACGGTCATTCGAAGTGCCTCTTTAAGTTCCGCTTTTGAAGGCCCTCCTTGGCACGATCTGCCGGATTTTTCTTGCAATTTTTTTCCGCAGCCATGTCGGGGCAAGGCATACTGGATCGTCTTCAAAACAAGCGCTCAGAGAAGGTACTGCCCATGCTTTATGCGATCCTTTGCTATCACGACGAGGACTTCGTCGGCTCATGGAGCAAGGACCAGGACGAGACCGTGATGAAGAAGCTCGCCGTGGTGCAGGAAGGTCTCGCGAAGCAGGGCAGGCTCGGCCCGGTGGCGCGGCTGCTGCCGACCACTGCGGCAGCGACGCTGCGCAAGGAGGACCCGCCACTGGTGCTCGACGGCCCCTACGCTGAGACCAAGGAGCAGTTGCTCGGCTTCTATATCGTGGATTGCAAGAATCTCGATGACGCACTCGATGTCGCCCGCGACCTCGGTGCCGCCAATCCCGGCGGCGCCTACGAGGTGCGCCCCGTCGGCGTGTTCAGTCCCGGAGGGAATCTGAAATGAGCGAAGCCGATACCGCCTGGATCGAGACCGCGCTGACCTCGGCGCGCCCCCAGGCGGTCGGCGCGCTGCTGCGCTATTTCCGCGATCTCGACACCGCCGAGGAGGCCTTCCAGAACGCCTGCCTGCGCGCGCTGAAGACCTGGCCGCAGAACGGACCGCCGCGCGATCCCGCCGCCTGGCTGATCATGGTCGGCCGCAACGTTGCCATCGACGAGGTGCGCCGCACCCGCAAGCAGCAGCCGCTGCCGGAGGACGACCAGGCGATCTCCGATCTCGACGACGCCGAGGGCGCGCTCGCCGAGCGGCTCGACGGCTCGCACTACCGCGACGACATCTTGCGGCTGATGTTCATCTGCTGCCATCCAGGGCTGCCGGCAACGCAGCAGATCGCGCTGGCGCTCCGCATCGTCTGCGGCCTGACGGTGAAGCAGATCGCGCGCGCCTTCCTGGTGTCGGAAGCGGCGATGGAGCAGCGCATCACGCGTGCCAAGGCCAAGGTCGCGGAGGCCGGGACGCCGTTTGAAACGCCGGGCGCGGTCGAGCGCTCGGAGCGGCTCGCCGTTGTCGCGGCGATGATCTATTTGATCTTCAACGAGGGCTATTCGGCGAGCGGCGACACCGCCGAAATCAGAAAGCCGCTGTGCGAGGAAGCGATCCGGCTGGCGCGGCTGCTGCTGCGGCTGTTCCAGAGCGAGCCGGAGATCATGGGACTCACGGCGCTCATCTTGTTGCAGCATGCGCGCAGTGCCTCGCGCTTTGCCGCGGATGGCTCGCTGATCCTGCTGGACGACCAGGATCGTTCGCTGTGGAACGGCACGATGATCGCGGAAGGCCTCGCGCTGATCGACAAGGCGATACGCCATCGCCGCAGCGGGCCCTACCAGATCCAGGCCGCGATTGCTGCGCTGCATGCCCGCGCCTCCACGCCTGAGGAGACCGACTGGGCGCAGATCGACCTGCTCTATGGTGCGCTGGAGGTGGTGCAGCCCTCGCCGGTGGTGACGCTCAACCGCGCGGTCGCGGTTTCCAAGGTGCGCGGACCGCAAGCCGCGCTCGACCTGATCGAGCCGCTGGCGCCAAAGCTTGCCAACTACTTCCATTTCTATGGCGTGCGCGGCGCCTTCCTGATGCAGCTCGGCCGCAACGACGAAGCCCGCATCGCCTTCGACCGCGCCATCGCCCTCGCCAACACGTCCGCAGAAGCCGCTCACATCCGCATGCATCTCGATCGCCTGATCCGGGACAGCCAGCCCAAGGGCGCCAATGGCGGCGCCAGGCAAGACGCTAAGGTCGAAGGCGCAAAGGTGAAGTAGGGAGCGCCTGCCTGGGGCATAACAAATTTTTCCGCTTCGCCTTGTCGGGCCCGGTCCCCTCCCTTCGTCCTAGGAGCGTATCCAGGGAGCCATTCATGCTGAAAGCCATTGCCGTCATCGCCATCCTGCTCGCGGTCGGAATCGTGGGCGTGCTCGGCTTTGCCCTGACGAAGCCCGACACATTCCGCGTCGAGCGCAGCCTCGCCGTGAAAGCGCCGGCCAATGCAGTCTATCCCTTGGTTGCCGATTTCCATCGCTGGACGGCCTGGTCCCCCTACGAGAACCGCGATCCTGCGATGAAGCGGGCGTTTGGCGGCACCGCGCAAGGCAAGGGCGCGACCTATGCCTGGGACGGCAACAACAATGTCGGCGCCGGCCATATGGAGATCCTCGAGGCGAGTGCGTCGTCAAAACTACGCATCAAGCTCGATTTCGAGCGGCCTTTCGAAGGCCACAACACCGCCGAGTTCACCTTTGTGCCGCAAGGCGATGCCACACTGGTCACGTGGGCGATGTCCGGTCCGGCCCCGTTCCTGTCCAAAGTCATGCAGGTGTTCGTCAACATGGACAACATGATCGGCAAGGATTTCGAGGCGGGCTTGGCCAGCCTGAAGAAGCTCACCGAGAAGTAGCGCCGTCACCCCGAACCAAAGCAAAAAGGAGAGAAACGATGCTCAATCCCTATCTGTTCTATCAGGACACCTGCGAAGCGGCGTTCAATTATTACGCCAAGGTTCTCGGCGGCAAGATCGACGCCATGATGCGTTCTTCGGACGCACCGCCGGACATGGCTGCGGCGCCCGGCCGCGAGAAGACGATCATGCATGCGCGGATGTCGCTGCCCGACGGCAGCGTGCTGATGGCCTCCGACGCACCAAGCGAACATTTTCACAAGCCGCAGGGCTTTTCGATCTCGCTCACGGTCGCGGACCCGGCGGAGGGCGAGCGCAAGTTCAACGCGCTCGCCGATGGGGGCAACGTCACCATGCCCTTCAGCAAGACGTTCTGGGCCAAGGGTTTTGGCATGTGCGTCGACAAGTTCGGCATTCCCTGGATGGTGAACTGCCCGGCCGAGGGAATGTGACAGGCGCGATCGCCTGACGCGCTGAACGGCGATCCCCTCTCCCCTACGATGCGGGAGAGGGGCGCCCATGAGGACGTCGCGTCGACCGCGTGCCCCTCAGCGGATCGATCCGGTCACGTCATTGCTCGGTGGCTGGGAGGAGGGAACGCAGCGCGGACAGATCACGAGCTTTGTCCCGAGCTGCCTGTCATTCTCCGCTTCGATTTCGTCGTGGATTGCCCACCACGCCGCGGAGTACGGGCGCAAGGTGCCGAGGACTCTCTCCCGCTCCTGATTCGGATCACTCGCCGCGGGAGCTTGGGTCGCCACGCGACGCTTGATGACGGAGGGACGGTTCGGATCCTGACCGAGGCCGTCCCATGCGATCGGACGGCGATCCTGCGCAGGCGCGACCACGCATCCCATGAGCGTTGCGCAAAAAGTGAGCAAGACGAAGCCGTGTCGCATCATGCCGGACCCTTGGGTGTTGTATGCGACGCGCCAAGTCCGCTTACCGAAGCTTGCGTCGCACCGCTCAAATGGAACCTAAGGGAAACGCGTGGCCGACATGGCCGAATATGAATTCTGCTGTCGCACCACATTGCGAGAGCAGTGAGGCCGCTTCGTGAAATGATGCGGACCGCATCGCACAACAACTGGCGCAAGATTAGGCTGTGAACTCCGGGACAGAATCGTTATTTATTTCGTCATAAATTCTAAAAACTGGGGCGGGCGGACTTGGAAGGGGAGCGACCGATGGCGGCGGCGCTGCAGATCAACTTTGCACTTTGGGGTATGCTCATCTGCGCGAGCATGGAATTGACCGAGTTGATCCAGAGTTTTTACTAGACCTCTCGAAGCAGGTGACCGGCGCAATTTTGGCGGGCGATTGCGTCCGCCGATCATCACCGGCAACGCGGATAGATCGCGGCGAGGTCGCGTCCCTTCAGCAGAAGCAACCGCGACGAGAGGCCGCCGCGGCGGCTGATCCAGTCACGCACCGGGCCGGGATAGGCCGCAAGCACCGCATCTGATGCTTCCGGCTCGGCGTAGAAGCGTCCGCGCCGATCGACCGATCGCGCCGCGTGGAAGCCGAGCACGGCGCGTTTCGTCACGCAAATCCGCTCGCCCGGCACGATGCTCAGTACCAGTGTGCAGGCGGACAGGCAGGGACCATCGATCACCACGCGCTCGCCGCTCTCGCGCACCTTCTCGAACAAATCGAGGAACGGCCCGACCTGTCCACCGGGCGACTGGATGATGCGGATTTCGGCCGAGGCAGGCGTGGCGGCGAGCAGCGCGGATGCGAGGATCAGGGCCCTGAGAAAGGTGACGCGCCGCATGAAGCCTCCGCGAATTCGAGTCCGTAGGATAGGCCGACGAGAAGAGGTGGTAACGCTTCGCTAGGCCAACCTACGCGGTGCCTACCCGTTCCTCCGCTCGCCGCGCAGCGTCGGCAGGCCGATGCCTGCCGCATCGAAGCCGCCATCGACGGCCAAAATTTGTCCGGTGATGTAGCTCGATCGTTCCGAGCACAGGAAGTAGATGGCTTCGGCGAGTTCCTCTTCCAGGCCGTAGCGGTTGAGCGGAATGGCGTCGTGATAATCGGCGCGGATCTCGCTGGTGTGCACCTGCTTCGCCATCGCGGTGTCGACCGGTCCCGGCGCGACCGCGTTGACACGGATGTTGAGGGACGCGAGCTCAACCGCGAGCTGCTTGGTAAGGTGCGCGAGACCGGCCTTGCTGGTGCCGTAGGCCGAGCGCAGCGTCGAGGCGCGCACTGCCGAGATCGAGGTGATGTTGACGATGGCGCCGCCATTGCCGTCGCGCATCAGCGGCACCGCCGCCTTGGTGCAGAGGAACGGGCCGGTGAGGTTGACCTCGAGCACGCGCCGCCAATCGGTCTCCGACGTCTCCATCAGCGGCGCGAACACGGCAATGCCGGCATTATTGACGAGCGCATCGAGCCGGCCAAACCGCTGTTCGACCGTCGTCATCGCGGCGGCAACCGCGGCTGCGTCCGAGACGTCGCAGGTCAACGCCAGCGTGGCCTCGTCCCGGCCGATCTCGGCGACCGCGCAGCCGAGCAACTCGCCCTCGATGTCGATCAACGCCACCCGCCAGCCCTCGCTCAAAAACTTCTTCGCGGTCGCAAGCCCGATGCCACGCGCGGCTCCGGTGACGAGGGCAACGCGGTGCGGGGTAGGGGGCATTGGCTGATCGGTCCTTATGAAAGATTGGGTCGCGCAAACGCGAGCCTCTTTTACTTCGCTTTCGTCCCGACGAGGAAGGCCTTAACTCGAAGGCACGATGTCGGGACGGTCCTCGATGGATCGTCTTCCAGGGGATCATTGCCAGGGAGATCCGCAATGTCCAACCACGAGCGCCAGATTCGAGACCTTTTCGCCGCTTATCTCGGCAACGACCGGCAACGGGTCGCCGACGCGTTGGCGGACGATTTCCGCTTCACCAGCCCGTTCGACGACGACCTCGACAAGGCGGCTTATTTCGAGCGTTGCTGGAGGGACACCGGCTGGATTGCGCGGCACGACATTGAGCGGATCTTCGTCCAAGGCGACGAGGCCTTCGTCACCTATCTCTGCCTGGCGACAGATGGCAGGAGCTTTCGCAACACCGAGTTCTTCACCTTCGCCGGCGGCAAGGTTCGCCGCATCGACGTCTATTTCGGCGCTGCCCGGCGGGACGGGCGTTTCCTGCCGCAGGCGCGCTAGCGCCAGCCAATAATCGCCAGAAGAAATTTCGTCACCTGTCGGTTTCGTCAAGGTTCCTTCGTCTTGGAGGTGAGAGCGGGCGGCCCGGGCGTCGCTCCCGTCCATCCGGAGTGGCGCCTCGCCGCGCAACCCGAACGAAAAAGCACGCAAGGAGTGCTCATGCGATTCATGATGCTGATGATCCCGCTCGGCTACGAGACCGCGGCGCCCGACGTTCAACTCGATCCCGAGCGGGTCGCTGCGATGGTGCGCTACAACGAGGCGCTGAAGGACGCCGGCGTGCTGATCACGCTCGACGGCCTGCACCCGCCCTCGATGGGCGCGCGCGTCTCGTTTGCGGCCGGCAAGCCCATCGTGACCGATGGTCCGTTCGCCGAGGCCAAGGAGGTCCTGGGCGGCTACTGGATGATCGAGGTTGCCTCGCGTGCCGAGGCGATCGCCTGGGCCAGGCGGTGTCCGGCCGCACCGAACGAAATCATCGAGATCCGTCAGGTGCAGGAGATGAGCGACTTCCCGCCTGACGTGCAGGAGGCCGCCGGTTTCGGCGACCTGAAGAAATAGCCGCAGCTTCGTCTATCCATCACCAAAGGAGAGAACCGATGAGCACCGACACCTATCTCGCCGTTTTCCTCGGCAGCAAGACCAGTTCCAAATGGACCGCATGGAATGCGATGCCCGAGGCCGAGCGCAAGGCGAAAGAGCAGGCGGGCATGGCGGCGTGGAAAGGCTGGGTCGAAAAGCACCAGGGCGCGATCGAGGCCATGGGCGGCCCGCTCGGCAAGACCAAGAAGGTCGACGGCAAGGGCATCGCCGACATCGCCAACGAGATGGGCGCCTTCACCGTGGTGCGCGCAGCGTCCCATGAAGCCGCGGCGAAGATGTTCGAGAACCACCCGCACTTCACGATCTTCCCCGGCGAACGCGTCGAGATCATGCCGGTGCTGCCGATCCCTAGCGGCTAGGATCTCGGGCCGCCTCGCCGGACCGGGAAGAATACGGGCTGATCAACCCGTCGCCGCTAGTGACCTTCACCGCCGGCTCATGTAAAGGTCGTTCACATGAGCTGGCGCAAGGAGACGCGCCGCGCCGAGCGCGGCTATCACCACGGCAATCTGAAGGAAGCCCTGTTGCAGGCCGCCCTCGGATTGATCGCCGAGAAGGGCGCGGCCGGCTTCACCTTTGCCGATGCCGCGCGCATGGCCGGCGTCAGTGCGGCGGCGCCGTACCGGCATTTTCGCGACCGTGAAGAACTGCTGTCCTCGATCGCGCAGCGCGGCTTCGAGCAGTTTGAATCGCGCCTGACCGCGGCTTGGGACGACGGACGGCCCGACACCGTCACGGCGTTCGAGCGTGTCGGCAGGGCCTATCTCGCCTTCGCCCGCGAGGAGCCCGCGTTCTACAACGCGATGTTCGAATCTGGCCTCCCGGTGGATGCCAATCCGGCGCTCCAGGCGGCCAGCGAGCGTGCTTTCAACATCATTCGTGCCGCGGCGGAGCGGCTTGCCGCGCTGGCGCCGCCGGGCACGCCGCGGCCGCCGGCGATGATGATGGCGCTGCACATCTGGTCCATGGCGCATGGCGTGGCCTCGCTGTTCTCCCGCGGTGACGCCGCGCGTCGAAAGCTGCCGATGTCGCCGGACGAGCTGCTCGAAGCTGAGGTGCTGATCTATCTGCGCGGTCTCGGGTTCCCGACCGATCGCCGTCCCCCGGCGAAAAGCGCCGAGCCGCCGCCGGTGCCGCCGGAGGCATCCTCCGGTTCAGGCGTGCCGCCCGGTGGTCCCTGGGGCAAGCCGAAATAAAGTTACCCAAATAATTGCCCCGCCCTGTCAGGCGGTCGGCTTGACAAAACCGCGGGATGATCTACCTATGTAAATGTTATTTACATTCACAACGGCGCTGATGCCGTCATGGAGAGGGAAATGGCCTACACCGCTGATGTCAATCGATGGCGCGGCCCTTCGGACCAACACTACGAGCGCCCCCACATGCTCAATACGCCCTGGCATCCCGGCTGGATCGCCGTGACCATCCTCGGCTTCATCATCTGGTGGCCGATCGGACTTGCCCTTCTCTTTTTCACACTCGGGAGCAGAAGAATGTCGTGCTGGAGCAACCAGGATCGCTGGCAGAACAAGATGGAGCGGATGCAGTACAAGATGGATCGTATGCGCGGCCGCATGGAGCGCCACGGTTTCGGCTTTGGCTTCGGTCCGCCCTCGAGCGGCAACCGCGCCTTTGACGAGTACCGCACCGAGACATTGCAGCGGCTCGAGGAGGAGCAGGTCGAGTTCAAGAACTTCCTCGACCGTCTGCGTCACGCCAAGGACAAGGAAGAGTTCGACCAGTTCATGGCGCAACACAAGACACGCCCGACCCCGCCGCCGACCGACCAGCAGCAAGGTTGATCTCAAGCTTGATCTCGGGACTGACGCCTCTCAAAGCCGTCAGGCGCATGCCCCCAAAGTCCTGATGGCCCCGAGCCGCCCGCCTGCGCAACCCGCTGGGGGGCGGTTTGATTTTGGGAATGCGCGTCAGGCTGCCGCGACCGTCCGGATTGCCTTGGTTTGGAAAAGTCTTGGTCTGGAAAGTCCTGGTCCAGAGAGACTTGGTCAGCGCGCCGTGGCGAGCTGCGCGCGAACCGACTCCAGGAAGTGTTCGTAGGCATAGTCCACGATCTCGTTCAGTGATCGCGTTCGCGCAAACATCGCCTTGGCCTCGGCGAGAAACTCGTCGCGGGTCGGAATCTTCGGCAAATGCAGATGCGTCAGTGCATCGACACCTTCGTGCGCGCGACTCAGGATGTCGTGCAGCGTCGGCAGTTGCAACTGGGCCAAATCGGCTCGGCGGAGCGCCGACGAAATCGCATGCGCCAGGGTCTGCGCATCGAACCGTCCGGCAAGCTCGCGGGCCGCCCGGTTGATGACGCGTGCGCCAAGCGGCTGCTCGTTGCGCAGCACCTGCTCGGGTGGCGACTTCATGTTCCAGACGATGCCGAACCAGGACAGCACCTTCAGGATGTAATAGGTGACGTCGATTTCCCACCAGCGAAAACCCTGCCGCACGCTGCTCTGGTAGGCGTGGTGATTGTTGTGCCAGCCCTCACCGAGAGTGAACAAGGCCAGCAGCCAATTGTTGCGTGAATCATCGCCGGTCACGTACCGCTTGCGTCCATGCACGTGGGCGAGGGAATTGATGCAGAAGGTCGCGTGATAGACCAGCACGGTGCTCCACAGGAAGCCGACGACGAGACCGGACCATCCGCCAACCAGGAAGCAGAGCGCAGCCAGCGTGACGGCTGGCAGGAGTTCCAGGCGATGCAGCCACATCAACTCCGGATAGGCGGCGAAATCTCCGACTTTCACGAGGTCGGTGCCATCGTGCTCCCTGTAAAAAATCCAGCCGAGATGACTGTAGAGGAAGCCTCGATGACGCGGCGAATGCACGTCGTCTTCGGTATCGGAATGCAGATGATGATGTCGATGCTTGGCCGCCCACCACAAAACGCTTTTCTGCGCGGTGCTTTGCGCAAGCCAGGCCAGGATGAACTGAAACACTCGACCGGTCGCAAAAGCCCGATGGGAGAAATAGCGGTGGTAGCCTGCTCCGATCGCAAACATACGGACGACATAGAGTGAGGCGCAGATCGCGATGGCCTGCCAGGTAACGCCGGTCCAGATCGCAGCAATGCAGCCGAGATGGACCAGCAGGAACGGCAGGGCGGAGGGATACATGATGTCGTCGTGTTGGTCGTCAGCGGGGGCGTTGGGCGACATGTATTGGCGTGACCTTGGAGGACGGGGATTCGGGAATCGCTTCGGCAGCACTGAGGGCCGCTGTGTGCGACAATCCCGGGGATGGCGGACCACTGCGGGGCTTTGAACGAGATGCTTTGCCTGAGCAACCCGGGCCAGCGCGGCAGCACGAACCTGAGACCATAGCTACGGGCGGAACTCGGCTGCCTCCATATATATGATCCCGACTGCTTGGCATGCAAGCTCGTAGCCTCACGGGGTGCGTGGCGCGCGGGCT
Organism: Bradyrhizobium sp. MI1.4; assembly: GCF_055811315.1. Classification (NCBI taxonomy): domain Bacteria; kingdom Pseudomonadati; phylum Pseudomonadota; class Alphaproteobacteria; order Hyphomicrobiales; family Nitrobacteraceae; genus Bradyrhizobium; species Bradyrhizobium sp. MI1.4. Next base: position 85,732 of record NZ_JBVVPP010000022.1, on the reverse strand, counting down.
GCCGACGGCCTATAGCCGACAGTGAAAAGGAAGCGTCAAAATACCGCAGGCAGCAACGATGGCGGAAGCGGCGATGATGGCGAGCGAAACCCTCTGGCAGAAGATCCGCGACGAGGCGCAGCGCACCGCGGCAGCCGACGCCATATTCGGCAAGGCTCTTGTCGGACTCATCCTCGTCCATGACGATTTTACCGCCGCACTGTCCGACCTGATCGGACGCCGGCTTGGCGACAGCGAGGTCGAACGCGCGCGCTTCACGACATTTTCCCGCGACGCCTTCAATGGTCAGCCGGATCTGATCGAGGCGGCCGGCCGCGACTTGCAGGCCATCGTGCTTGGCGATCCCGCCATCAGCGGAGTGTTGGCGCCGCTGCTGCACTTGAAGGGCTACGTCGCCTTGCAGGCGTGGCGCGTCTCGAACTGGCTCTGGCATCACGACCGTGGTGACGCGGCGCTGCTGTTTCAGAACGAGGCGTCGAACGTCCTGCAGGTCAGCATTCATCCGGCGGCGAGCTTGGGATCGTCGGTGTATCTCGACCACGCCACCGGCATCGTGATCGGTGCCGATGTGGTGATCGGCGACGAGGCCACCATCCTTCAGAACGTCAGCATCGGTCGTGGCACGGAACTGCCGGCGCGCTCGCCTCGCATTGGTCGCGGCGTGTTCATCGGCTCCGGCGCGACAATTCTCGGCAACGTCAGAATCGGCGATTTTGCAAAGATCGGCGCCGACACCGTCGTGACGAGCGACGTGCCCCGGGGCTGCACCGCAATCGGCAATCCGGCGCGGCTGACCAATTGCCCAGAGCCCGCTTCCGCGGCCTGACTCGCCGTCACGTCATCAGGCGACGTGCTCCTCGTTCACGCGGCGCGGCGGCGGCTCTCGCCGCCATGACGCGGGCTGACCGGCTCCGAACTGGTCTGGCCCGGCGCGTCCAGCACCGCGACGTGATGCCGGTAGACCAACTCCCAGCCCTTCCAGCCCGTGAAAAGCAGAATGCCGACCACGACCAGGGACAGCGCCACGCCCCACGGCTTGATTGCAGCTTCCGCGCCTTGCGCGTAGCGGAGGTAGAAATTGATCAGGGCCAGCACGACGGCTACGAGATTGCCGATCATGTGATACCAGGCGTCATTGAGGCTGCGGATGCGGGCGTCGCTGAAGAAGTCGGTGAAGCCGGCCACGGCCGCAACGAGCGCCATCACAATACCGGCGCCGATCAGCCAGATCGCGGCTCTGGCCCAAAAGCCGTCACCGGTGCCGATGAAGGCGAGATCGGCGATGGGCGCGCCGACCAGGAAGGCGACGGGGAACGGGATGATCATGGGGTGGAGCGGATGATCGCCGACCGCGGCGGTCGTCTTGGGGTTGATGCTCATGGCAAAACCTCGCGAGAAGTGATTTTCCAGACAATTTTTCGGACGGAGGCTGGTTCCTCTGACCGGGATAGCGGGCTCCGCTCCTGATGCGCACGGGAAAGCGGAACTCTGCTGTCCCGGGCGCAGCGCACCGTCCCGTCGGGAACACGGCCCGCCCGCCGCGCCTCCCATCCCCCTGTGCGACCTCCCTTTCCCGCACTCAAATTCGTCTGCGGTAACCCAGCATTAACCATCGCCGGGCTCTGGTAATTGCGGACAATCGCGCGCCCAAAGCCTGAAGTCTGAGCCTTGGGGTCGGGCCCATAGTTTTGACATCTTGGCAGGGAATGCAGGCGGCCGGCTTTGGACGAGCCCTGCACCCCAGAAAGACAAGGCTTTGAGCGGGCTTGCCGGCCGCGCCGGTTCTAGCGCGGCTATTGGGGAACCGGCGGCCATTTGCTGGCCGGGACATTAGGTCGGGACATCAGGTAACGATCGCCTTGAGAGGATACTGCTTATGAATCCGGCCGACGTGGCTCAGTCAGCCCTTCCGGTTGCCGCTTCCGCGGACGTGTCGCTGATCGCGCTGTTCTGGCAGGCTCACTGGATCGTGAAAGCGGTGATGCTGGGGCTTCTCGCCTGCTCGGTCTGGGTCTGGGCGATCGCCATCGACAAGATCTTCCTGTTTGCCCGCACCCGCCGCTCGATGGACCGTTTCGAGCAGGCTTTCTGGTCCGGCGAGTCGATCGAGGACCTCTATCGCACGCTCTCGGCCAAGCCGACACATTCCATGGCGGCCTGCTTCGTCGCCGCGATGCGCGAGTGGAAGCGTTCGTTCGAGAGCCAGGCCCGCTCGGTCGCAGGCCTTCAGATGCGCATCGACAAGGTCATGAATGTCTCGATCGCCCGCGAGGTCGAGCGGCTGGAACGCCGGCTGCTGGTGCTCGCCACCGTCGGCTCCGCAGGCCCCTTCGTCGGCCTGTTCGGCACCGTCTGGGGCATCATGTCGAGCTTCCAGTCGATCGCGGCGTCGAAAAACACCTCTTTGGCGGTGGTGGCCCCTGGCATCGCGGAGGCGCTGTTTGCGACCGCCGTCGGCCTTATCGCCGCCATTCCTGCCACTATTTTCTACAATAAGTTCACCTCCGAGGTGAACCGGCAGGCCCAGCGGCTCGAAGGCTTCGCCGATGAATTTTCAGCCATCCTGTCGCGCCAGATCGACGAGCGGGGCTGACGGACGGCATGTATAGTGTGAAGGGCAATTTGGGCACCAGACCATGGGCATGAACGTTGCGAGTTCGTCCGGAGGCGGTGGGCGCCGTGGCCGGCGCAAGCCGGTCGTGGCCGAAATCAACGTCACGCCGATGGTGGACGTGATGCTGGTGCTGCTCATCATCTTCATGGTCTCGGCGCCGATGTTGACGGTCGGCGTGCCGCTCGACCTGCCGCAGACCCAGGCCAAGAGCCTCGAAAACAACGACCAGAAGCCGATCCAGATGTCGGTGGACATCAAGGGCAAGGTGTTCATCAACGACGCCGAGATCGCGATCAACGAACTGATCCCCAAGCTGAAGGCGATCACGGACGCGCGCGGCGGGCTCGAGGAACGCATCTATTTGCGTGCCGACAAGAAGGCGGATTACGGGACGGTGGCCAAGGTCATGGGCCAGTTGTCCGGCGCAGGCTTCAAGAAGCTGGCGCTCGTCACGGAAGCGGATCAGGGGTAAACCGTGAAGGTGAAGGTCGACAAGACACTCGTTGCGTCGATTGCCCTCCACGTCCTCGTGCTGGGATGGGGGCTCGTCACCTTTAGCAGCAGGGCTTTTGTGCCGGCGGAAGAGTCGCTGCCGATCGACATCATCTCCACCGATCAACTCGCGCAGATGATGTCGGGGCAGAAGACCGGCGACAAGAAAGAGCCGAAGCCGAAGGTCGAGAAGATCGCGGAAGCCAAGCCCGAGGAAGACGCTGTCGGCAAGGTCACCGAGAAGAAAGAGCTGATCAAGACCAACTCGACGCCGGAGCCGCCGCCAAAACCCGTGGAGAAGCCGGTCGAGAAGAAGCCCGAGCCGCCCAAGCCCGTCGCTGAGGCGAAGCCCAAGGAAGAACCGAAGCCGCCGGAAAAAAAGCCTGACCCGGCCAAGGAAGATCCGATCGCCGAGCTGCAGAAAAAGCTCGAAACCAAGAAGCCGCCGCCCAAGCCGCCGGAGCAAAAGGTCGCGGCGGTGCAGCCGCAACAGCAGCTGCCGAAGCCCAAGGAGCGCAGCTTCGATCCCGCGCAGATCCAGCGCGATCTCGACAAGCGCGCCGCGACCCGGCACGAACTCGCCGGCTCGACGCTGAATGCGTCGGCCTCGCTGGGATCGACGACCGGAACGGCCGCCAACAACATTGCGACCTGGCGGGGCGCGTTCCAGGGGGCGGTGAAGCGCTGCTTCACGCCGACCTATAACGGCCAGGATGCGGATCAATACGAAGCCGACATCGACATTCCCATGAAGATCGACGGATCGCTCGCGTCCGAGCCGATCGTCGTCGCGGTGAGGGGACCGTCGCGATCGATCGCACAGGCGGTGGCGGAGAGTGCCAGACGCGCCATCGTGCAGTGTCAGGTCTATTCGTTCATGCCGAAGCAGCAATACGAGAGCTGGAAGCTCATTCCGATGACTTTCGGCCTGAAAGACATGTTGTGACATCCGAACAAAAGAATTTTGCGATGAATGACGTTCGATCGATGAACCGCCGCCGCTTCATGACCCTGACCGGATCGACGCTCGCGATGCTGGGGGGCGGACAAGCCTTGGCCCAGCAGCCGCAGGGACGGCTCCGCATCGATCCCACCGAGTTTCGGCCGATTCCGATTGCGATCACCAATTTTGTGCCGGGCTCGCCGGCCGACGGTGACGTCGGCAACGGCGTCACCCAGGTCATCACCAACAATCTGAAGCGCTCGGGCCTGTTTGCGCCGGTCGACCAGGCCGCCTTCATCGAGCGCATCAGCAACATCGACGTCGCGCCGCAGTTCGAGAACTGGAAGACCCTGAACGCGCAGGCCCTCGTCACCGGCCGCATGACGCGGCAGCCGGACGGCCGCCTCAAGGCTGAATTCCGCTTGTGGGACGTCGTCACCGGCCAGCAGCTCGCCGGCCAACAATATTTCACCTCGCCGGAATATTGGCGTCGCATCGCCCACATCATCTCCGACCAGATCTATGAGAAGCTGACCGGCGAGAAGGGCTATTTCGACAGCCGCGTGGTGTTCGTTGACGAGACCGGGCCGAAAGAGCGCCGCGTCAAGCGGCTCGCGATGATGGACCAGGACGGCGCCAATGTGCGCTATCTGACCCGCGGCTCCGACCTCGTGCTGACGCCGCGCTTCTCGCCGAACTCGCAAGAGATCACCTACATGGAATTTGGCCAGGGCGATCCGAAGGTCTACCTGTTCAACATCGAGACCGGCCAGCGCGAGATCGTCGGCAACTTCCCCGGCATGACCTTTGCGCCGAGGTTCTCGCCGGACGGCCAGCGCGTCATCATGAGCCTGCAGCAGGGCGGCAATTCCAACCTGTTCGTGATGGATCTGCGCTCGCGCTCGACCACGCGCCTCACCGACACGCCCGCGATCGACACCTCGCCTTCCTACTCCCCGGACGGCACCCGCATCTGCTTCGAGTCCGATCGCGGCGGCAGATCGCAGATTTATGTCATGGCCGCGGGCGGCGGAGCGGCGCAGCGCATCTCCTTCTCCAAGGACGACAACAACGCCACCTATTCGACGCCAGTGTGGTCGCCGCGCGGAGATTACATCGCCTTCACCAGGCAAGGCGGCGGGCAGTTTTCGATCGGCGTGATGAAGCCGGACGGCTCCGGCGAACGGCTTCTCACTTCTGGCTACCACAACGAAGGTCCGACCTTCTCGCCGAACGGCCGCGTGCTGATGTTCTTCCGCGATCCGGGCGGCAGCGGCGGGCCGTCGCTGTTCTCCGTCGACATCTCGGGCCGCAACGAGCTGAAGGTGCCGACGCCGGGCTTCGCCTCCGACCCGGCATGGTCGCCGCTCTTGTCCTCGACATCGGGCTAGCCGCCGCCCCCGGCGCGCGATGATTTGACCGCGCGCCTTTTCCGAAAACTTGGCGAGATGTTTCCCCGCGATAATTGTTCTTTAAGGTTGCACTAGGCAAACTTTTCCCATGGGTTTGTTTCTATTGATGTATTCCGACTATTGGTCATTCAAAACAACTCGACTTTAACGATGTTCCCTCAGAAAGACTTCATACCGGATCGGTAAAACTGCGCTCCAGACAGGACGCGCGTAAACACCAGATGCAGTTTGCAAGTCATAGCGGAGAGCCGGAACAGCGGCCGCCGAAAACTTCGGCGGCGCAAATCGATTCGCTGTTCGAAGCGCCTGGCCCGTTGCTGGCGGGACTCATTTTCGTGTCGATTGGTGCGGCCCTGACCGCGCTGAGGACGGGCGAGCCGCTGATCTGGTCGTGCGTCGCACTTCTGATCCTGGCCGGGACCGCGCGGGCGATCGACCTGCGCCTCTATCAGGCACGTCACGCGGTCATGACCGTCGAGGCGGCCGCACGCTGGCAGAAGCGCTATCAGATCGGAGCAAAGATCCAGGCGGCTGCGATCGGCATCTGGTGCGCCACCACCCTGTTGGCCACGGACGACGCCGTGGCCCACATGATCGCCTTGTCGGTCACGACCGGAATCGCGGCAGGCGGCGCGGGCAGGGCATATGGCCGGCCTGCGATCTTCCACCTCCAGGCCGTGCTGATCTTCGGCCCGGCCGTGCTTGCCTTGGCGCTGCGTGGAACACCCTACTACATCGCGATGGCGCTGGTCAGCGCCGCGTTCCTGATGGCGATCATGCAGCTCTCGGTGAATCTGCATCGAATCTTCATGGGAGCGGTCGTGGCACGTGAGCGTGAAGCCGCGCTCGCCGGCCAGTTCGATACGGCTCTGAACAACATGCCGCACGGCCTCTGCATGTTCCGCGTCGACGGACAGCTGGCGGTCATGAACCACCGCTTCGGCGCAATGATGAATCTGCCGGAAGGTCTCGCGCAGCGCGGGGTCAACGCGCGTGACATCGTCGCGGCGTGCGTGAGCGCGGGATCCATCTCGGCTGGGAGCGGCGAGCGAATCGTCGCGGACATCGAGAGTTCGCAAGCCAAGGAGATCATCACCGCCGATCCCGATACGCAGCGAAACCGGTCGTTGTCCTGGACTGTCCAGCCGATGGCTGACGGTGGCGCGGTGGTGCTGCTCGAGGACATTACCGAGCGACGTAGCGCCGAGGCCAAGATCACGCATCTGGCGCGCTACGACGACCTCACCGCGCTGCCCAACCGCGTTCATTTCCGCGATGAGATCGAAAGGCTGCTGGCGATCTCGCACGGCGCCGAGCGCCTGTCCGCGCTGCTGTTCGTCGACCTCGACCAGTTCAAGCAGGTCAACGACACGCTCGGCCATCCCTGCGGCGACCAGCTCCTGTGCGCGGTCGCCAACCGTCTGCGCGAGATGCTGCGCCCCGAGGATTTCGTCGCCCGCTTCGGCGGTGACGAATTCGTCGTGTTCCAGGAGAACATCTCCTCGCCCGAGGACGCCGCTGCGCTGGCGCGCCGGATCGTCGAACGGCTGAGCGAGCGTTACCGCATCGACAATCATCTGGTCGAGATCGGCGCCAGCGTCGGCATCGCATTGACCTTGCCGGAGGGCATCAGCGCAGACACGCTGCTCAAGAATGCCGACATGGCGCTGTACCGGGCCAAGGCCGACGGCCGCGGCACCTTCTGCTTCTTCCGCGACGAGATGGCGGCGACCGTCGAGGCGCGCCGCATCCTCGAGCTCGATCTGCGCAAGGCGCTCGCCAACGAGGAGTTCGAGCTGTTCTATCAGCCGCTGGTCAATCTGAAATCCGGCAAGATCACGACGTGCGAGGCGCTGCTGCGCTGGAATCATCCGGTGCGCGGCACGGTCTCGCCGATCGACATCATCCCGGTCGCCGAGGACATGGGGCTGATCGTCGATCTCGGCCGCTGGATCCTGCGCCGCGCTTGCATGGAATGCATGAAATGGCCGGAGGGCGTCAGCGTCGCCGTCAACTTCTCGCCGCAGCAATTCCACCAGCGCGACGTCTTGAGCGAAATCCGCTACGCGCTCGAGGTTTCGGGGCTCCCGGCGCATCGGCTGGAGATCGAGATCACCGAATCCTCCCTGTTGCGCAACACCCAGCTCACGCACGACATCCTGTCGCAATTGCATGCGATCGGCGTGCGCATTTCGCTGGATGATTTCGGCACCGGCTATTCGAGCCTCAGCTACCTGCACAATTTCCCGATGCAGAAGGTGAAGATCGACCGCTCCTTCCTCGAGGGCATCGATGCCGACCGGCCGCTGACGCTGCTGCGCGGCGTAGCGCGGCTGTCGGCCGATCTCGGCATGGCGGTCGTGGTCGAGGGCATCGAGACCAATGATCAGCTCGAGTTGATCAGCGCCGACGGCACCGTGACCGAAGGGCAGGGCTATCTGTTCAGCCGGCCGGTGCCGGCAGTCCGGATTCGCCAATTGCTCAATGCCTCGCATGGCCGCCGCGGGGCTGAGGACCACATCGTCATGGTGTCCTCGCGATCGATCGCCTGATCTTTCTCCGCGTCACTCCTTCAACGCATTTAGCTCTCGTTCGCCCGTGTTTTTGCGGGCTGCAAAGGTTAACCCTAACGTTTCTAAGCCTTTGCAATTCCGTTAATGAACCATTAATCTCCTCACACTCGCAGAAGTTGCTTTGGAGTGTAGGGGTACTGGATGACGTCTGGAGCTGAACCGCAAACGGTGCTCCTTCCGCGGGGAGCCGCTCTGTTTGACCGCATCGATTACCGCCTGATCGAAACTCCCGAGGACCGAGACAACCTCTATTTGATGCGGTACCGGGCCTATCTGCACGCCGGTCTGATCGAGCCGTCGGAGTCGCGGCGCGTAACCGATCGCTTCGACGATGCGCCCAACACCTGGAATTTCGGGGTCTATGTCGATGGAGAGCTCTGCAGCTCCGTTCGCATTCACGTCCTGACGTCGGACTGGCGGATGTCCTACACGACCGAAGTGTTTGGCGACGTGCTGCATCCCCGCCTCGACCGCGGCGAAGTTCTCATCGATCCATGCCGGTTTGTTGCCGATCCCGAAAAGCACCAGCGTTTTCCGGAGCTGCCCTATCTGACCGTGCGGCTGGCCTTTGTGGCCTGCGATCATTTCAACGCCGATACCGGGCTGGCCATGATCCGGACCGACCACCAGGCGTTTTATCGTCGCATCTTCCTGCACGAGACCATTTCACCGGAGCCACGCGGGTTTCCGGGCTGGCCCACCAAGAAGGCCGTGCTGATGGCGTCCGATTTCCGGAACCAGCGGGAAAAGGTCCTGACGCGCTTTCCGATCATGCGCTCCAGCGCGTTTGAGCGGCGCATGCTGTTTCAACGCAGCAGCCCCCGCCAGGCTGCCGCGCGCCCGGTGTCGCTGGCCACGCAGCGGCCCCCGGACGTAGCCGTCTCGGCAACGGGTTCTGCCCGCTAGGCCCCACGCGACGAGCCTAAAATTCCAGCAAAGGCCGCGGTTTTTGCCGGTCGTTGCGGCTTGCCTTCACCGTCGCGCCACATTTACAACCCATTAACCATGACGGTTGCTTTTCGCTGGTTGGGGGCATTTGACCGGCTGTGGCAAGGTTCCATCAAGGTTGACGGAACGTTCGCTTAACCAACCCCCTGTAGACCGGACAGCAGTGGACGAAACGTGAGCGTGGAGGCTCCGGAATGAAACATCCTATGCGCATCCTCCAGGGATTGAAGCTGGCCGCGGTGCTTGCCGTCGCGTTGTCGATGGGTGCCTGCGCCAACAAGAACTCTGCCACGGATGCGATGGCCAACGCGGCGACGCCGGGCAGCCAGCAAGACTTCGTCGTCAATGTCGGCGACCGCGTGTTCTTCGAAAGCGACCAGACCGATCTGACCCCGCAGGCGATCGTGACCCTGGAGAAGCAGGCGCAGTGGCTCCAGAGCTATCCGCGCTACAGCTTCACGGTCGAAGGTCATGCCGACGAACGCGGCACCCGCGAATACAACATCGCGCTCGGCGCTCGCCGCGCCCAATCGGTGCGTTCGTTCCTCGCCTCGCGCGGCATCGATCCGAACCGCATGCGCACGATCTCGTACGGCAAGGAGCGGCCGGTGGCCGTTTGCAACGACATCTCCTGCTGGTCGCAGAACCGCCGCGCCGTCACCGTGCTGAACGCGAGCTCCTGACGATCGGTCAGGCGCCGTTCATCTTCAGATAGCGATTATGCCGGCGCCCTCTCGGGCGCCGGTTTCGTTTCAGCGATCTGTGACAGAAACCCGTTTGTTACAGTCACAGTTTTGGCGTACTCCCCTTCAATGTGTGGCGCGTCGAATGTTCGGTCGCAGGCCATTTCGCTTTCGTCGTCAGGGCAAGATGTCATCCAGATTTAAGGTTTTCACCGGCACCGTGGCGATCGCCGCGCTGCTTTCGTTGTGCTCGCCCGCCCTCGCACAATCGGACGATGCAGATCCCGAGATGCGGATCGAGCGGCTGGAGAACCAGCTGCGCCAGCTCACCGGTCAGAACGAAGAGCTGCAATATCGCAACCGCCAGCTCGAAGAGCGGCTAAGAGCGCTCGAGGGCGGCGCGCAAGCTTCGCCCGGCCAGACGCCGGTCCAGCCCAATGTCGCGGCCATGCCGCCCGCACAAGCCGCGCCGGCCTATCGCCAGCAGCCGCCGCACCAGCAAGCGGCCCAGCCGAATTACGAGCAGCCGCAGATCGCCTCTCCGGCACCGATCGTTCAGGAGCAGCCTGCGCCCGGCGCGCCGGGCACGCGCCGCCGCGGCGATGCCTTCGACCCGAACCAGAGTCCGAATGCGCCGGGTGCGCCGCGCGCGCTCGGCGGCGGGCAGCAACCGATGCCTGCAGGTGCCCCGAGCGGCGCGCCCGGCGGCCGTGGCGCCGGCGAACCGCTTGATCTCGCCAACAGCGGCCCCCGCTATCCGCAGGCGGTCGGGCCTCAGGCTGCGCAGCCCGGCTATCCGCCGGTCTCATCCGGCTCTCCCGCGCCATCAGGCGGCACGGGCCTTGCGACCCTGCCGCCCTCGGCAACGCCGCGCGACGAATTCGACCTCGGAATCGGCTACATGCAGCGCAAGGACTATGCGCTGGCCGAGCAGACCATGAAGAATTTCTCGCAGAAATATCCGAGCGACCCGCTGCTCGGTGACGCGCAATACTGGCTCGGCGAGAGCTATTTCCAGCGCCAGCAATATCGCGACTCCGCGGAAGCCTTCCTCGCCGTCACCACGAAATACGACAAATCCGCCAAGGCACCGGATGCCCTGCTGCGGCTCGGCCAGTCGCTGGCGGCGCTGAAGGAGAAGGAGGCGGCGTGTGCCGCCTTCGGTGAAGTCGGTCGCAAATATCCGCGCGCTTCCGCCGGCGTCAAAGCTGCGGTCGACCGCGAGCAGAAGCGGGTGAAGTGCTGAGGCGCGGCGATTGATCCTGACAAGAAGGATGGCGCTGCGCTAAACAGTGTCCATCCGCGGACGATTGCAGTGTCATGTCAGAGGACAATTCACCGATCTCGGCGCGTGAGGCCAAGCGCCTCTTCGCAGGCCTGAAAGGCGCGCAGGGACTGCTGCTCGCGGTCTCCGGCGGGCCCGACTCGGTGGCGCTGATGTGGCTTGCGGCGCGCTGGCATCGCAGCCTTTCGCGGGGCCCGCGTCTCACCGTAGTCACTATCGACCACGGCTTGCGGCCGGAGGCGGCGCGCGAGGCGCGCGAGGTCAAGCGTCTCGCAACCGGGCTTGGCCTGCCGCACCGGACCGTGCGCTGGCGCGGGGCAAAGCCGAAAACGGGACTGCCGGCCGCCGCGCGCGAAGCTCGCTACCGCCTGCTTGTGCAGGCCGCGCGCCTCGCCGGTGCGAGCCACGTGCTGACCGCCCACACCCGCGACGACCAGGCCGAGACCCTGTTGATGCGGCTTGTGCGCGGCAGCGGATTAGCCGGGCTGTCGGCGATGGCCCGTCTCACCGAGCGCGACGGCGTCGTTCTTGCGCGTCCACTGCTCGATGTTCCGAAGTCGCAGCTGATCGCGACCTTGAAGCGGGCGAAGATCGGCTTTGCCGACGATCCCACCAACCACGACGCTGCCTTTACCCGGCCGCGGCTGCGTGCGCTGCTGCCGCAGCTCGCGGCGGAGGGCGGTGATGCCCGCAGCCTGGCTCGGCTCGCGGCAAGGCTGGCGCGCGCCAATTTGGCCGTCGAGGTGCTGACCGATGGAGCCGAGCGCTTCCTCCGTTTGCGGGATCGCGGCGATGCGCCGCAGGCCGGCGTTCGAAGCTTCGAGGCCTCCGGGTTTGCCGCCCTGCCGGAGGAGGTCCGGCTGCGGATCCTGCTGCGGGCCATCAACGCGTTCGGGCATGAGGGGCCGGCGGAACTCGGCAAGGTCGAATCCCTCCTGGCCGTGCTCGATCAGGCCATTGCCGCAAGTGCCCGCGCACCCGCAAATGGCCGGCCGGCCCTGAAGCAGACGCTTGCGGGAGCCTTGATCAGCCTTGCCGGGGGACGTATCCGCATCGCCCCGGCGCCGGCCCGGCGCAAGGGTGGATCAAGGGTGGATAAGGGCGGATCATGGCACCGGCCGTTTCGAGACCGCGCCGTGAGGACACCTTAACCAGGCAGGAAAAACCCGGACCCGAGCGCCATTATTTCAGCGGGAATCGGACTAAGATGGGCTAAATAGTCCCATCTCGTTCCCTTGGCAGCGACCGGAGCGACACCTAGATTGTATGCGTCTAACCGAGAGGATTCCTTGGGGATTTCCTCGCGCTGCCCAAATAACTGCCCAAGGCTCAGGCCGCGATCCGCGCGACCACGAAGGAAGATCGATGAACGCCAATCTGCGCAATTTCGCCCTCTGGGTCATCATTGTCCTGCTGCTGTTGGCGTTGTTCACGCTCTTCCAGAATCCGGGTCAGCGCGCCTCCTCGCAGGACATCGCCTTCTCCCAGCTCCTGAGCGAGGTTGACCGCGGCAATGTGCGCGACGTCGTAATCCAGGGGCCGGACATTCACGGCACCTTCACCAACGGCTCGAGCTTCCAGACCTATGCGCCGAGCGATCCGACGCTCGTGAAGCGCCTCTATGACAGCAAGGTGCAGATCACTGCGAAGCCGCCCGGCGACAACGTGCCGTGGTTCGTCTCGCTGCTGGTCTCCTGGCTGCCCTTCATCGCGCTGATCGGCGTGTGGATCTTCCTGTCGCGGCAGATGCAGGGCGGCGCCGGCAAGGCGATGGGCTTCGGCAAGTCGCGCGCAAAAATGCTGACTGAAGCGCATGGCCGCGTCACCTTCGAGGACGTCGCGGGCGTCGACGAGGCCAAGCAGGACCTGCAGGAGATCGTCGAATTCCTGCGCGACCCCGGCAAATTCCAGCGCCTCGGCGGCCGAATTCCGCGCGGCGTGCTGCTGGTCGGACCTCCCGGCACCGGCAAGACCCTGATCGCGCGTGCGGTCGCGGGCGAAGCCAACGTGCCGTTCTTCACCATTTCGGGTTCTGACTTCGTCGAGATGTTCGTCGGCGTCGGCGCCAGCCGCGTCCGCGACATGTTCGAGCAGGCTAAGAAGAACGCGCCCTGCATTATCTTCATCGACGAAATCGACGCCGTCGGTCGTCACCGTGGCGCCGGCCTCGGCGGCGGCAATGACGAGCGCGAGCAGACGCTGAACCAGTTGCTGGTCGAGATGGACGGCTTCGAGGCCAACGAGGGCGTGATCCTGATCGCCGCGACCAACCGTCCCGACGTGCTCGATCCCGCGCTGCTGCGTCCCGGCCGCTTCGACCGTCAGGTCGTGGTGCCCAACCCGGACGTCGTCGGCCGCGAGCAGATCCTCAAGGTCCACGTCCGCAAGGTGCCGCTGGCGCCGGATATCAACCTCAAGACCATCGCGCGCGGCACCCCGGGTTTCTCCGGCGCCGACCTGATGAACCTCGTCAACGAAGCCGCGCTCACCGCCGCCCGCCGCAACAAGCGGATGGTGACCCAGGCCGAGTTCGAGGAAGCCAAGGACAAGGTGATGATGGGCGCCGAGCGCAAGTCGCTCGTCATGACCGAGGAAGAGAAGCTGCTGACGGCCTATCACGAGGGCGGCCACGCCATCGTCGGCCTCAACGTCGTCGCGACCGATCCGATCCACAAGGCGACCATCATTCCGCGCGGGCGTGCGCTGGGTATGGTCATGCAGTTGCCCGAGCGTGACAAGCTGTCGATGTCGCTGGAGCAGATGACCTCGCGCCTTGCCATCATGATGGGTGGCCGCGTCGCCGAAGAGCTGATCTTCGGTCGCGAGAAGGTAACCTCGGGTGCGTCGTCCGACATCGAACAGGCGACGCGTCTGGCGCGCATGATGGTGACGCGCTGGGGCCTGTCCGAGGCGCTCGGTACCGTGTCCTACGGCGAGAATCAGGACGAGGTTTTCCTGGGCATGTCGGTGTCGCGCACCCAGAACGCATCGGAAGCGACGGTTCAGAAGATCGACACCGAGATCCGGCGCTTCGTCGAAGAAGGCTATAACGAGGCAACGCGTATTCTCACCGAGAAGCGCGCCGATCTCGAAGCTCTCGCCAAGGGCCTGCTCGAATTCGAGACGCTCTCCGGCGACGAGATCATCGACCTGCTCAAGGGCAAGAAGCCGAACCGCGAATCCGTGCTCGAGCCGACCACACCGCGCGCCTCGGCCGTGCCGCCGGCCGGCAAGTCGCGCCCGCGACCCGATCCGGATCCCGGCCTGGAGCCGCAGCCGCAGGCGTAATCGCGTACGGCAGATCGAATTGAAAAACGCGGCGGAAACGCCGCGTTTTTTGTTGGTGATGGTGATTTGCGGGTGGTGCCAACTCAGCGCCCCGTCATTGCGAGCGCAGCGAAGAAATCCAGAATAGATCCGCGGTGACAGTCTGGATTTGCTTCACTGCGCTCGCATTGACGATTTTGATGCAGTTGCACTGGAAACTCAGAAGTACGGCAGGCAAAGGTGCCTAAGCGCCGCGCCCACCATCTCTCGCCAATCACGCTAGAAGTGGTGGCACACGCTCTGGAGTTTGCGTCATCACTTCGGCGCCCGCATCGCCAGCCGCAGATTGGATTCAGGAATGCGGCGACATTGCCGGCTCGCCAGACCCTGCCGGACTGCGCAACGCGCCGAACACGACGCCGATGAGAGCGACGATGAGGAGCGGCGATAGTCGTCCCGCCGGAATATACACCGCCGGGCTGAGCAACGGCACCATCCAGATGCCGAGCCCGATCAGCCAGTCGCGAAAGCGTGGAGCATCGATCGATGCGGCAAGCCACAGCACGACGGCGACCGTCAGCAGCGTCGCGTCATAAGGGCCCGAATGCGGGGCTGCCAGCACGGTTGCCGCAAGCAGTACGATCAGCTTGTTGTTGGTACTGAGCGAGGAGCGAAAGACCGCGAACGTTGCCGCCGCGCTCGAAAGGATCGCGGCCAGCTGCAGGATGGAGGCCAGCCGCTCCGGCAGGCCTAGCAGCATCGCGCAGGCCCACACGCTGTGACCCCAGATGCGGCCATAGGCCAGCCATTTCGCGTCGGGGCTGACCAGATTGTTGTACGCCTGCGGTATCCACCAGAGCCACAATTCGACGCCAAAAATCATGGCACTTGCAGCCGCCAATGCGAATGCCGAGCATGCAGCAGCGCACAGGCTGCCATAGCGGCGCGCCCCCATTAGCGCGAGCGGGACGAGCAGGAAGAATTGCGGCTTGAAACTCAGCAGCCCGAGGATTGCCCCGGCCAGGAGCGGTCGCGGTCCGAGCAGCCTGACGCCCGCGACCAGCAGTGCGGCAACGAGAAAGGCGCATTGTCCATCGGCCAGGTTGAGAGATGCCGATGGCGAGACCAGCACGGCCGCGATGATGTAGGGCGTCAGTTGCGGCTGATCGGACCGGTTGCGAAGCGCCCAGGCCAGGAAGCCTGCGGTCGCGGCCTGGAATGCGACATAGGAGCCGATGAAGCCAAGCGGCGCGAATGGCAGCAGCAGAACGAGGAAGCCGGGCGGATAGAACCATGGACGGAACTCCAGAGGCACCGTGAGCCATGATGCGAACGACTGGTTGAGATAGGCCGTGAACGCGTCACCATCGGTGACCAGCGCAAGATTGCCGGCGAGCAACGATCTGACGGCGCCGTAAAACACCATCCAGTCGGTGCCGGGAGCGACGTGGTTCAGCCCGATCCAACCGGGATGGGTGAAGGTGGAGATCAGGACGCCCCAGGCGAAGAGCGTTGCGATCGAAAACGCTGGCAGCATCACGAGAGGAATTCCGATCCAGCGGCGCGATGGACCGGATATCGGCTGCTGAGCTGACGCGCTCACTTGACGGCTTCCCTCGAGGACTCCGCTTCCGGCATCGCGCCGGCCTCTGTGCCGCCGGTTCGCACGTGGATCACGGCGATGTTGTCCGCGTAGAGCCGCTTCCAGCCCTTGATGTGGTCCAGCACCTGGGCGGCCGGTGCGTCCGCGACCATGAGCGTGGCGTCGATCTGGTACGCGTCGAGCAGCCGCGTCAGACTGTCGAGCTTCTTGAGCTCCACGGCCTTGAAGACGTCCATGGCGAAGGTTTCGCCGTAGAGCTCGGCGCGGCCGTCGATGAAGACCGGGATGTCACGCGAGATCAGATAGCCGCCGAACTGGTAGGCGTTGAAGATGCGTTGCGCCTTGCGTTTCTCGAGCAGATCGACGGCGGCGACCGGTGTCTGATCCATCGTGAAGGTGAAGCGGTGATGCGCCATGTAGAGTGAGGTCGAGGTCCAGCCTGCGGCCACGATCATCAGCGCGCCGGTCGCGGTGACGTAACGGGCAGCCCAACTCTCGCCGCCCTGCGTGCCAGGCTGCGGCAGCGCAGACCGTTCGCCGAGGGGCTTGGCCAGCACCAGCGGCACCAGGAAGGCGAAGGCCTCGATGCTCCTGACGTGGGTGAGCGCCATCCAGGTCAGAAGCAGGATCAGAAGAATACGCGGGGGCGAGAGCGTCAGGCCGCGATACAGCCCGATCGCAATCAGGCCGAACAGCGCGCCTTCGAATGCGTTGAAGGAGGCGAAGTTCGCGGGCGCCCACTCGGAGATGATCGTCAGCAGCTCGCCCAGATTGAGGATGTTGATCGCGCCGAGCAATGTGCGCCAGCCATAAGGCGTGACGCAGCTTGCGGCGAGTGCCGCAACACCGAACAGGAACCAGCGCGACAGCAGTCGGACCTGCTTGCCGGACTCCATGCCCCAGAGCGCCACAAATGACATCGGGCCGATCAGGGCCAGGCCCAGCACGAAGCCGCCATGCAGGTTCGACCACAGGGACATCAGCGGCAGCCAGTACCATGACGGGGCGCCCTTGCGGTCGGCTGCGGCCATCAATACGCCGACCCACGCGATCATCACGGGCAGCGCCAGCATGTGTGGCCGCGCCAGAACGTGGTGCAGCGACAGCAACAGCGCGAACATCGCGAACAGAACCGCTCGCGGAATTTCCAGATGGGCCTCGAGCAGGCCGACCAGCATCGCCGCCGACAATGCGACCGCAAGCGCGGTGAGGATCACCGGGCCGGCCCAATCCCATTGCGCATAGGAGAGGGCGAACAGGACCTGCGACAGCCATGAGGTCGAAACCCAGGGCGCCCCCGGACGGGTGAAGGAATAGAAGTCCGTGTAGGGAAGCGCCTGGTGATCGAGGATCCATTGTCCGATCTTGATCTGCCAGAGCGAGTCGGAGTCCTGAAGCAGCGTGTCGCCGACATACACGAAGAAGAGATAGGCGCCCGCACCGACGCACAGCGGCACCAGGGCTCGCGCACGACCCTGCACCGTGATGCTGTTGGCAAAGGAAAGGGACATGCCGCCTCGTCGTCCTGGTGTTTTTGTCGTTGTGCCGAGCGATCGACATTGGACCACGGCGGTCATAATTCCGGGTAAACCGGTGAGGCGGGGCCGGCTTGATGTCTCGACAATTTAACGGATCGTTTTAGATTTCGGTTTACCATCGACGCATACACGCAAACCGCTCTGTGTTTCCGCAGTCGAATTAACTGCGGCGCAATTCTTTGCCTCTACGTTCGGTTCCATGGTCAAGCGGCGCTGGGAAGCCCAAAAGACCAGATCAGTTGTAGCCTCGTGTACTCATTTGGAGCTCTTTATGAAGAACCTCGTTGCGCGTTTTGCGAAAGATGAATCCGGCGCCACCGCTATTGAATACGGTCTGATCGCCGCCGGCATTGCGCTGGCGATCATCACTGTCGTCAATAACCTGGGCACCACGTTGAACGCCAAGTTCACCTCGATCTCGAGCAGCCTCAAGTAACGCTGTACGAATCGCGAATTCAAAGAGCCCCTTGACGGGGCTCTTTTCTTCTGGCGGACGATTTCCGGATCTGAGAAGTCGTGAAGCTGTAGCAAGCTTGTAGGGCGGCAAAGCGTCTGCCGCGGCTCCGAAAGCGCAGGCGTTCCCACCGTCGAGAACATTGAACATTGAAAGTTACCGGCGGGCACGCCGCTACGCGCGGACCCTAGGGCAACTTGTCGGCTGTCATTCCGCGAGGCCGGGCTGCCAGACCGCCGACGGCGCAGGCGCGGCAGACGTTTGCTGCGCGCGGCGGTGCCATTCGAGATAGAATTTCGCCGCCCAGATCGACGCTGCGGCGACTGCGATTCCGCCGGCGACGTCGATGACGTAATGCGCGCCGATCACCGGTGTTGCCGCAATCATCAGCAGATTGAGCGCAGCCGCGATGCCGCCGAGGCCGCGCACCGGCCACAGCGCCCACATGTAGAGCACGGCGGATGCGGCGTGGAAGCTCGGAAACGAGACAATGCCGGCGAGGAAGAACAACTGGAGCTCGTGCAGGCTACCGTCGCGAAGCGCGAGGATGTCGCGCAACTGCCCGGCATAGACCGCGGTGTTGATTTCGGGAAAATGCGCGGCGGACAGCTGCAGCCCCCAATAGGTGCCGATCGCGGGCACGACGGCGGAGATCGCGATGGTGACTGCGAGCGCGAGGCTCATCGCGAGCATGAACAATTGCAGCCGCATATAGTGCGCCGTCAGTGCCAGCACGACGGGAATGCCGAGCAGCGGCAATTTGATCAGCCCATATCCGCGAGCCAGGCAGTCCGCGAGCCAGGGATGGTCGTTGACGTATCGCGCGATCGGTTCAGGATCGAGGCCGAGTGCACGGTCGATCGCAAGCAGCGCCTGGTCCTGCAGCGGCCAGTTCAGCTTGGCCGCGACATAGCTGAGCGGTCCGACGATGGCGCAGGTGAGAATGATCTGTCCGATCGTTCCGAGCGAAAACAGCAGCTTCGGGTCAGCAAGCTCGCCTTTGACGATGCGATGGCCATAGGCCAGCGCGAGCAAGACTGCAGCAACTGCCAGCGTCACCCAATAGGCGACTGGTTCGAGGCTCAGGCCGGTGAAGGCGAGGCCCAGCGCCAGCAGGCTGCCCATGGCTGCGATGGGAAGCCAGTTCAGGTGGAAGAGCTGCCAGGCGGTCCGGGCATCCGTGTCGACCATGCTGCACCGAGGTGGGATCGCGATACCGCAGCACAGTCGCGGAGCAGGTTTAAGATGGCGGTAACGATCGTGGTTACCCCTTCACCAAAGCAGTTCGCGACGTTTTTAGCTGTTTGAGCTCGCGTTTTTTTTGCGTGACGCTTCATGCATTTGCACCTTGTCATCCACTCTGAATAGTTGTTCAGTCCTTGCGGGGCGATTTGCGATATCAGTGACGAAGCGTTCGGCCGCAGGGCGTGCGACCGGCGTGTGGGACAGGAAGCGCGCCATGGTTTATCGGCGGACGCATCAAGTGGTGAAGCGCCTTGCGGCCCGGCGCAGTGCGATACTGGCGGCGGCGCGGGAGGCGGCGGCGGAAGGCGGGATGGCGGCGGTGCAGATTGCGCCAGTCGCGGTTCGCGCCGGCGTCGCTGCGGGTACGGTCTACCGCTACTTCCCCTCCAAGGCCGATTTGATCTCCGAGTTGATTGCCGAAGTCTCCCGCGACGAGCTCACGGCGATCCGGCGAGCCGCCGATGCCGCGCCGGGGCCGTCCTCGGCGCTGGCGGCGGCGGTCACCACCGTGGCTGTCCATACCCTGTCACAGCGCAGGCTCGCCTGGGGCATCCTGGCCGAGCCGGTCGATGTCGATGTCAGCGCTTCACGTCTCGCCAGTCGGCGCGAGATCGCGGGCGAGATGGCCTCGCGGATCGACGCCGCCGTGCGCGCCGGCCACCTGCCGGCGCAGGACACGGCCCTTGCTGCCACCGCGCTGCTCGGCGCGCTGCACGAGGCCCTGGTCGGACCGCTCGCGCCGGACAATCTCGACGATCCCGCCAGGATGCGCGATGCCGTGCAGACCGTGACGCTGCTGGCGCTCCGCGCGGTCGGCGTCATGGACGCCCGCGCCAGGGGGCTCGTCGTGCAGCAGACGCTGCTGCCGACGGCGAAAGCGCTGGTTGGGGCCTAAAACGTCATCCTGATCGACCGGCGGACCTGATCGCGCCCAGGCCGTTGCTCGAGCTCGCCTTTTCAAAAAACCTCAGCACATCCGCCGGACTCGCCGGCTACTGTGCATGGGGTTGTTTTCGACATTTTTTGTTTGCCGGGTGCCGGCGGAGCTAGATATTCGCTTCGCCCTCGGGGCCGACCGAGGCGATGCGCACCATGTTGGTGGTGCCGGGGATGCCGAGCGGCACGCCGGCGACGATGATCACGCGCTGGCCCGCCCGGACGAAGCCGTCGCGGAACGCGATCTGGCCGGCGCGGCTCACCATGTCGTCCTGGTCGCGCGCATCTTCTGCCACCACGCAATGTATGCCCCAGACGACCGACAGCCGGCGTCCCGCCGCGACGTTCGGCGTGATCGCCACGATCGGCGGCTTCGGCCGCTCGCGCGCCACGCGCACGGCGGTCGATCCCGAACTGGTCCAGCAGATCAGGGCCGGCAGGTCGAGCGTCTCGGCGATCTGCCGCGCAGCGTCCGCGATGGCATCGCCGGCGGTGGCTTCCGGGGCCGGGCGCTGTGCGGTGATGACGGAGCGATAAATCGGGTCGCGCTCGACCTCCTCGCCGATGCGATTCATGGTCGAGACGGCCTCGACCGGGAATTTGCCGGCCGCCGATTCCGCCGACAGCATGATGGCGTCGGCACCTTCGTAGACGGCGGTGGCGACGTCGGAGACCTCGGCGCGGGTCGGCACCGGCGACTGGATCATCGATTCCAGCATCTGGGTCGCGATCACCACCGGCTTGCCGGCGCGCCGCGCCATGCGCGTCATCTGCTTCTGCAGGCTCGGCACGCGTTCCAGCGGCAGCTCGACGCCGAGGTCGCCGCGCGCCACCATCAGGGCGTCGGAGGCGTCGATGATGTCGGCGAGGCGATCGATCGCCTGCGGCTTCTCGATCTTGGCCATCACCGCCGCACGGCCGCGGATCATCTTCTTGGCCTCGAGCACGTCGTCGGCGCGCTGCACGAAGGACAGCGCGATCCAGTCGACGCCGGTGACCAGCGCCGCTTCGAGATCGGCGCGGTCCTTCGGCGTCATCGCCGAGACCGGCAGGTCGGTGTCGGGCAGGCTGACGCCTTTGCGGTCGGACATCCGGCCGCCGACCACGACGCGCGTCACCGCGTGCTCCTTCGAGGTCTCCTCGGCGATCAGCCGCACCTTGCCGTCGTCGAGCAGCAGCGCGTGGCCCGGCCGCAGCGCGGCCAGGATCTCCGGATGCGGGAGCTGGACGCGGGTGGTGTCGCCCGGCGCCTTGTCGGAATCGAGCGTGAAGGTCTGGCCATTCTGGAGCTGGACCGCGCCTTCGGCGAAGGCACCGAGCCGGAGCTTTGGCCCCTGGAGATCGACCAGAATGCCGATCGGCCTTCCATAGCTGCTCTCGACGTTGCGGATCGTCGCCACCAGCTCGCGCATCTTGTCATGCGGGGTGTGGCTCATGTTGATGCGGAAGAGGTCGGCGCCGGCCTCGAACAGGCGGCGGATCATCGCGAGGTCCGAAGAAGCGGGTCCAAGGGTCGCGAGAATCTTGATACGGCGAAGACGCCTCATGGCTTATTTCCAGACGGGGGCGAGGGAGCTGGCGGGAGGCCAGGCGCGGCGGGGGGCGTACCACCGGGCGGGCCATTGGGCAAACCCGGGACCCCCGGGCCAACAGGGCCGGGGAGGCCTGGCACGCGCTGCTGCTTTGACGGCTGTTCGTTGGCATCGGTGAGCTGCACCGTCCAGGCCCGCTGCTCGCCGGTATCGACCTCGAAATAGCCGGTCCGGTCATAGCCGCGCGCAAGGCAATCCTCGGTGCCGCGGATGGTGAACTCCTTATCGCGCGAGCACATGAAAGCCTGGCCCGACCATTCGCCGCCGCGGTCATAGTCGATGGCGTAGATGTAATAGAAGCGGGCCACCAGAGTTCCGCGCAGCAGGGTCTCGCAGGAGCGCGACGAGATGTTCCACCAGCCTTCGGTGGTCCAGCCCTCGGCATCCTTGTAGCCGAGCGCGATGCCGACCCGGCTCGATGTGTTGTTGCAGAGCCGGAAATCGGCGGAGGCCGGGCTGGCCCAGAGGCACAGCAGGCCAACCACCAGCACCGGGACCAACCGGGCGAGCAGGCGAAGGCGGGAGCGGGGAGATTCGGCGATCATTGTCGCGGAAGCTATATCAGATCATTGACGATTTGGCGTAGAGCCCGGGAACTGCCTGAAGCCGGCTTCGCGCCCGTTTGCGCCGCGATATGGCAAAATCTGTGACAGGCCCCACCTGATCTCGTAAGGGTGACCCATCCAGGTCACAGCCAATTCGCAAAGCCGAGGGATCCAGCCATGGCAATTGACGACAAAACCAGAACGGAACTCGAGGCTGCCGCTTTCCGGCGCCTGGTCGATCATTTGAAGACGCGGACGGACGTCCAGAACATCGACCTGATGAATCTCGCAGGCTTCTGCCGCAACTGCCTGTCGAACTGGCTCAAGGACGCCGCCGACGCCCAGGGCGTCGCCTTGAGCAAGGATGAGAGCCGGGAAGCCGTCTATGGCATGCCCTACGAGGCCTGGAAGTCGAAATACCAGGGCGCGGCCACGCCTGAGCAGCTCGATGCCATGAAGAAGGTTCATCCCGGGCACTGAACGGCCTCGCCGGCAGCCTGATATGCGGTGCCATTGAGTCGCATCACACAACCGCTTTCTTCGACACGCCGCAGGAAGGTGTGGGCGCGCTGTGGACGAGCGCGATGCTGCCTTGAACGCGAGAGGTCCGAACCCTAAGGGTCTAACCAGCACGCGCGGTGAGGATGCCGGCGTCACCTCGTTTTGCCAGTTCTATTGGGAGTACCAAGATGGCCACCTCCGCCGCCGTCCGCGACGACGAGCCCGCGACGAAATTTGCCAAGGACCAGCTCAAGTCCATCATCGAGCGCATCGAGCGGTTGGAGGAAGAGAAGAAGGCGATCTCCGACGACATCCGCGACGTCTTCGCCGAGGCCAAGGGCAACGGCTACGACGTCAAGGCGCTGCGCACCATCGTGCGCATGCGCAAGCAGGACCCGAACGAGCGCGCCGAGGCCGAGACGATCCTCGAGACCTACATGCAAGCACTGGGGATGATCTGAGCTATCGGTGTCGTCTTGGCTTTCGCCAGGGCGACACCATGCCGATCGAAGGAGACCGCGGTGACTGCGCCGCCGCTGCCGCGCGAGGTAAGCCGTGCCTACGATGCTTTTCCGGCGTCGATCGGCAAGCGGCTGCTTTGGGTACGCGAGCTGATCTTCGCGGCCGCCGCGGCGCATGAAGGCATCGGCCGTCTTACCGAAACGTTGAAATGGGGCGAGCCTGCTTATCTGACCGAAGAGACCGGCAGTGGCAGCACGATCCGGCTCGGCCGCCTGAAGGACTCCGCGCACGCCGCGATTCTGTTCAACTGCAAGACGACGCTGGTCGATACCTTTCGTGAACGCTTTCCCGATCAGTTCGAATATCGGCAGACCAGGGCGTTGCTGTTGCCGGTGTCGGGCAAGCTGCCGAAGCAGGACCTATCGGTCTGCCTGTCGCTGGCGTTGACGTATCATCTGGATCGACGGAGGAAGCGTTAGCGGCGCGCGAAGACGTCAGCGCAGCGAAGCCGTCCGTACGACGAAGGACGTCGTCTCGAGTTTGGCGGTGGCGGTGCCCGAGAAACTGTCGCAGGACAGGCCCTGCATCGGATCGTCGGCAAAACCCATGGCGATCACGGACTGCGGCTTGACGAAGTAGGCGCGCATTGCGGCGGTGTCGAGCTCACCCATCAGCGTGACCGACATCGCGCGGCTGGCGCTCGGCGACAGCATCACGATCTTGAGCCAGATGCTTTCGCCCTTGGCTGCGGAGAGCCGGGTCGCGGTTGCGACCATGCCGTCGACGCGCTTACCGACTACCGTGTTGATCTCGGTCGCCGGCGCAAGGTTACGCGACGCGGAGGCGGGACGGGCGGAGCGCGGGATCGGCGCGGAGGCGGCGACGACGTTGGCGCGGTCGACCGGTGAGGCGGACGCCGGCGCGTAGGCCAGGGCCTGATAGGCGGCGCTGGACACGCTCGCGGTCGGCTGCGGATCGGTGGCGGCGGCAAGCGCCTGCCGTGCCTTCAGCGCAGCAATTTGGGCCGGCGTCGCCTGCTGCGGCGCAGTCGGGGTATCCCAGAAGCCACGGGCATTGATGATGTCGGCGGGGGTCTCGGGCTTTGCGTCAGCAGATTTGCCGGCGGCCGGCTTGTCAGCCACGGGGGCCGGCTTCGGCTTGGCCAGCGCGACGATCTGCGCATCGGCCGAGGCGAGCTGAATCGTCGCCGCGACTGACGGCTTGGCGCGCGGCGTCGGCACCGGATCGGCCGGCTTGGTCGCGGCGGCGACCACGGTCGGCGCGACAGTCTTCGCGGACGGGGCGGGCGCGCCCTCGTCATCCTCGTCGTTGCTCGCCGCGGCCGGAGCCGGCTTACCCTTGAACAGGGCGGCAAAGAAATTCGACTTGCTGCCGGAATCCTCGCCGCTGCCGCGCCGCTCGATCTCGGCCTTGGCGAGCTCATAGCCCTTCAGCGGCGTGCCGTCGGTCGGGAGGTGGACGGTGCGTCCGTCCGGGAAGACCCGGGCGAGCTGGTCATGCGTCATGCGCGGCCAATGCCGGATGCTGCCGGTGTCGAGATGTACGAACGGCGAGCCGGAGGTCGGGTAGAAGCCGACGCCGCCGCGCTGGAGGCGCAGGCCGGCGAAGCGGATCTGCTCCAGCGGCACGTTCGGGATGTAGAAGTCCATCGCATGCCCCAGCATGTGCTGGCTGAAGCGCGCCACGCCGGAGGAGCGGCGGCGGAGCATGGAGTTGGTCGCGGGCGAGCGGTAGGCGGAGATGATCTGGATCGGCTGCTTGCCGTCGACGTCGCGGTAGACTTCCCAGAGGATGTCGAAGAGGTGACGGTCCATGACCGTCTCGTCCTGGCTGCGCCAGTCGCGCAGGAAGTGGTTGAGCTGCTTCAGCGCCGCTTCGTCGTAGCGTCCGTCGCGCTTGAAGGTGACGGTGAGGTCTTCGCCGGAATGGGTGTGGTGGAAGGAGAGCGTCTTGGTCTCGTTGAGCGCGGCGGCGTTGTGAACTGAACCCGCGGCAGCAAGCAGCAATACGGCAGCGAGGCCGATTCTGGATCCGGCCTTCACTCCCGCATGGGACAACGACAGCACAGCGAATTGGCGTGCGATTCCAGTCAGCACGTTAGAGCCCACCCAGTCGACGAGCGTTCAAAATGGACTCTCCCGCTAACCCCGTTAGCGCGCGAAAGAGGATGAACGCTTTGTTAAAGCGAGAAGGTTAATTCGAGGTTGACCTTCCCGCCCCCAAACCAAGTCAGATCGCGAACCTAACCGGGTGAGTGTGGCAAAAAAACGCCCGCTGCCTGAGGTCAGGTGGAGAATGGTTAACGTTAAGCGACCCCACCAGAGGATGAGGTCGCTGATTGTACTGCAGAATTTCAGGAAATCAGGCGCCGGGCGGCCTGGCTCAGCGGGTGAATACCCGCTGCTGCTGCGGCCGGCGGCCGACCGGGGCCGGCGGCGGGGTGGGCGCTCCGAACAGCCGCTCGAAGAAATTTGGCCCGGACGAGCCGCCGTTGTTGGCCGCCAACACCCCGTTCGGCAGTGTCGTCGCCGGGCGTGAATAGCTCGGCTGGGAGTGCGCGACGACGTTCTCGAGATCCTTGCCGCGACCGTTCTTCAGGATGTTGATCATGGTCGCGTCGCGGCCATAGACGTCCTTGCGGAATTGCAGCTTGCCGCCATCGTCCACGAATGCGGTCTGATAGGTGATGTTGACCGGGATCGGGGTCGGGAATTTCAGGTCGATCTCGCTCTTGCCGTACATGCTGCGGATGCGTTCCGGCGTGTACTTCTCGTTCGGCATCGCGATGTTGAGCAGGACCGAGGCGTACTGATCCGGGTTCTGCACGCGCATGCAGCCGTGGCTGAAGGCGCGTTCGTCCCGGGCGAACAGGTTCTTGTCCGGCGTGTCGTGCTGATAGACCAGGAACTTGTTGGGGAAATTGAAGCGGATGCGGCCGAGCGCGTTGGCTTCACCGGGCGGCTGCGAGATGTGCACCGAACCATCGCGGTTCTGTTCGAGCTTGAGACCCATGCGCTGGAGCACGGTCGGGTCCTGCTGAAGCGCCGGCAGATATTCGTTGTAGACGATCGACGGCGGCACGTTCCAGGTCGGATTGACCGTGATGTACTTCATCGTCTCGGTGAGCAGCGGGGTCGCATGCGTGCCGGGCTTGCCGGTGACGACGCGGGTGGTCCAGACCTGTTGGCCGCGCTGCATCACCTTCAACGTGTAGTCGGGAATGTTGAGGATGACATAGGCATCGCCCAGCGAGGGCGCGCCCAGGTCGCGCGGCAGCCAGCGCCAGCGCTCCATGTTCACCAGCACCACGTCGATCTGCTTGTCGCGCTTCGGGGCGTTGATCGCCCTGACCGTCTTGTCGTCGAGGATGCCGGTCGCCTTGAGCTCGGCGCTGTTCTGGAATTTGCGCACGGCTTCGGCGACCGCCGCGTCATAGCGGGTGTCGCTGGCGTTCTCGGTGATGCCGAGCTTGGCGCGCAGCTGCGGCACGCGCGGATCTTCAACGACGATTTCAGCCTGCTTCTTGCCGGCCGGGGTGTATTTCAGCGCCGGACCATCGGCGATCTCGATCACCGGGCCGTTGCCCTGGCCGCGGAGCTCCGCGAGCTTCGCCTTCAGCTCCTTGTAAAGTTTTTGCGGCGGATTGTAGCTGTCGAGCGCCGCGGAGGCGTCCGCCGCGGTCGTGACCTTGGCGAGCACCTCGTTCGGATCGACCGGATGCTCGGGATAGAGGATGTCGCCGCTGACCTGCGACCAGTGCATGCGGCCGCTCTGGGCCTGGCGCGCATAGTCGAACATGCTGGCGGTGAGCTTGAGCTCGGCATCGGCGAGCGTATCGGGTGTCGTGGCGGCCGCGAAGTCCGGCACCGGGTAATCGGCGGGATTGAGACCGTCGGACGCCGCGTCCTTCAGCCGTGCGATCACGCCCTTGGCCGCAGCGGTCAGGCTGCCGCCCTGGCTCCAGACCGGCGCGAAGTCGCGTGCACCGTAGAACTTCTCGATCGCAGCGCGTTCGTTCTTACGGTCGAAATAGCGCGAGGCCTTTGCGCCAATGATGTCCTTGAGCTTGTCGGCGACCGGCTGGTCGGCCGCGGGAACGTTGCTCGCGGCCCCTACCGGCTCCGAGGCCGGAGCCGCAGCGGTGGCGGGCGCGGCCGGCGTTGGGATCGCCGTGTCGGCCTTGGCAGGTTCGGTCTTGGCAGGTTCAGTCTTCGCCGTCTCGCTCTTCGTCGCCTCGGCGGCGGGCGTGGTGGCGACGTCGGAAGGCTTGGTCTCGACCTTGTCCGGCGCGGGGGCGGATTCGGCCTTCAGGGGTTCCTTGGCGGGCTCCTTAGCAGGGTCCACCATCGTGGCGGTGGTGTCGACCTTGATGTCTGATGCGGTCGGGGGCGGGACGTTTGCGGGTTCGGGGCGCGGGATTGCGGCTTCGATCGCGAGCTCGGCAGCGCTGCTGCGCGCCTGATCCTGCGCCAGGGCTGAGCTGGCCGATACCGTGAGGAAGGTCGCCGCGACCGTGAACAAGACACGGTCAAAGCCTGCACGGTGGTTCAAACAGTCACGCATTGTGTCGCACCCCTCGGGTGAACTGTCCCCCGTGGAACAGCTTCGTTATCGCCTATTGAGCTTCGGCTAAACCGCGCCGGCCTCTCGAAAGTTGCACGCCTGCACGCAACGATTCCTACGCAGACGAATCTTACGCGGACGATATACAGGCCCCGATTTCGCAGCCAGCGCTACCCGGGACAACTCACGACAAACTGACTTCAAGCACGCCTCTTGGCAACGGATTGTGCGCTTCTGCCACGCGCTTTTCCCTGTGTCTGTCACTTCCAAGTCACGGTTCAAATCGCAGTCGAATTCCGTCGTCATACGAACGGCTTACAGTCGTATCGCTCCGCCCGGACGAACCTCCGTTCGCTCAGGCTCAGTGCGTCTCCTCACCGCTTTTGCCGCCATGGCCGGGAACCCCGGCCTCATCGAGTTTGCGGTAGAGGGTGGACCGGCCGATTTTGAGGCGGCGGGCGACCTCCGACATCTGCCCGCGGTAATGCGAGATCGCGAAACGGATGATCTCGTTCTCGATGTCCTCCAGCGGCCGGACGTCGCCGGTCGCGGTCAGCATGGAGAGAGCACCCGCTTGCGGCAGCGGTGCGATCGGTATGTCATTACCCGACACGACGGAGGGGGCCGCGATTGGCTCCAGCATCAGCGGCGCCGTCGGAATGTCTGTTCCCGGATGCGGCTGCGAGGCGATCAGGGGGAAGTCGTCGAGGCCAAGCTGGTCGCCCTCGCTCATCACCACGGCGCGATAGACCGCGTTTTCGAGCTGGCGGATGTTGCCGGGCCAATCGAGCTGAGCGAGGTGCGCAACGGCCTCGCCGCTGATGCCGGTGATGGGGCGGTTCTCCTCGGCGGCAAAGCGCGCCAGGAAATGCCTGAGCAGATGCGGAATGTCCTCGCGCCGGGCGCGCAGCGATGGGATCGTCAGCGGCAGCACATGCAGGCGATAGAACAAGTCTTCCCGGAAGTGGCCCTGCTTGACCCGCTCGAGCAGCCTGCGGTTGGTCGCCGAGATGATGCGGACGTCGACCTTCACGGGTTTGCGGCCGCCGACCGCCTCGACCGCGCCTTCCTGGAGCGCGCGAAGCAGCTTGACCTGCGCGCTCAGCGGCAGCTCGCTGACCTCGTCCAGGAACAGCGTGCCGCCATGAGCTTCGACGAACTTGCCGGTGTGGCGTTCGGTGGCGCCGGTGAAGGCACCCTTCTCGTGACCGAACAGAATGGATTCGACGAGGTTGTCGGGGATCGCGCCGCAATTGACCGCGACGAACGGCTTGGCCTTGCGCTCGCCGCTGCCATGAATGGCACGCGCGAACATCTCCTTGCCGACGCCGGACTCGCCCTCGATCAGCACCGGGATCGAGGAGTTTGTTGCTTTCTGCGCCGCGCGCATCACGCCCGCCATCGCCTCGGCGCGTGTGATGATGTCGGAGAAGGTCAGCCGGCCCTCGCGGCTGTGACGGATGCGCTGCAATTCGCCCTTGAGCGCGGACGAATTGAGCGCGTTGCGAAGCGAGACCTGGAGCCGCTCCAGGCCGACCGGCTTGACCACGAAGTCGGCCGCACCCGCGCGCATCGCCGAGATCACATTGTCGATGCCGCCATGGGCCGTCTGCACGATGACGGGGATGCTGAGACCCGCTTCGCGGATTTTCGCCAGCACGCCCATGCCGTCGAGGCCGGGCATCACGAGATCGAGGATGACGCCGTCGATGGCCGCGTCGGGGGCGGTGAGGGCGGCGATCGCCGCATCGCCGGAGTCCACCACGATCGTCTCATAGCCGCATTTCTGCACCATGTTTTCGACCAGCCGGCGGGCTACAGCGTCGTCGTCGGCGATCAAAATACTGGCAGCCATGGTGTTCCCCGCACGCTACTACTATCTGTCTCGAATCGGGGCAGTCTGGCCGAAGCCGATTAACGCACTGTTAAATCCTGATGCCCCCGCCCGCCGTCGCGATTGTTGAACACAGGTTTCCCACACAATGAATTCGCGCTCCAAGCTTGCACTCAAAAAGTCTGCTCTCAAAAAGTCTGCTCTCCGCAAACCAGGCACCAAGCAATCGGTCATCAAGGCAAAGTCCTCCAGACCTTCACCCGCAAAGCCTGCGAGCAAGACCGGCAAGCTTCCGGAGTGGAACCTCGCCGACCTCTATTCCGGGATCGATGCGCCGGAAGTGGCGCGCGATCTCGCAAAGATGGATGCCGATTGCGTCGCGTTCGAGACGGACTACAAGGGCAAGCTCGCAACAGGAACAGCAAAGGAAGATGGCGGAAAATGGCTCGCAGAAGCCGTGCGACGCTATGAGGCGATCGACGACCTCGCCGGCCGGCTCGGCTCGTACGCTGGCCTCGTTCATGCCGGCGACAGCGTGGACCCCAAGATTTCAAAGTTTTACGGCGACGTTTCCGAGCGCCTGACGGCGGCATCGACGCATCTGCTGTTCTTCGCGCTCGAGCTCAACCGGATCGATGACGATATTTTGAACCGCGCGATGCAGGCCACCGAGCTCGCGCACTACCGTCCCTGGATCGAGGATCTACGCAAGGAGAAACCGTACCAGCTCGAGGACAAGCTCGAGCAGCTCTTCCTGGAGAAGGCGCAGACCGGCTATTCCGCCTTCAATCGGCTGTTCGACCAGACCATTTCGAGCCTGCGCTTCAAGGTCGGGCCCAAGGAGCTCGCGATCGAGCCGACGCTCAATCTGTTGCAGGACCGCGACGGCGCCAAGCGCAAGGCCGCGGCAGAGGCGCTCGCAAAGACCTTCAAGGCCAATGAGCGCACCTTTGCGCTGATCACCAACACTTTGGCCAAAGACAAGGACATCTCCGATAGCTGGCGCGGCTTCAAGGACGTCGCAGATTCCCGGCACCTGAACAACCGCGTCGAGCGCGAGGTGGTGGATGCGCTGGTCGCCTCGGTGCGCGCAGCCTATCCAAAATTGTCGCATCGCTACTACGCGCTGAAGGCACGCTGGTTCGGCAGGAAGCGCCTGGCCTATTGGGACCGCAACGCGCCGCTGCCTTTTGCGGCGACCGACGTGATCGGCTGGGGCGATGCGCGAAACATGGTGCTCACCGCCTATCGCGGCTTCTCGCCAAAGATGGCTGACATCGCCGAGCGCTTCTTCACCGACCGCTGGATCGACGCGCCGGTGCGCCCGGGCAAGGCGCCGGGGGCCTTCTCGCATCCGACCACGCCGTCCGCGCACCCCTACGTGCTGATGAACTACCAGGGCAAGCCGCGCGACGTGATGACGCTCGCCCATGAGCTCGGCCATGGCGTGCATCAGGTGCTGGCGGCCAGGAACGGCGCGTTGATGGCGCCGACGCCGCTGACGCTGGCGGAGACCGCGAGCGTGTTCGGCGAGATGCTGACCTTCCGGCGGCTGCTGGCGCAGACCAGGAGCGCAAGGCGGCGCCAGGCGCTGCTCGCCGGCAAGGTCGAGGACATGATCAACACCGTGGTGCGGCAGATCGCGTTCTATTCCTTCGAGCGCGCGGTCCACACCGAACGCAAGAACGGCGAGCTCACCGCGACGCGGCTCGGCGAGATCTGGCTCTCGGTGCAGGGCGAGAGCCTTGGTCCGGCAATCGAGATCAAAGCGGGCTACGAGAACTACTGGATGTACATCCCGCACTTCATCCATTCGCCGTTCTACGTCTACGCCTATGCATTCGGCGATTGTCTCGTGAACTCGCTCTACGCCGTCTACGAGAACGCGGCCGAAGGCTTTGCCGAGCGCTATCTCGACATGCTCGCCGCCGGCGGCACCAAGCATTATTCCGAACTGCTGCGGCCGTTCGGGCTCGATGCCAAGGATCCAAAGTTCTGGGACGGCGGCCTGAGCGTCATCGCCGGCATGATCGACGAACTGGAAGCGATGGGCTGAGCCGAACCGCCTTCAGCGCTGCAGCGAGCAGGTCGGGTCGGCCGTCCGAGTGTCCCGTTGTTCCGACAACGGGGGAGGCGGGTTGTAAAGATCCCGCCATGCGCATTGAACGTTTGTGCCCGGGACCAGACTAATTCTTGCAGGCGGGTTCGACCTGCAATGCAATCTGTGATTGTTGATCGTCGCGGTGTGCTCGGCCAGGGAGGCGAACATGGCCAGGATCAGTGCCCCAGACCCCAAGGTAGAGCCGCCACGGGCTGTGGGGGAACAGCAGCTGTGGGGGACGCAGCACCGGAAGATCGTCAAGCGCGAGCTCGCAGCCATCAACAACCGCCGCCTAGCCCAGGGTATGGATCCCGTTGCATACCCTGGCGACGAAAAGGCGATCGACACGGTCGGCCTTGCGCTGTCAGGCGGCGGGATCCGATCCTCCGCAATCTGCCTCGGCGTCTTGCAGGCTTTCAATCACCACGGGCTCATCAAGCACATCGACTATCTGTCGACCGTATCGGGCGGCGGTTACACCGGCTGTTCGTTTACGGCGACCATGACGCGGGCGCAGAATTTCGTCTTCGGAAGCACGCCGACACCTGGAGCCGAGAGCGCAAATGAGATCAGTGACACGCCTGCGGTGGGCCATATCCGGAATTACTCGAACTATCTCGTTCCGGCCGGCGCGCGCGACCTGATCACCGGCGTCGCAATCGTCGTGCGTGGACTCGTTGCCAATCTGAGCCTGACGCTGCCGGTCGTACTGCTCGTTGCAGTGATCACGATCCTGTCCAACGCCGCACGCTCGTCACTCTATACGACCAATTTCTTCGGCCTGAGCGTCGACGACACCCACAATCTTGGTCCCCTCTCCAGCCTGGGATTGATGCCTGCCTTCTTTCTTGTCGGCCTTGTTGTCGCTTTGCTGCTTTTGTTGGTCGGGCGCCTTTTCAAAGTCGGGCGGCGCGAGCTGTTTCGGTACCTGGCCGGTCTTGCGTTTGCGATGGGTCTCATCTGTGCGATCGCCAGCTGCCTGAATGTCGATCACTTTGGCCTTTCGCTTGCAGCGGTCCTGCTCGGCCTTGCGCTTTTCTTTGGCTGGGCAGTGCTGCGATCGATTTCGTCGACCAAGGGAGGTGAATTCCGCGGCTATCCGTCGACGGTCGGCGCGACCTATCTCGTTCTGCTTGCCGCCATCTGCTTCTTCGAATTTCAGCCCTTCATGATCGCCCAGATGTTCGATGTCGCCGACGCTAACACGACTCAGTCCGGCGGCATCATTGGCGGCGTTGCAATCAAGTGGGTCCAATCGCTTGCGGCCATCACTGCGCCGGTTGCGGCGGCTGTCACGCTGTTCCGGCAGCAATTCGCCGACCTGCTGAAGGGCGCCGGCGCCTCGGACCTGGGATCACGCCTGCTCGCCCATGCGGCGAAAGCAGCCGTGCTTGTCGCGGGACTGGCGCTGCCCTTGCTGATCTGGGTCGGATATCTCTATCTTTGCTATTGGGGCATCGCGAACGACAAGACGCTCGACGCCGCCTACCGTCAATACCCCATGATCGAGGAGTGGGGAGCGGCTGGCGTGCAACCCGTGCCGCCCGCGGCCGGTGTCGATGTCAAGGGAAATGTCCAGTTTGACTCGGCGACCCGCAAGCTCTCGGCCGAAATCACCAATCGCGAAGCGAAGGTCGTCGTCTCCAAGCCGGTGGGGCCGATCTCGCACATTCCCGCATGGCTGTTTTCCGTTGCGTCATTGCAGTCCCCGGACAAATTCACTTGGTCGAAGTACCAGTTCGGCAACAGTGTCAGCTGGCGGATGATGCTGCTCTACTTCTTGTCGGGCTCGGCCATGTTCGGCCTGTCGTGGGTTCTCGGGCCGAATGCCAATTCGTTGCACCGGCTCTATCGTGATCGCCTCAGCAAGGCCTTCTTGTTCAATCCGCTCTATTACGCCGACGGGGAGCCGTCGCGGAACATGCCGAGCCTGGACCAGGGGAGGGATTTCCTTCCGCTCGACGAGGAGAAGCTGAGCGGTCTGTTACATCAGATGGTCTACGGGGT
Source organism: Bradyrhizobium sp. MI1.4 (assembly GCF_055811315.1). Taxonomy (NCBI): domain Bacteria; kingdom Pseudomonadati; phylum Pseudomonadota; class Alphaproteobacteria; order Hyphomicrobiales; family Nitrobacteraceae; genus Bradyrhizobium; species Bradyrhizobium sp. MI1.4. The sequence continues at coordinate 52,113 of NZ_JBVVPP010000022.1, read as the reverse complement.
CGATCCAGCGGGAGCGATGACGGTCGCGACATCGAAAAAATGCAGCCTGGCCTCGCCATATCCCATCATCAACGCCGCGCTGAACATCCAAGGATCCGACTTCGCCAATCGGCGGGGACGGAACGCGGATTTCTTCATATTCTCGCCGCTGCACGTCGGCAGCGAGGCCACTGGCTATGCGAATACACCGGCATTCGAGAAGGTCGCGCCGGGCCTCGATCTTGCGACCGCGATGGCAATCTCCGGGGCCGCCGCTTCGTCGAACATGGGCTCGGGGTCGATCCGCTCGCTGACCCCGACCCTGGCGCTCCTCAACGTGCGCCTGGGGTACTGGTTGAAGAACCCGCGCTGGGTCTCGACAAAGGACAAGCCGCAGCACCACTCGACCCCTTTGTTTCTATGGTCTGAGATCTCGGGCCGGCTTTACGAGAATGCCGATGCGGTCTACCTGACGGACGGCGGACACATCGAGAATCTCGGTGTCTACGAGTTGTTGCGACGACGCTGCAAGGTGATCATCGCGGTTGACGCCGAAGCCGATGCACCCATGAATTTCTCATCCCTGGTGACGCTGCAGCGCTATGCGCGCATCGATCTCGGGATCATCATCGATCTGCCGTGGACGCCGATCCGCAACACCACGCTCGAGTGGATGAAGTGCAACGCAACCAAATCCCCGGCCCGGCGCACGGCGGGCGGACCGCACGTGGCGGTCGGCACCATCGACTACGGCTCGGGGGAAAAGGGGTACCTCGTGTACATCAAGTCGTCCCTGACCGGAGACGAGAACGACTACATCCGCGACTATGCACGCCGCAACGACACCTTCCCGCATGAAACCACCGGTGACCAGTTCTTCTCGGAGGAGCAGTTCGAGGTCTACCGCGCGCTGGGTTTCCACATGAGCCACGGTTTTCTCACCGAGGATGCCGGCGCGGATGCAATCGTCGTCAACGTTCCGGGAGAACGCTGCGCAAAGCGAAACTTCTGCGACAGCAAGGTGGAGCCGATCGGCGCAGTCCGCCGTGCGCTCGGCCTGCGCTGAGAGGCCTCGGCTCGTGGCATCGGAGACCGCCTCTGACGGGCGGATCACCGGTCTGAGCCGAATTCCCGCCCATTGGAATTCCAAATGACCTGATTTGCCGGGAAACCGCGCCTCCGTGCCGTTGCCCTGCCCGGAAGTTTGCGGTATCCCAGCCACGAAATTCGACTTTCGACTGGGGACAATTCATGGCTGACCATAGCGAAGTGGCGTACAGCACCGCCGACGGCAACGACTACGTTGCCCACGAGCAGACCTACGAGGGCTTCATCAAGCTGGTGAAGTACGGCACGGTCTCGGTCGCGCTTATCGTGATCCTGATGGCGATCTTCCTGACCTGATCCATCCCCTGCAGCACCGCCAGTGTCGTCGGTGCCTATAAAATTTGCAATCAAGCCGGATTGAAAACCGGTATCCAACGTTGCGGGAGTAACGCTAAGTTCGCGTGCGCGCTTCTTCCCGCGTCGCCGGAGGGCCTATGAAGATCGCCGTTGCCAAGGAAATCGATCCGTCGGAGCCGCGGGTCGCCGCTTCGCCGGATACGGTGAAGAAGTTCAAGGCGTTGGGCGCCGAGATCGCCGTCGAGCCGGGCGCCGGCCTCAAGTCGGGCCTGCCGGACTCCGAATTCACCGCCGTGGGCGCCACCGTCAGCGCCGACGCGCTGAAGGACGCCGACATCATCATCAAGGTGAAGCGCCCTGAAGCCTCCGAGTTGGCGCAGTACAAGCGCGGCGCGCTCGTCATCGCCATCATGGACCCCTACGGCAACGAGGCCGCGCTGAAGACGATCGCCGATGCCGGTGTCTCCGCCTTCGCGATGGAATTGATGCCGCGCATCACGCGCGCGCAGGTGATGGACGTGCTGTCCTCGCAGGCCAACCTCGCCGGCTACCGCGCCGTGATCGAGGGCGCGGAGGCCTTCGGACGCGCCTTCCCGATGATGATGACCGCGGCCGGCACGGTGCCCGCCGCCAAAGTGTTCGTGATGGGCGTCGGCGTCGCCGGCCTCCAGGCGATCGCGACCGCACGCCGTCTCGGCGCCGTCGTCACCGCGACCGACGTCCGGCCCGCCACCAAGGAGCAGGTCGAATCGCTCGGTGCAAAATTCCTCGCCGTCGAGGACGAGGAATTCAAGAACGCGCAGACCGCCGGCGGCTACGCCAAGGAAATGTCCAAGGAATACCAGGCCAAGCAGGCCGCGCTCACCGCCGAGCACATCAAGAAGCAGGACATCGTGATCACCACCGCGCTGATTCCGGGCCGGCCTGCGCCGAGGCTCGTCACGGCTGACATGGTCAAGTCGATGAAGCCGGGATCGGTGCTGGTCGATCTCGCCGTCGAGCGCGGCGGCAATGTCGAAGGCGTCAAAGCGGGCGAGGTCGCCGAGGTCGATGGCATCAAGATCGTCGGCTACACCAACGTCGCCGGCCGCGTCGCGGCGTCGGCCTCCAGCCTCTACGCGCGCAATTTGTTCAACTTCATCGAAACGATGGTCGACAAGACCAGCAAGGCGCTGGCCGTGAACTGGGACGACGAACTCGTCAAGGCGACCGCGCTGACCAGGGACGGCGCCGTCATCCACCCGAATTTCCAGCCGAAAGCGTAAGGAGAGCCGTCATGGAGCATATTGCACAGGTCGTCGATCCCTTCGTCTTCCGGCTGTCGATCTTCGTTCTCGCCGTCTTCGTCGGCTATTTCGTGGTGTGGTCGGTGACCCCGGCGCTGCATACGCCGCTGATGAGCGTGACCAATGCGATCTCCTCGGTGATCGTGGTCGGCGCGCTGCTCGCGGTCGGCGTCGGCATGATCTCGAGCGGCTCAGGCTGGGCGCGCGGCTTCGGCTTCATCGCGCTCATTTTCGCCTGCGTGAATATCTTCGGCGGCTTCCTTGTCACCCAGCGCATGCTGGCGATGTACAAGAAGAAGGTGAAGTGAGCGGCGTGCACCTCGGGGTGACAAAGACAAAGGGGACCTGAGATGAACGCCAATCTGGCTGCAGTTCTGTATCTCGTGGCGGGTGTGCTGTTCATCCTGTCACTGCGCGGGCTGTCCAGCCCCGCCTCATCGCGGCAGGGTAATTTCTTCGGCATGATCGGCATGGCGATCGCGGTCGCCACCACGCTGGCCAGCCATCCGCCGGCGGACGGCCTCGCCTGGATCCTCGTGATCCTTGGCATCGCGATCGGCGGCAGCGTCGGTGCGGTGATCGCCCGCCGGGTGCCGATGACCTCGATGCCGGAACTGGTCGCCGCGTTCCATTCGCTGGTCGGTATGGCCGCGGTGCTGGTCGCCGCCGGTGCGTTCTACGCGCCGGAGGCCTTCGACATCGGCAGCCCCGGCAACATCCATCCGCAGAGCCTGGTCGAGATGTCGCTCGGCGTCGCCATCGGCGCGCTGACCTTCACCGGCTCGGTGATCGCGTTCCTGAAGCTGTCCGCGCGCATGAGCGGTGCGCCGATCATCCTGCCGTTCCGCCACATCATCAACATTGCGCTCGCGATCGCGCTCGTCGTCTTCATCGTCGGGCTGGTCATGACGGGCAGCGCGCTCGACTTCTGGCTGATCGTCATCATCGCGCTGGCGCTCGGCGTCCTCATGATCATCCCGATCGGCGGCGCCGACATGCCGGTCGTGATTTCGATGCTTAACTCGTACTCGGGCTGGGCCGCGGCCGGCATCGGCTTCACCCTCGGCAATTCCGCGCTGATCATCACCGGCGCGCTGGTGGGATCAAGCGGCGCGATCCTGTCCTACATCATGTGCCACGCGATGAACCGCTCCTTCATCTCGGTCATTCTCGGCGGCTTCGGCGGCGAGACCGCGGCGGCCGGCGGTGGCGGCGGCGAGCAGAAGCCGGCCAAGCTCGGCTCGGCCGACGACGCCGCCTTCATCATGAAGAACGCGCAGAAGGTCATCATCGTGCCCGGCTATGGCATGGCGGTGGCGCAGGCTCAGCATGCGCTGCGTGAAATGGGCGACATCCTGAAGAAAGAAGGCGTCGAGGTGAAATACGCCATTCACCCGGTCGCCGGCCGCATGCCCGGCCACATGAACGTGCTGCTGGCCGAGGCCAACGTGCCCTATGACGAGGTGTTCGAGCTCGAGGACATCAACTCCGAATTCGCGCAAGCCGATATCGCCTTCGTGATCGGCGCCAACGACGTCACCAATCCGGCGGCCGAAGAGGACAAGACCTCGCCGATCTACGGCATGCCGGTGCTCCAGGTCTGGAAGGCCGGCACCGTGATGTTCATCAAGCGCTCGCTCGCTTCCGGCTATGCCGGCATCGACAATCCGCTGTTCTATCGCGACAACACCATGATGCTGCTCGGCGACGCCAAGAAGGTCACCGAGAACATCGTCAAGGCGATGTAGCGCGGAGGCAAGCGGGCCATTGCCAATGCGACGCGCGAGCAGCGCGTCGCGTGGCACACCGCTCACCAGGCGGCATCCGGCTGCCGTGACGTTCCGGCCCGCCTCGGGCGATGTCATGAAATTGCTGCCGAGCCGGTGCAAACCCTGAACAGGGGCCGGGTCGCGTCATCATGACCATCGTCAAATGGATCGCCATCCTGCTCGTGACCGTCTATTGCGCCGGTCTCCTCGTGCTGTATGTCAGGCAGCGCGAGATGCTGTTTCCGATCCCGCCCGTCGGTCGCACCACGCCGGACGCCGCAGGCTTCCCCGAGGCCGAAGAGCACGTCCTGACTACCTCCGATGGCGAGAATGTCATCGTCTGGCACGTGCCGGCGAAGCCAGGCCGCCCCGTGATCCTGTATTTTCCGGGCAATGGCGATTATCTCGCCGGTCGCGTCAGCCGCCTCAAGGCCATGACGGCGGACGGCACCGGCCTGGTCGCGCTGTCCTATCGCGGCTATGCCGGCTCGAGCGGGGCGCCGAGCGAGGCGGGCCTGCTGCGCGATGCCGCGGCCGCCTACGCCTTCACCACCGCGCGCTACGCGGCGGAGCGAATCGTCGCGTGGGGCTTTTCGCTCGGGACCGGCGTGGCGGTCGCGATCGCCTCGGAGCATCGTGTTGGAAAACTCATCCTGGAAGCGCCCTATACATCGACGGCCGATATTGCAGCTTCATCGTTCTGGTACGTTCCGGTCCGCCTGCTGATGCGAGATCCATTTCATTCCGACGAGCGCATCCCGCGCGTCACTGTGCCGCTATTGGTGATGCATGGCACCGATGACCTTGCCATTTCCATCGTGTTCGGAGAGCGTCTGTTCGCGCTTGCGCACGAACCGAAGGAGTTCGTTCGCTTTGCGGGCGGTGGACACGACAATCTCGATGCGTTCGGTGCGATTGAAACGGCGAGGCACTTCATTGCTTTCTAGACGGCTTGTCGTTCGGCGCGCGAGCGGGTTCATCGCCGCGATCCTCGTCGTGTTGTTGCCACAGCACGCATGGGCGGCGACCGGGCTCGACGGCGCGGCGATGCGCTGGCCGTATGCGCTGCCCTTTGCCGGCCTCCTGCTGTCGATCGCGCTCGGGCCGCTGCTGTTTGCAAAAGTCTGGCACCATCATTACGGCAAGATCGCCGCGGCCTGGTCGCTGCTGGCACTCGCCTCGCTCGTCATCCTGGCCGGGAGCATGGCGACGTTGGCGGCGCTCGTTCACGCCATGCTCGCCGAATATCTCGGCTTCATCGTGCTGCTGTTCTCGCTCTATGTCGTGGCTGGCGGCATTCTCGTGACGGGCGACATCAAGGCGACGCCGGCATCAAATGCCGGCATCCTCGCGCTCGGTACGGTGATGGCGAGTGTCGTCGGCACCACGGGGGCGGCCATGATCCTGATCCGCCCTCTGATCCGCGCCAACCGGCCGCGGCGCTACAACGCCCATGTCGTCATCTTCTTCATCATCCTGGTCGCCAATGTCGGTGGCGCGCTGAGCCCGCTCGGCGATCCCCCGCTGTTCGTCGGCTTCCTGCATGGTGTCGACTTCTTCTGGACCACGCGGACCATCTGGCTGCAGACGGCGATCGTTGCCGGACTGCTGCTCGCGATCTTCGTCGTCATCGACGTCTGGTGCTTCCGCAGCGAACCCTTGCTCGGCGCCGCCGGCGCCGCGAAGCCGGTCCGCATCCGCGGCCTCGTCAACCTGGTGCTGATCGCAGCCATCGTCGCGAGCCTGCTGGCCTCGGCGATGTGGAAGCCCGGCATCGCTTTCGACATTCTCGGAACCAGGCTGGAGCTGGAAGATATCGCCCGCAACGCGGCGCTGCTGGCCATAGCGGGCCTGTCGGTGTGGTTGACGCCGGACGAGCACCGGCAGGCCAACGGCTTCACCTGGGAGCCGATCCGCGAAGTCGCAAAGCTGTTCGCCGGCATTTTCATCGCGATCATCCCGGTCATCGCCATGCTCGATGCCGGCCATCACGGCGCGTTCGCCTGGCTGTTGTCGGCCGTGACCGCTCCGGACGGCACGCCGCGCGAGGTTGCCTATTTCTGGTTCACCGGTCTGATGTCGGCGTTCCTCGACAATGCGCCGACCTATCTGTTGTTCTTCGAGCTCGCCGGCGGCGACCCGCAGGTGCTGATGCACGAACTCTCGGGCACGCTCGCCTCCATCTCCATGGGCGCAGTCTACATGGGCGCGCTTACCTATATCGGCAATGCGCCGAATTTCATGGTGAGCAGCATCGCCAGCGAGAACGGCATCGAGATGCCGAGCTTCTTCGGTTATTTCCTGCGCGCCGGCGCGGTGCTGATCCCGCTGTTCGTGCTGCTGACGCTGCTGCCGTTCGCTCCGATCCTGCGCTGGCATTGAATCTGCCGCGCGATTGCTACTGCTCGGCTGAGACAATTGGAGCCGATGGATGCGCGCGCACAATCCGACGCCTCGATCGGCCTGGATCTTTCCGGCGCTGGCCGTGCGAGGCGCATCTGTCGGGCCGGGCCTTGGTGCTCAGCGTCGTGCTGCTGCTGATTGCGCTGCTGGCGGTCGTGTTGCTGTCCAAGAAATTCTCGCTGGTGGTCGATGCCGTCGCGGCCAGGATCGGCGCGCCGCCTGCCTTTGCTCCTGACCTTCTTCCTGAGCATGCTGACCTTCGGTACGGGCAGGACCAATGTCCTGTTCGGGCTGGTCCATAAGGTGGTATTTGCCGTCTACGTGTTCGTGGTTTTCGTGCCCTGAACCGGTTTTCCGGATATGCCCCAGGAGAGTTCCGATGCTTGCCGCCGAGTCCGAGGTTCAGGTCGACAATGAGCAGGTTCGGGTGACCGAGTGGCGGCTCGCGCCAAACAGCGCCACCGGGCATCACACCCATGGCATGGACTACGTCATTGTTCCCATGGTCGGAGGGGAAATGACCATCGTGGCGCCCGATGGCGAGCGGTCCAAAGCACAGCTTGCGGCCGGGAAATCCTATTTTCGCAAGGCCGGCGTCCAGCACGACGTGCTTAACGAAACCGCAACCGAGATCGTGTTCCTTGAGGTTGAGCTGAAGTCGTAAGTCCGGCGTACCCCTTTGCCATTGATCCGTCGCAGTTGATCCCTCACTATGCCTCAAAGTTCCCGCATCAGATCGCGCGGGGAGTGGCCGGAATGCTGAAATACATCGCTAAAATCTCGATGGACATCTTCCCCTCGGTGCTCGCAACGATCATCGGGGCGTATATCGTTAATCATTACATCAACGCCAAGCCGGCGGCGGATGCGCCCGCGGCCGTGACGGCGCCCGCCGAGGCCGGCAAGAACGGCAAGCCCGCCGATGTGGCCAACCTCCCCGCGCCCGGCGTCAAGGCCAAGGGCATCTCCGAGAAGAACGTGACGGACAAGCCGGCGGCCGAGAAGGCTGCCGATCATCCGGGCGCGGAGTCGAAGACCTCGACGGCGGACGTGGCACCGGCCGAGGCCGCCCCGCGCGGCAAGCCGTCCGGTCGCGAGAAGGCAGTCGCCAAGTCCACGCCGGCCGTCAGTGCAGCCGCTCCCGCCACCCCGGTGGTGGAGGCCAATTCGGCGCCCGCTGCTGCCGCGCCGGCCGCAGCCCCCGACGCCAACGATCTCGTGCGCGCTGCTATCGAGCGCCTGCGCAAGTCGCCTGAGAGCAAAGCGGCTGAGGCCAAGGCTTCCGATACAAAGCCTTCCGACTCAAAGGCTTCCGACAACAAGTCTTCTGAGATCAAGGCGCCCGAGAAGACTCAGGAGCCTGCGGTGCGTGAAGCCGCCCGCACTCCAGAGGCCCCGCGTATCATTCCCGTGGATACGTCATCGGTGCGTCCGTTGCCGCCGCCGATCACGGTCTCGACACCCGCAGCCGAGGCCTATGGCAATGGCGGCTCGTTGCAGCCGAGCCCGCCCTACACGGCGTCGATCGGCAACGAGAACCCGAATCGGCTGACGCCGCCGGCTGATATTCCGGTCCCGATGATTGCGCCCCCGCTCGATCTGCGCGCCGATGCCGGCGCGTCGATGCCGCGGCCGAAGACCAATGTCGCCGACGACATGCTGTCGGGCGTTAAGTCCATGTTCCACTCCGTTCTGCCGAAGAGCGTCACCCCGGATTAAGACGGCGCCTGCGCTGCGCCAGACTTGTCAGCCGCCGACGCGGGCGAGGCCGCTGCGGGCGGCGTCGTCGCGTGGGCGAAGCGAGACCGCCTTGGTGTAGGACGCCGCCGCCTTGGTCCTGTCGCCCAGCCGTTCATAGGCTTGCCCGCGTATGGTCCAGACTTGGGCATTGTGGGGATCGGCCTCGGAAGCCTCATCCAGATCGGCCGCGGCCTCCTTGACCTTGCCGAGGGCGAGATAACTGGTGGCGCGGCCGAGCAGCGGCTCGACCTTCTGCGGGTTAAGGCCGCTCGCGGCACTGAAATCGGCGATGGCGAAGTCGTGCTGGTTCTTGCCCTGGTAGATCAGGGCGCGGCCATAGAGCGCCTGCGCATTGTAGGGATCGAGTCCGACCGCGTGATTGAATTCATCGAGCGCGGCCGCCGTCTCGCCGGACTTTGCCAGAGCCTGGGCCTTTGCCGTATGGGCCTGGGCTTCGCTGACATTGCCGGCGCTGACCACGTTCTCAGCGGTCGTGGCCGCCTTGGGTGCCTCCTGCGGCTTCTCCTTCTCCGGCGTCAGCGACCCCAGGTCGAAGGAGCAGCCGCATAGCGAAATCCCCATCAAGGCCAGCGCAAACGGCTGCTGCAAGATCTGCCGTAGCCGCGCCAAGCCGCGCTTGGGGAGAGGGGAGGCCATCTACGGTTCGCTCGCGCTAGTGCCGCATCGGTAGTGCCCCATCCCAGCAAGGCACCGCTCACAAAACAATAACGCGGGCCAGGGGCCCGCGTCATCGAAAAGTGAAATCTCTCAAGTCGGGTAAATCAGCGCGGTCCGCGCGGACCAGCACTTGCACCTGCGCCTGCACCCGGGCCGCCGCGACCGCCACGATCACCGCCGGGGCCAGCACCGAACACCGGCTTCGGCTTCATCGGCAGCAGGCCTTCGCGCTGCAGCTTCTTGCGGGCCAGCTTGCGTGCGCGACGCACGGCTTCGGCCTTTTCACGGGCCTTCTTCTCGGAGGGCTTTTCGTAGTGACCGCGGAGCTTCATCTCGCGGAAAATACCCTCGCGCTGCATCTTCTTCTTCAGCGCCTTGAGGGCTTGATCGACATTGTTATCGCGAACGAGAACCTGCACGCGGCATCCTCTTCAGTGGATCGGATTTGAATTCTGGTAAATCAAAGGGGATGGCGAAACGCACAAGCCCTTAACCTTGAGGGCGCGGATGTATCAGACAAAACTTGGGATGTCCACCGGCCAAGCGGGTCTTCGGGCCAAGTTCAGCCATTAAATGAGGCAAAATACCTCCGTGCGGCCCTGATTTGGGAGATTTGACGCCAAGGGTGGGGCCGTTTCCGGAGCTTTGTTCCGGAATCTTTGAAAGCAGGGGACGACACATGGATATGAAGAAATACGCGGCCGAAGCTATCGGTACCTTTTGGCTCACATTCGCAGGTTGCGGAAGTGCGGTGATCGCAGCCGGCTTTCCGCAGGTTGGCATCGGTCTGGTCGGTGTCTCCCTCGCGTTCGGACTGAGCGTGGTCACCATGGCCTATGCGATCGGCCACATCTCAGGCTGTCATCTCAATCCGGCCGTCACTGTCGGTCTTGCCGCCGGCGGACGTTTTCCGGCCGGACAGATCCTGCCTTATGTGATTGCGCAGGTCGCCGGCGCGATCGTGGCCGCGTGGCTGCTCTACGTCATCGCAAGCGGAGCTCCCGGCTTCGACGTCAGCAAGGGGTTCGCGTCCAACGGGTACGATGCCCATTCTCCCGGCCAGTACAGCATGATCGTGTGCTTCCTCACCGAGGTGGTCATGACCATGATGTTCCTGTTCATCATCATGGGCGCGACTCACGGCCGCGCGCCCGCCGGCTTTGCGCCGCTGGCGATCGGGCTCGCGCTGGTGATGATCCATCTCGTCAGCATCCCCGTCACCAACACCTCCGTGAACCCGGCGCGTAGCACGGGGCCCGCGCTGTTCGTCGGCGGCTGGGCGCTGTCGCAGCTCTGGTTGTTCTGGGTTGCGCCACTGATCGGCGGCGCGCTGGGCGGGGTGATCTATCGTTGGCTCAGCGAAGAGCCCACTGGCGTCGTCGCGGGCGCGAAGACGGCATAACTGCAAAGCGGGATCGCGGCATGCGCCGCGGTCCCGTTATTTGCCGGTCGTGGGTCGCACTTCGGTGACATGTCCCATCTTGCGGCCCGGACGCGGCGCGCCCTTGCCGTAGATGTGCACCGTTGCGCCCGCGACGCTCAACCACTTGTCATATTCGTTGATCTCGTCGCCGATCAGATTGGTCATGGTGACGACTTCGCCGTGGCGCACGGGCTTGCCGAGGGGCCAGCCGGCAATGGCGCGGATGTGCTGCTCGAACTGCGAGACGGACGCACCGTCGAGCGTCCAATGTCCGGAATTGTGCACGCGCGGAGCGATCTCGTTGACCAGCACCTTGGGTCCGGTGCCGTTGGCGAGCACGAACATCTCGACGGCAAGCACGCCAACATAATCGAGCGCGCCCGCGATCTTGCCGGCGATACTGCGCGCTTCCTCGGCGAGCACGTCCGGGATCCGGGCGGGCGCACGGGAGATCTTCAGGATGTGGTCGCGGTGCTCGTTTTCGGTGACGTCGAAACACTCGACCTGGCCTGTGGCCGAGCGGGCGGCGATCACGGAAATCTCACGCTCGTACGGCACGAAGGCTTCCAGGATGGCCGATTTGGTGGCGAGACTGGTCCACACTTTCGCGACGTCGTCGCCCTCGCGGATGATGGCCTGGCCCTTGCCGTCATAGCCGAAGCGACGGGTCTTCAGCACCGCCGGAAGGCCGATCCTGGCGATCGCCTCGCGCAATGACGGGACCGAGGTGACGTCGGCGTAGGCTGCGGTGCCGATGCCCAGCCGCGTCACGAAATCCTTCTCGGCGAGCCGGTCCTGGGTGGTCTCGAGGATCTTGCGGTTGGGCAGCACCGGGCGGCGCGCATCCAGCACCATCGCGGCCGCGGACGGCACGTTCTCAAATTCGTAGGTGATGACGTCGACGTCGTTGGCGAACAGCTCGAGTGCTTCGACATCGGCATATTCGGCGCAGGTCGCATTCAGGACGACGTCGAAGGCCGGTGAGTCCGGATCGGGCGAGAACACCTGGCAGCGCAGGCCAAGCCGGGCCGCCGCCATGGCCAGCATCCGCCCCAATTGTCCGCCGCCGAGGATGCCAATGGTGTCGCCGGGCTTCAGCTTCACCTGCTTTGCGTCAGTCACGCCTTGTCCTCCGGGCGCTCGGCCACGGCCTCGGTCTGCGCCTTGCGCCAGGCGGCGAGGCGATCGGACAAGGCCGGGTCGGACAAGGCCAGCACGGCCGCCGCCAGCAACGCCGCATTGATGGCGCCCGCCTTGCCGATGGCGAGGGTGCCGACCGGGATGCCTGCGGGCATCTGGACGATCGAATAGAGCGAATCGATGCCCTTGAGCGTCCTGGATTCGATGGGGACGCCGAACACGGGCAATTCCGTCAGAGCCGCCGCCATGCCGGGCAGGTGGGCTGCGCCACCCGCGCCGGCGATGATGACCTTGTAACCAGCCGTCTTGGCGCCTTTGGCGAACGTAAACAGCCGGTCGGGGGTGCGGTGGGCCGAAACGATGCGGGTGTCGGCGGCAACGCCGAGCCCTGCGAGCGTGTCGGCGGCATGCCGCATCGTGTCCCAGTCCGACTGGCTTCCCATGATGATGGCGATCGGCGCTGTCATGACGTGAATTGTTCTCGAAAAACAGAAAGATAGGCCAGACTAAAGGTTCCGGCCGGTGGCTCGCAAGGCGGTGGCAAGGAGAAGGGAATGAACTATCCTGTCTTGGTGAATCCCCGCAAGCCTTCATTGAGCAGGATGCCCATGAAGAAACCAAAAAGGGCAAGCGCTGCGAAGGCCAAAAAGGGCCCGAAGGCCAGTGCCGGCCGCTCCAAAGTTGCTCTCAAGCGTCCGGCCAAGCGTCGGATCAAGGGTCCGGCGCGGCGTCCGACCAGGCCGTCGCAGCGGGCAGCGTCTGCCGATGACGGGGCCAAAGCGGCCATCGAGCCGGCCATCAACGCGACCATCCGCGAGCTCCGGAGCAAGCTCAGGGGGGCGCTGCGGCGGGTCGCGGAGCTCGAGGCGGCTGCCGACACCGATTTCCTGCTCGAAATTCCGAACCGGCGCGGCTTCGAACGCGAGCTCGCCCGCGCCGTCGCCTACATGAAGCGCTACCGCGCCAGCGGGGCGCTGATCGTGCTCGACGTCGATCGGTTGAAGCCGATCAACGATTCCTTCGGCCATGCGGCCGGCGACGAGGTCCTGAAGGCGATTGCCACCACGCTGACGCGGCAGATCCGCGCTTCGGACGTGGTCGGCCGGCTCGGCGGCGACGAGTTCGCGCTGCTGCTCTGGAATCTCAGCGAGACCGACGCCAAGGCGAAGGCCGCGGCTTTCGAGCAGGCCATCGACGAATTGTCCTTTGTCTTTCGCGGCCAGCACGTGAGCGCGGGCGCTTCCGCCGGCGTCGCCCTGCTCGGAGTGCAATCCGACGCCACGCGCGCCCTGGAGGAGGCCGATGCCGCGATGTATGTGCGCAAGGCGCACCGGCGGCACGAGCCGCACATCAGGCTCGTCAGCAGCTAGTTAAAGCGTGCCGAGGTCTTTCGGTACGTCGCCGAAGCTGCGGAGCAGTTTTGCGTCCCCGAATTCGCCGGTCATGGGATCGCCGCTGCGGCTGAACGCGACCGCGCCGGTGTGGCCGGCGCCGTGCGACATAATCTCGGCGCGCCGTAGCGCGGCCGCCGCGCTCTGGCATTCCTCGGCCGCACCCGCGACCGGCGATCCGTCCTCGTCGGTCAGGAAAGGTAATGCAACGTAATAGGTGACATCGGACATGGTCGGCTCCGATAGCTGACAGTCAGGCGGCGCTGCTCTTGCTCCGCATCTTGCTGCGCGAGGTCTCCGGAATGCAGCCTGCGGAAACCGCCGCCTGCAATTCTTCCAGCTCGGCCTCCAGATATTCATTGGCCATGATCAGCGCCTTGATGGTGCTGCGCAGATTGCCGTCGCACATCGCGATCGCCTGATCGCAGGCTTGTTCATAATGGCTGTTGTCGAGAAGGGCGGTTGCCGACATCTGCATTTTCCTTAGACGGTTTCCCCGGGGGTGTTGGGTGCTCAAATGTTCTTATTTTGTTCCTTTCGAGTCAAGCGGATTTACGTGCGGCGGGGCCGCCGTAAAGTTCTACCCGTGGATCAGGCGATGATGTCGGGCGTGATCTGGTCTTCGATGAACGCGATACGGTCACGCAACAACAGCTTGCGTTTCTTCAACCGCTGTAACCGCAACAGGTCGGGGGCGGGCGATTGATGCAGTGCATCGATCGCCACATCGAGATCTCGGTGTTCCTGGTGCAACCGGGCGAGCTCGGATTCGAGTTCGCGCGCATCTTCATTGGTCATGTCTGCGGTGGCCGAAAAACCGATAGGCGTGAGATTAAGGCTGTGGATGCCCTGTGGAAACTATCGTCCTTGCGCGCCGTGATCGCAAGCGATCTCGGGCTGTCGCGAGCCGATCTCCCGCGAGATATTTCTGCGGTCGCTCCGGCGTTGCGCAAGCGCATTGATATCACGGATTTTTCCCGCGTGGTTCCCTTACTCACGCTTCGTTACATATGAATTTCTAAAAATGACAGCGCGACGACTGATATCCATCGACAGAACAAATCGGTGATGTACACTTCCTCGTCCGGTCGAATCCAAGGTTCACCCCTACCGAGGAGGTTTCGAATGACAATTCAGGCACATCTGGTTGAATTGGAACGGAAGCACAAAACTCTCGAAAACGAATTGCACGAAGCTCTCGTGCACCTTTCAACAGACGACCTGCAAATTGTTGAGTTGAAGCGCCGGAAGTTGATGGTCAAGGACCAGATCGAGCGTCTCAGGCACGGCGACACGCTCCACTAGTAACCCCGTAACAGCGTAGAGTTGATCGCACCCTTTCAGGCAGGGATGGGAGCCTTTGCGCTCATCCCTGCCGCAAGGCGCGCAGCGTGCAAGGATTTGCGCGGCTCCAGCGTCTTGTCTGGACGCAGTTCTTTACGCGCAACCGGAATCCAATTCGCTTTAAACCACTAGATGTTTGCGAGCTCGGCGACGTGATCCGCGATCGCGAGCGATGACGTCAATCCGGGCGACTCGATGCCGAACAGATTGATCAGGCCTTCGACGCCGTGATCGCGCGGGCCCTGCATCAAGAAATCCTGCGTGGCCACCGCCGGCGGCACGATCTTCGGGCGGATGCCCGAATAGCTCGGCATGAGAGCACCGTCAGGCAACGTCGGCCAGTATTTGCGGATCGCCGGGTAGAAGCGCTCGGCGCGTGACGGGTCGACCTCATAGTCGATCGTCTCGATCCACTCGACGTCAGGGCCGAAACGGGCCTGCCCGGCCATGTCCAGCGTCAGATGCACCCCTAGGCCACCGGGCTCGGGCACCGGATAGATCAGGCGCGAGAACGGCGCCCTAGCATTGCAGCTGAAGTAGTTTCCCTTGGCGAGGTAGGCCGTCGGGATCCGTTCCAGCGGCATGCCCTCGATGTTGCGCGCCACGGTGGTCGCCGAGAGCCCGGCGGCGTTGACGAGGAGGCTGCATTGCAGCGTCATCGGCGCTTCGCCGCCCGCCTCGATCTCGATGACGCCGGCGGTCGCCTTGGCACGGATCAGCGGGGTGTGAAACGCGAAGGCCGCGCCCGCGTCCTCGGCTTCGCCGCGCAGCGAGAGCATGTAGGCGTGGCTGTCGATGATGCCGGTCGACGGCGACAGCAGCGCGGCGTCACAGGCGAGCGCCGGCTCCAGCGCACGTGCCGCATCACCCGTGAGCAACTGCATGTCGAGCACGCCGTTGGCCTCGGCATGCGCCTTGATCGATTGCAGCTTCTCGGTCTCTTTCGGATTGGTCGCGACGATCAGCTTGCCGCAATTCCTGTGCGGGATGCCGCGCTCGGAACAGTAACGATAGAGCGCGTGCTTGCCGTCGACGCACATGCGCGCCATCCAGCTTCCGGCGCGGTAGTAGATGCCGGCATGGATCACCTCGCTGTTGCGCGAGGAGGTGATGGTGCCGATGGCCTCGGCTTGCTCGAGCACGATCACCTCGCGCCCGGCTTGCGCCAGCTTTCGAGCCACCGCGAGCCCGATCACGCCGGCTCCGATGACGACGCAGTCCACCCTATCCATGGTCGTGCAGGACGTCCGCTCGAAGCGACGATGGCCCCACGCCTGGGGAGGGCGGCGCGGGGGCTTTTTCCGTTAAGGAAGCATTTATCATGTCAGGGCAATTGCCGTATTTGATGCCACATTGTTCCGTTGCGCGTACAGGCGTTTACCCGATCCAAACTCGCGAGGCCAGACAATCCGACGTTGAAATCGCGGGTGGCTGATGGCTGAGAAGAACTGGCACGCGGGCAGCGCGCTTCCGATTGCGGTGCAGGCCGTCGTGTGCCTGGCCGCAGCGGTCGCGCCTGCGCGCGCCTTTGCCCTCTCAGACAGCTTCACCCCTCCGAGCTATCTCGGCGAGCTTGATCCCAACGTGATCTGGGAAGCCCTGATCGCGGGAATTGTGATCTGTTCGTTCTTCGCCGCGATCGCGCTGTGGATCCATTCCTCGCTGCGCCGGACCAGGCGTCTGCAGCTGCGGCGCAATGCCTTCGTCTCCTCCGCCATGAACAATCTCAACCAGGGCGTGGTGATGACGGATGCGCAGCGGCGCGTCATCTTCTGCAACGACCGCTATATCGAGATTTACGGCCTGGCGCGGTCGGATCTCTGGGCCAACATGAACGGCTACGAACTCCTTGAGCTGCGACGCAAGCGCGGGGTGCTCGGCGCCGCCTCCAACGACGAGTTCTACGAGAAGGCGGCAAGCACCAACGGCTTGATCACCGAACTGCCGGACGGGCGGGCCATCCTGGTGAAATATTTCGTGCTGCCCAACGGCGGCTCGGTGACGACGCATCTGGACGTCAGCGAGCAGCGCAGGCTGTCGCGGCAGCTCGCCTCCACCAAGCAGTTCCTGGAAACGGTGCTGGACAACGTGCCGGCCTGCGTGGCCGCAAAGAACATCGAGGATGGTCGCTACATCTTCGCCAACAGCGCCTATGAGCGGTTCTGGGGCTTCTCGCGCGACCATGTCGTCGGCAAGAACGCGCGCGAGCTGTTTGCGCCGATCTCGGCGGACAGCATCGAGGCGACCGACCGCACGGCACTCGATTCGCCGGACGGCCAGTTTCGCAACGAATTCGAGGTCGACCGCGCCGGTGAGCGACGCATGGTTGCCTCGATCCGGATCGTTGTCCGCAACGAGAGCAACAAACCCGAATTCCTGATGCTCGTGTTCGAGGACATCACCGATCGCCGCTCGCTGTCGAAGGAGCTGGAGAGCACGAAGAAGTTCCTCGAGCTCGTGGTCGACAACATCCCGGTGGCCCTGATCGTCGAGCAGGTCAAGGACGGCCGCTACCTGCTCGCCAACCGCAGCGCCGAGACGATCCTCAACCGCAGGCGCGAGGAAGCCACGGGCCTGACCGCGTCCGACATCTTCAATCCCAAGGAAGCCAAGCTGATCATCGCGCGCGACGAAGCCGCGATCAAGAAGCGTGGGATGATCACCGAAGAGCACCCGATCTCCACCAAGGACGGGCTGCGGCTGTTCCTCACCCGCCGCGCCACCGTGCTGAGCGACACCGGCGAGCCGCAATATCTGATCAAGACCCACGAGGACGTCACCGATCGCCGGCAGACCGAGTCGCGCATGGCGCACATGGCCTATCACGACGGCCTCACCGATTTGCCGAACCGTGCCGCTTTCCTGCAGGCGTTGACCCAGATGATCGAGGCCTGCGAGGGCACCGGCGAGGAGTTCGCGGTTCTGTGCGTCGATCTCGACGGTCTCAAGGAGGTCAACGACGTCTTCGGTCATGCGCACGGCGACAAGCTCCTGGTCGAGGTGGCCCAGCGGCTCCAGGACTCCGCGCGCGGCGGCGTGGTGGCGCGCCTGTCCGGCGACGAGTTCGGCCTGATCATCGACGGTAAGCAGCCGGATGCAGGTCTCGCGCTGGCGCAGCAGATCGGTGATGCCGTCGCTAAGGAATTCCAGATCGACGGCCGCCCGGTCCGCGCCGGCGTCACCACCGGCATGTCGATCTTCCCGCACAACGGCGCCGACGCCGCCTCGTTGCTCGCCAATGCCGGCGCGGCGCTGTTCCGCGCCAAGCAGAAGTCGCGCGGCACGATCAGCCTGTTCCAGCCGGAGATGGACCAGCAGATCCGCGATCGCCGCGTGCTGCACCAGGATCTCTCGATGGCGATCAAGAACGGCGAGCTCTCGCTCGCCTTCCAGCCGCAGGGAGCAGCGGGCCACAGCGTCGCCGAGAGCGAGATCATCGGCTTCGAGGCGCTGGCGCGCTGGCAGCATCCGGTGCGCGGCCAGGTCTCCCCGGCCGAATTCATCCCGATCGCGGAGGAAAGCGGCCTGATCGTCGAGATGGGCGAGTGGATCCTGCGCGAAGCCTGCCGCGAGGCCGCGTCCTGGCCGAAGCCGCTTCAGATCGCGGTCAACCTGTCGCCGGCGCAGTTCATGCACGGCGACGTGGTCGGACTCGTGCATTCCATCCTGCTCGAGACGGGTCTCGCACCCGGTCGGCTCGAACTCGAGATCACCGAGGGCGTGCTGATCGAGGACTTCGATCGCGGTCTGGCGCTGCTGCGCCGGCTCAAGGCGCTCGGCGTGCGCATCTCCATGGACGATTTCGGCAGCGGTTATTCCTCGCTGAGCTATCTCCAGGCATTCCCGTTCGACAAGATCAAGATCGACCGCGCCTTCATCATCAATCTCGGCCGCAACCCGCAATCGGCGGCGATCGTGCGCGCGGTGATCGATCTCGGCCATGGCCTGGAAATGTCGATCGTCGCCGAGGGCGTCGAGACGCTGGAACAACTCGCCTTCCTCGCCGCGGAAGGCTGTGACGGCGTGCAGGGCTATCTGCTCGGCAAGCCACTGCCGATCGGGAAATATGCCGGCCTCGTCGGTCGTGCCGAAGTCATGGAGCTTGCGCTCAAGACCGGCTAGAGCGTTTTTCGAGCGCAGCGGATGCGGGTTCGCGTCAAGAAAACGCGCCAAATCAGAATCTAGAGCCCCGTTCCGATTTTCATCGGAAGGGAAATGGCTCTAGAGATGGCGAGCGTTTCGCTCCCATTCGACGGCTTCATGGCGGATTACGATTTTGCGATCATCGGCGGCGGCCTGAACGGCGTCAGCCTCGCCCGCGATGCCGCCGGCCGCGGCCTGCGGGTCATCCTGTTGGAGCAGGGCGATCTGGGCGGCGCGGCGTCGTCGGCAACGCCGCGGCTGATCCATGGCGATCTCTCGGTTCTGGAACGGCGCGGCTTCCGCCGGGTGCGCCGGGCGCTCGCCGAGCGCCGGATCTGGCTCCGGATCGCGCCGCATCTGGTTCGGCCGATGCGCTTCGTGATCCCGGCGCATTCCGACGAGCGCCCACCATGGCTGCTGCGCGTCGGCCTGCTCCTCTACGACAGCCTCACCAGCCGGTGCGGCCTGCCTGCAACGGCGACCCTCGACATCACGCATCATTCGGTCGGCAACGCGCTGAAACGACCATTCGGCACGGCCTTCGAATATTCGGATTGCGTTGTCGACGATTCCCGACTGGTGGTGCTCACGGCACTGGATGCGGCCGAGCGCGGCGCCGTGATTCGGACTGGAGCGCGCTGTGTGCGCGCCGATCGAACCGACACATGGCGGCTCGCGGTGGTCGACCGCGGCCATCGTCGCACGATCACGGCCCGGGCGCTGGCCAACGCCACCGGCGGCTGGACGTCGATAGTCGCCGAGACCGTGCTGCGGCAGCCGCAACCCGCCATGGCGGCGATGCAGATGAGCCAGATCATCGTCCCGCGGTTGTTCGATTCCGATAACGTCTACGTCTTCCAGAACAGCGATGGCCGGCTGATCTTCGCGAGTCCCCTCGCGCGCGATTTCACCCTGATCGGAACAGTCACGCACGATTTCACCGGCGATCCTGCGATCGTCGCGATGCGGGGGGCCGACGTCAGCTATCTCTGCGAAGCGGCCAGTCGCTATTTCCGCGAGCGCGTTGCCCCGACCGACGTGGTGCGCGCGGTCTCCGGCGTCAACCTGACGCTGGCGTCCGCGCGCGGGCGTGATGGCACGACGCTGTTCGACGCGCGACGGCGCAAGGCGCCGCTGATCACGATGTTTGGCGGTGACGTCACCACCTCGCGCCTGCGGGCGGAGCGCGCGGTGACGAAGTTGACGCCGTTCTATCCGATGTCGCCGCCCTGGACCGCAGGCGCGGCGCTGCCGGGCGGAGATTTTGCCTGGGATCGTTTCGACACCGAGGTCGATCTTGCGCGTGACCGCTGGCGCTTTCTCTCGGAGGCGCAGGCCCAACGCCTCGTCGCGGCCTATGGCTCGCGGCTATCGGCTGTGCTTGCCGAGGCGAAGACCCGGGACGATCTCGGCCCCGCCTTCGGTCCCGAACTGACCGGGGCCGAGGTGCGCTATCTCATGACCCACGAATGGGCGCGTTTTCCCGAGGACATCCTGTGGCGCCGCTCCAAGCTCGGCCTGACGATGTCAGCGGGGGAATGCGATGCGCTGGCTGCGTTCATGGCGAATGCGTGAACGAACGGCCTCTAACCGGTTGAGTGAGGGACGATCGGCCGCTAGCGTGCGGCTTGATTGGGGTTGGCAGGAACCATGACTGACGAGTTGCCCAGAACAGACGCGGCTGCGGCTGCGGTCGGAGAGACGCAGTTCGCTGCCGGCGAGCCGTTGCTGCGCATCGAGGGCGTTGCCAAGACGTTCGGGACGTTCCGGGCCGTCGATGGCGTCTCGCTCGACATCAAGGCCGGCGAGTTCTTTGCGCTGCTCGGGCCCAGCGGCTGCGGCAAGACCACGCTTCTGCGCATGCTCGCCGGTTTCGAAGCGCCGGATCAAGGGCGCATTCTGCTCGGCGGCAAGGACATCGCGCAGGCGCTGCCGCATGAGCGGCCGATCAACATGATGTTCCAGAACTACGCGCTGTTTCCGCACCTGTCGGTGCGCGACAACATCGCCTTCGGCCTGAAGCGCGCCGGTATGGCGCGCGCTGACATCGCCACGCGTGTGGCGGAGATGGTTGCGCTGGTGAAGCTCGACGGACTCGAGAAGCGCAAGCCCGACCAGCTCTCCGGGGGACAGCGCCAGCGCGTGGCGTTGGCGCGTGCACTGGCGCGACGCCCGCAGCTCCTTCTGCTCGATGAGCCGCTCGCAGCGCTGGACAAGAAGCTGCGCGAAAGCACCCAAGGCGAACTGATGGAGCTTCAGCGCCGGCTCGGCATGACCTTCATCATCGTCACCCACGACCAGGAAGAGGCGATGACGATGGCGAGCCGGATCGGCGTGATGAGAGACGGCAAGCTCGCGCAGGTCGCGAGTCCCCGCGAACTCTACGAGGCGCCACGCTCGCGCTGGATCGCGGAGTTTGTCGGCGACATCAACCTGTTCGACGCCGAGTCCAAATTGCGCGACGGTCATCGTCTGGTCATAGGCACGCGCGATGCGGGACCGTTGGTGGTGGCGGAGCCGCGCGAGCCGTTCGGCGAGGTCAGATTATCGGTTGCGATCCGCCCCGAAAAGGTCAGGCTGTCGCGCCGTGGTCCGGCGAGGGAGGCCGGTCATGAAACGGCGATCAACCAGCTGGACGGCGTGATCGCCGACATCTGCTATCTCGGCGGCACCACCACTTACAAGGTGAAGCTCGAGGCCGGAGGGATGGTGCAGGCTTCGGTCGCCAACAGTGCGCGCCTTGATGTCGACGCCTACAGCCTGAACCAGCCTGTCGTCGCCTGGTTCACGCCCGACGACTGCGTGGTGCTGCCGTCATGAGCGGGCGCCGCATTTTTGCGCGACCGGCTCGCTTTGCCGCGATCGCGCCCTATGTCTGGATGGTGCTGTTCTTCCTGGTGCCGTTCGGCTTCGTGCTGAAGATCAGCCTGTCGCAGACGGCGATCGCGCAGCCGCCTTACGAGCCGGTGTTCGACCTGATGGCGGGATGGGGGGCGCTGAAGGCCGCCTTTGCCGCGCTGTCGATCGACAATTTCAGGCTGCTCGTCTCTGACGATATCTACGTGTTCGCCTATGTGCGTAGCCTCACCGTCGCCGTCACCGCGACCGCGCTGTTGCTCCTGATCGGCTATCCCATCGCCTACGGCATGGCGCGGCTGCCGGCGCGCTGGCAGGCCGTGGCGATGGTGCTGGTGATCGTGCCGTTCTGGACCTCGTTCCTGATCCGGATCTATGCCTGGATCAACATCCTCCAGCACGACGGCCTGCTCAACCAGATCCTGCTGGGGCTGCATCTGGTTAGTCAGCCCGTGGTGTGGCTCTCCACCGACAGCGCGATGTATATCGGCATCGTCTATTCCTACCTGCCGTTCATGATCCTGCCGCTCTACGCCACGCTGGCCAAAATGGAGCCGGTGCTGGAGGAGGCGGCCTCCGATCTCGGCGCGCCGCGCTGGCAGGTGTTCTGGCTCGTCACCTTCCCGCTGTCGCTGCCCGGCGTCGGCGCCGGCGTGCTGCTGTGCTTCATCCCCATCGTCGGCGAGTTCGTCATTCCGGATCTCCTGGCCGGCTCCAATGCGCTGATGATCGGCCAGACCTTGTGGCTCGAATTCTTCACCAACAAGGACTGGCCGGTCGCCTCCGCCGCGGCCATCGTGTTGTTGGTGGTGCTGCTGGTCCCGCTGCTGCTGTACGAACGGCTGCAGAAGCGGCAGCTGGAACAGGGGCGGTGAGGCGATGCGCAAGGTCTCCCGCCTGTCCCGCTTCAACGTCGCCTCGCTCGCGCTGGGTCTTGCCTTCCTCTATCTGCCGATCCTGATCCTCGTGATCTATTCCTTCAATGCCTCGCGGCTGGTGACGGTGTGGGGTGGCTGGTCGCTGCGCTGGTATCACGAGTTCTTCAATGACCGCGCCATGATCGAGGCGGCCTGGATGAGCCTGCGCGTCGCGGTTTCGTCGGCGACTATTGCGACCCTGATCGGCACGCTCGCCGCCGTGGCGCTGTCGCGCGGCGAGCGGTTTCGCGGCCGCACCCTGTTCTCCGGCATGCTCTATGCGCCGCTGGTGATGCCGGAGGTGATCACCGGATTGTCGCTGCTGCTGCTGTTCGTGGCGCTAAACGCGGAGCGCGGCTTCTGGACGGTGACGATCGCCCATACCACGCTGACGATGTGCTTCGTCGCCGTCGTCGTGCAGTCCCGCCTCGGCTCGCTCGACCGCTCCTTGGAAGAGGCCGCGATGGATCTCGGCTGCGACCCCCTGCGCGCGTTCGTGGCCGTAACGCTGCCGCTGATCGCGCCTGCGATCGTCGCGGGCTGGATGCTCGCCTTCACGCTGTCGCTGGACGATCTCGTGATCGCGAGCTTCACCACCGGCCCCGGCTCGGCGACGCTGCCGATCCGGATCTATTCGGAGGTGCGGCTCGGAGTGAAGCCCGAGATCAACGCGATCTGCACGCTGGTGATCGCCTTGATTGCTGTTGTCATCGTCATCGCCTCGCTCGCCTCGAAACTGTCGAGTTCGCAGGGCGAGAGCGCGGCGCCGCTATAACGGGAGGCGATGATGACGTTTGCCTATCAGGTCCTGGTGCATACGCCGCTCTGGGTCTGGACCTTGCTCGCCTATCTGGTCTGGCAGGGCATCAAGGCGATGCAGCCGCGCAAGACGCCGGTCTGGCGTGCGCTGATCGTTCCGATCGTATTCATCGTCTGGGGCATTTCGCGGATTGGCTTCGGACATCAGGATAGCGCGTGGCCGCTGGTTGCCTGGGGCGGGGCCGCATTGGTGTTGTTGCCGATCGGCGTATTAACGTCGCGTCCGTTCGACGTCGATCACAAGACAGGCGAGATCATCCGCGCGGGTGGCGCCTTTGCGCTGATCCGCAACCTCGTCATATTCTCTCTGCAGTATGCGGTCGGCGTGATCTCGACGGTCGATGCGAGCGACCGTGCACTCGCACTCGTCGTCGGCCGCGCGATTTCGGGCGCGACCGCGGGCTATTTCATCGGCTCGACGATCGCGCTGCTGGTTGCCTACCAAAGAAAGCGCGCCGTGGATCTCAGGACTTCACCGCACCGGCCGTGAGCCCGCCCACCATGTAGCGCTTGAAGGCGTAATAGACCGCGGCCGGCGGCAGCGCGTAGATGAAGCCGGTGGTCATCAACAGCTCCCACGGCGAGTCGTCGGCGGCGAGGAAGTTGCCGAGCGCGACCGGCAGCGTGATATCGGTGTCCTTGGACAAGAGCAGGAACGCGTAGAGATATTCGTTCCAGGCCAGCAGCACGGCATAGGTGCCGATCGCGACCAGCGAGGGCATCATCAGCGGCACATAGACCAGGCGGAACAGCTGCAGCGTGGTCGCGCCGTCCATCACGGCGGCCTCGTCGAGCTCGACCGGCAGCTTGTCGGACGCCTGCTTCAGCACCCAGATCGCGTAAGGCGAAGCGATCGTCACCATCGCCAGGATCAGCGACCAGTGATTGTTGAGCAGGCCGTAGTTGCCCATGGTGCGGTACATCGGCACGGCGAGGAACGCCGCCGGGATGAAGTAGGTGAACAGCGCGAGATTCATCACCCAGCGGCCGCCCGGCGCCTTAAGCCGCGAGATCGAGAATGCGGCGGCGGTCGCGACGAACAAGGTCAGCGCGCCTGCGGCCAGCGCGATCACCGTCGAGTTCCAGAACTGGATCCAGAAGTCTCGCAGGAAATAGTGCTCCTGGTAGAACACGATGTGAAAGTTGTGCAGCGTCGGATGATCCGGCCACAGCTTGCCCGAGAACGCGTCCTCCTTGGGCGAGATCGCGAACAGGAACATGTGGTAGATCGGAATCATGGTCCAGATGAAGACCGGGATGCCGATCAGCAGGAGCTTGGCTTCGGTGCCAACTTCGCGGAGGGTGGGAAGCTTCATCGCGACAACCGTTTCATCATGAAGTATATCAGCGGCAGCACGAGCGGTATCGCGCAGACGATAGAGGCCATCGCAAGCGAGAGCTGGTCGAGCCGGAGATAGCGGATGCCGAGTGTCGACAGCACGTGCGTGAGGTCGGCCGGCCCGCCGCCAGTGAGCAGATAGACGCTGTTGAAGTCGCCGAGCGTCCAGATCATCGAGAGCAGCGTGCAGGTGACGTAGAGCATCTGCATCGACGGCCAGGTGATGAAGCGGAATTTCTGCCACGGACTGGCGCCGTCGACCTCGGACGCCTCGTACAGATCCTGCGGGATCGCGAGCCGCCCGGTCAGCAGGATCAGCGTCCAGAACGGCAGCGACTTCCAGATATGCACGGCGATCGCCATGGTCAGCGCGACCGTCGGATCGTTCAGCCAGTTCGGCCCGTCATCGCCGGTGAGAGAGAAGATGAAATGGTTGACCATGCCCCATTCGGGATTGAGCATGAAGCGGACCGACAGGATGGTCGGGATCGACGGCACCGCCCAGGGCAGGATGAAGATCACCGACAGCCATTTGATCCAGGGGCGCTGCTGGGCGAAGAAGCCGGACAGGAACAGCGCGATCAGCATCTTCACGTTGATGCCGATGACCAGGAAGATCAGCGTGTTGACCGCGGCGCGCGCGAAGATCGGGTCGTTGTACAGCGCGACATAGTTCGCCGGACTGCGCGCCAGCCACAGGCCGTAGCCGACGGGATAGACGACGAAGGCCAGGAAGACGAGTAGATAGGGCACAAGCAGCAAGATGCCCCAGACCTGCTGCGTGGTCAGGCGCGCCGACAGGGGAGGGGCCGGAATTGTGTCTGAGCCGGAAAGTGTGATCGCCATATCGCATACCCACCGAAAGCAACCGGTCGCGGAGAGCCGCGACCGGTATTAGCATATACCTTATTGCAGTCCGAGATCAGCCCGCGACCGCCTTGATGCGGGCGATCAGCTCGTCGACCGCCTTGTCCACCGGCACCTTCTCGCTGACCACGCGGTTCATCGCCTTGGCCCAGACGTTCTCGTTGTTCAGGATGGTGAACTTCCAGTTCTTGGTGAAGTCGAACGCGGCGGTGCCGCCCTTGAACTGCGAGTAGACCGCCTTGCGATGCCGGTCAGCCTGCCAGAACGGGCTCTCTTGGCTTTCCTTCGTCACCGGGAACCAGCGGCCGAGCGCACCCTCGATATAGGGCCGGACGTTCTCCTCCTGGAGCAGGAAGGCGATGAACTGCTTGGCCTCGGCCTTGTTCTTGGCCACGGAGAAGACCAGCCCGGTCTTGACGTCCGAGCGGTAGCGGATCGTCGAACCGTCCGGAGCCTTCGGGAAGGACGCGGTGATGATATCCTCGCCATAGGCCTTCTTGCCGGCTTCGCGCTGCTCGGGCGTGAGCGTCTGGTTCTGGGAGTCCTCGAACCATTTCGCCGCGATCGAGATCGTGAAGTTGTGGGTCATCACGATGGTCTTGTTGTGGAACGCGACGTTGTTGTCGGGATCCTTCCAGGTCGTCGAGGACGGCGGGGTGCAGCCCTTGATGTAGGTGTCGGTGTAGTCCTTCATCGCCTTGATCAGGTTCTCGCGGACCTTGGGATCGTCGACCGTGAGCTTGCCGTCGTCGTCGACCAGCTTGACGTGATAGGCATCCATGAAGGTGTAGAACGACTGGAAAGCGTCGGTGGATTCCACGCCCATCGGCTGGCCGACGCCGTAGACGCGCTGGCCGGTCGCCTTGCGGATCCCCGGTTGCACCTTGTCGCACCAGAATGTCCAGTAGCCTTCCCAGTCGGTCGGGATGTCGGCGAGCTTGAAGCCGGCCTTCTCAAGCATGTCGTTCCAGATCTCGACATGCATGCTCTGCTGCTTCAGCGGGAAGCCGTAATAGGCCTTCTTCTTGGTGACGTCGTTATAGAGGATCGACGCATCCAGCGTGTTCTGCACGAACCGATCCTTGATCGGCTCCATGATGTCTGAGAGGTCCTCGAGCCTGCCTTCGTAGGCCCACTTGCCCTGGACCTGCACGTCGTAGGTGTCGGAATAGGCAACATCGGGCACGGTGCCTGAATCGAGTGCGGCGACCGTCTTCGGAATCATGTCCTGGATCGCGTACTGCGACAATTCGACCTTGATGCCGGTCTTGGCTTCGAACTTCTTGATCGTCTCGAGCAGCGCGTCGTCTTCGGAGCGGTAGAAGCCCTTGCCCCACCAGACCGTAATCGTCTTCTGCTGCGCAAATGCGGGTGCAGCGGCTGCAAACAGCCCGGCCGCAGCGACCGCCAGTGATACTGCGCCAATAACCTTGGATTTCACGTTTTTCTCCCTCAAACGGCCGGTGTTTTTAACCGGTCGTATAAAACACTAGCGCATGGCCGCTATCCGATCTAGCGGCTTCTTGTCAGACATAGGTCGTGGGGTGTCGGGCGAGAGGAGATGCTTAATGTGCGCATCGATCCAATCGCCGCATCAATTCGCCCTGATCAATTCGCGCCGATCTGCTGGCGCCGCTTGATCGCCGTCCTTAATTGGACTTCGCGCCTTCCTTGGCGTTCTCCGCCGTCGGCGCTTCGGCCGGTGCGGGACGTTTTCCGGTGCCGGTGATGCGCTCGATCGCGGAGCGCACCGCGTCGCCCGGCTTGCGGTCTTTCAGCATGTCGAGCAGGGGCGCAGAGGCCGGCGAACGGCGGATCAGGCTTTCCGGATCGGGGAAGACGAGGGGGTCGTCCCAGGGGCCCTGCACCACGAAGGGCAATTCGAACCCCGACGCGCTGTTGAGGCTGGCCACGCCCTTCATGTCGTATTCGCGCGTCGGCACCGAGGCGGTACCGGTCATGGTGATCTTCGCCGCCGGTCCTTCGACGCGGATGTCCTCGGCGGTGGCGACGCCGTCGGAGAACTTCACCGCGATGGTGAGATTGTCGTAAGGGGTAGAGCCGTTGCGGAAATTGCCGCCGCCGGACAGCGGCCGCCGCTCGAGCCGCTTCAGGAGCTGCTCGGCATTGAAGCCCGCGATCGCGCCGTCATGCCCGGTCACTGTGGCGCTGCCGTCGAGCGACTGCACGAGGCCGAACGGGCTCGAGCCGGACGCGAGGAGCGAGACGTTGATGTTGCCGCGCCCGGACAGCTTGTTGATGCCAAACAGCTCGGAGGCGCAGGCCTGAAGGTCGACGTCGGTGAACTGGAATTGCGCCTTGATGTCGGCGACGGTGTCGGAGCGCGCGATGCCGAACGAGCCCTTGGCGATACCGCCATAGACCTGGGCCTCGCCGACCGAGAGCGCCAGCGTGCCGTTGCGGAGATTCGCGCCGATCGCGGTGCGGCCGAGTTTCGACGTCCCGACCGTCAGCTTGGCGGCCGACAGGCGCATGTCGAGGTCGGTGGTCGACAAGGCGTTGAGATCGAACAGCTGCCTGTTCCAGTCGCGCGCGCCGCTCGCGAGCAGGCGGAAAGTCGAGATATAGGGGGTGAAGTCGAGCGCGTCGGCTGCGAGCGTCGCCTGCAGCGTCTGCCGGCCGTTATTGGCGTAGGTCATCACGCCCTCGGCGGTGTTGCCGTCGAGCTCGACATTGACATTGGTGAGCGCGATGGACGCGCCGACGACATTGGCCCGCGCCTTCAGCGCGAAGCGGCCGAAGCCGCCGCTGGCGGGCTGCGGTTGGCCGGTCCAGCGTAGCGCGTTGCGCAGGGACGGGCTGTCGATGGTGAGCGTGCCCTCCATCATCGGGCTGGTGCGGTTGGCGACGCTGCCGTCGAAGGCGAGCTTGAGCGGCGCGCTCGCGATCCGCGCCTTCAACCCCGAGCGCTCGCCGGAGAGCGCGGCGACGAAATCGGAAAAGCTGATCGAGCCGTCGACCCGTTCGCCGCGCCAGTCGAACTGTCCGGTCGCGGCGAAGGAGCGCGAGATCGAGGGCCAAGCCAGCGACAGGTCGATGTCCTCGAGCTTCTCGGTGCCGTGCGTGGCAGCGTCCTCGTAATTGAGCACGCCGTCCTGGATCCGGATCTCAGAGAACGACACTTGATTCTCGGCGCCGGGCTTCATGGTGCGCGCGATGGTCTGGATGAACGGTGTCCAGTTGCTTTCACCGTCCGGCTTCAGGCTGACATGGATGCGCGGCCGCAGCAGCGTCAGGTCCGCGATCTCGAACCGTTGCAGCAGCAGCGGCAGCAGCCGCAGGTTCGCGGTGAGAACGTCGACATGGAGCGCGGGATCGCTGGTGCCGCCGCCCTTCAGCCCGACGTCATGGAAGGAGATGTAGCTTGCCGGCAGCACCGAAATGTCGATCGCGCCTGCGACGTTGACCTCGAGTCCGGTGACGTCGCGGATCTGCGTTTCCACGGCCTTGCGCAGTGCGTCGCGGTTGATGAGCCATGAGGTCGCGATCAGGGCGATCAGCGCCACGCCGAGCAGCGCCGCGATCGGCGTCCCGAGGCGCTTCATTCCTTGGGCCATGGTCAATGGCATGTCCTGATCGAGTTGGTCGCTGGAGCCAGAAGGCGGGCTGGGAAACCTGCGCGCCCCACGCCCAAGACCTATTGTGTTAAGTGCCGCAACTTGATGGGTTTTCTTGTCGCTTTCAAGGCCGCGGGAACGGTTGCGCCCACGGCTTGGGCAGCTTCTATCACCCAGGGGCGGAGCGGAGAACCCCGTATCATTGACGGCTTCGGACGATTTCGCCTAATAATCGCCGCCACTAAGGCGCGACGCCTGCAAGCCGAAGGTTCACTCGAAGGTAATTTGCATGAACAAGGTCTATCCCGACGCCAAGTCGGCTCTCGAGGGCGTTCTGAAAGACGGCATGATGATCATGTCGGGCGGCTTCGGCCTCTGCGGCATCGCCGAGACGCTGTCGGACGCGATCCGCGACTCCGGCGTCAAGGACCTGACGGTGGTCTCAAACAATGCCGGCGTCGACGGCATTGGCCTCAGCCGCCTGCTCGAAACCCGCCAGATCAAGAAGATGATCTCGTCCTATGTCGGGGAGAACAAGCTGTTCGCCCAGCAATTCCTCGCCGGCGAGCTGGAACTCGAATTCAATCCGCAGGGCACGCTGGCCGAGCGCATCCGCGCGGGCGGCGCCGGCATTCCGGCCTTCTACACCAAGACCGGCGTCGGCACGCTGATCGCCGAAGGCAAGGAAGTGAAAGAATTCGACGGACAGAAATACCTGATGGAGCGCGGCCTGTTCGCCGACCTCGCCATCGTCCACGCCTGGAAGGGCGACACCGCAGGTAACCTCATCTATCGCAAGACCGCGCGCAACTTTAACCCGATGATGGCGACCGCCGCCAAGGTCACTGTGGCCGAGGTCGAGCATCTGGTTCCGGCCGGCGAACTCAATCCCGACCACATCCACACGCCCGGTCTTTTCGTCAAGCGCATCGTCGAGGTCGGAACGGCCAAGAAGCGCATCGAATTCCGCAACACCCGCCCGCGCACGGCAGCTTGAGATCAGGAGACTAAGATGGCCTGGACCCGTGAACAGATGGCTGCGCGCGCCGCGAAGGAACTGCGTGACGGCTATTACGTCAATCTCGGCATCGGCATCCCGACGCTGGTCTCGAACTACATCCCGGACGGCATGGACGTCAGCCTTCAGAGCGAGAACGGCATGCTCGGCATGGGCCCGTTCCCGTATGAGGGCGAAGAGGACGCCGATCTCATCAACGCCGGCAAGCAGACCGTGAGCGAACTGCCGTCGACTTCGTATTTCTCGAGCGCGGATTCCTTCGGCATGATCCGTGGCGGCCACATGGATCTGTCGATCCTCGGCGCCATGCAGGTGGCCCAGAACGGCGATCTCGCCAACTGGATGATCCCCGGCAAGATGGTCAAGGGCATGGGCGGCGCGATGGATCTCGTCGCCGGCGTCAAGCGCGTGGTCGTGGTGATGGAGCATTCGGCCAAGGACGGTCCAAAGCTCCTGAAGCAGTGCAATTTGCCGCTGACCGGCGAGCGCGTGGTCGACATGGTCGTGACTGACCTGGCCGTCTTCACCATCGACAAGCACGGCAGCGGCGGCATGGCGCTGATCGAGCTCGCCGACGGCGTCTCGCTCGACGAGGTCAAGGCCAAGACCGAGGCCGAATTTCGCGTCGCACTGAAGAACACGTAAGGTTTTCGCGAAGGGGGCGCGCATGACGATACGGTCTGCGCGTCCCGAAGACGCCGATTTCATCGCACAAACCATCCTGTCATCGCAGCGCGGCTACCGGCCGCGTGGCTGGTTCGACGTTGCGCTCGGTTGGCCTGAAACACAGTGCCGTGATTTCATCGCGCACGTCGCAGCCGCTCGCGCGGTGTCGATGTGGCACGTCTCGCAATTTCTGGTCGCCGAGATCGATGGTAAGCCTGCTGCCGCCTTGTGTGCGCTACCGGCGGCCGGCACGGGACCAGCGGCTTGGCGTGCGGTCGAGGAAGTCGCAGCCACGTCCGGACTCGCCGCGGCAGAGCTGGAGGCCATTCGTCAACGTGGCGGCTACACGCGCGCCTGCTGGGTTCAGGGCGGCGAGGGCGATTGGATGATCGAGCATGTCGCGACCGATCCCGCCTATCGCGGCCGCGGCCTGGTGCAGTCGCTGATCATCCACGCACTGGAAAAGGGGCGGGCGGCTGGCTTTGCCCGAGCGACAATATCGTTCCTGATCGGCAACGAGCCCGCCGAGCGCGCCTACGTCAAGGCCGGCTTCCTCTTTGCGGAGGAGAAGCGCGATCCTGAGTTCGAGGCGATCATCGGTGCGCCGGGCTTTCGCATGTTCGCGCGGGCGATGTGATCGGTCTTGAAAATCAAGCCGCGGTTGCCGCCAATGGCCGGACGCCTTTGCGCCATGCGGTGATGGTGCAGCCGAAGCGGCCGCGGAACCAGCGGGCCATGGCGCTCTGTGCGGAGAAGCCGAGCTGCACGGCGATGTCCGCCAGCGGTCGGCCAGGGTCGTCGATGAGCTGGACCGCGAGATCGGCGCGCTGCGCGTCGTGAATGGCCGAGAAGCTGGTGCCGGCTTCGGCGAGGTGGCGGTGGATAGTGCGCCGGGTGCAGGCGAGGTGCTCGGCCACGCGCTCGACCGTGCAGTCGCCGCCGGCGAGCAGGAGACGCACGACCTCGTCGACCTTCTCCTCCCAGCTTGCCGGCCGCGTCTCGATCGCCTCGATCCGCTTGCGCAGATAGCTCGCGATCAGCGGATGCGCGCTCGGGATCCGGCGCTCCATGTCGTGCGCCGACAACAGGATCGAATCGTCCTCTGCGTTGAAGATCACACGGCAGCCGTAGAACTCGCGGTAGCGCTTGCGGTCGTGCGGCGGCGGGTAATGCAGGTGCACTTCCTGCGGCCGCCAATCGCTGCCGAACAGCGACTGGATGATGCGGTGGACGCTGCCGAGCGCCATGTCGATCGACTGGCGCGGGGGGGGGGGGGGGGGGGGCCGGGGCCCGCCGGGGGGGGGGGGGCGGGGGGGGGGGGGGGGGGGGGGGGGGCGGGGACGGGCGGGGGGGGGGGGGGGGGGGGGGGGGCGGGGCGCCGGGGGGGGGGGGGGGGGTGGCGGGTTGTGTCGGAGGGCGGGGGGCGGGGGTGGGGGGCAGGGGGGCCCGAATTGCGGTTCCACTTCCGGGGCCCGCAATCCGCTCCCTACCCCCGACTGATGTAGGGGGGGCCGGGGGCCTCGCGCATGTTCTACCCCCGGGCGGGGCGCGGCCGGCTGCCGGCCGCGCAGGTGCAGCGTGACGCTGACGGTCTGCTTGTCGCGGGTGACGTCCAGCTTCATGCCGTCGTGATGGATCGGGATGAAGCGCGAGAAGGCTTCGATGGCTTCACCAACGGTCGCCTGTTCGCGCACGATCAGGCCGACCGCGCCGAAATTGGTCAGCCCGCCGCGTTCAGCAAGCCGCAACCCGAAATCTTCGGCTCCG
This sequence comes from Bradyrhizobium sp. MI1.4, assembly GCF_055811315.1. Taxonomy (NCBI): domain Bacteria; kingdom Pseudomonadati; phylum Pseudomonadota; class Alphaproteobacteria; order Hyphomicrobiales; family Nitrobacteraceae; genus Bradyrhizobium; species Bradyrhizobium sp. MI1.4. Next base: position 19,586 of record NZ_JBVVPP010000022.1, on the reverse strand, counting down.
GACGCCTCGGCCGACAATTCGAGCAGACGTCGCAGGCTTGTGACGGCAATGGGTGTATCGGGCTTGTCGAGGCAGGCCAGCGGCAGCCTGACCTTGCGCATCATGTGTTTGGGGTCGAGCCCGACCGACCGGGCGACCTCCAGGTAATAGCTCAAGCCCGCGCTACGAATGAGGTCGGTCATGCGCCCCGTTCCTGCCGGTCGTCCCGCCGATGTCCCGAAATGTAAAGTTTCTGTCCCGATCGGTCAAATCCGGGAACAGGGTGGAACATACATAAGTGAAACCGAAGCACGGGCGTGAGTGCTGTGCAAATGACGGCGCGGCGCGACGAGGCCCCGCTGCCGTCTCGGACCATTTTGACCAAGACATTGCTGGATCGGAATTATGCCGGGAAACATGCTTTCCAAGGGTGAGGTATTCGTCATCGACACCGATGCCGCCTCCCGCGAACAACTTTCCACCGCGCTCCAACAGAGCGCATACAACGTGATCTGCTTCGCCGACGGCGCGTCTCTGCTCACGGAGGCTAAGGCGCGGATGCCGGCCTGCGTGCTGCTGGAGATGCCGCCTGATCGCTCCGGTCTCGACGTGCTCAAGCGCCTGCGCGAGGAAAACTGCATGGCGCCGGTGCTGGTGACCGCGACAAACGGCAGCATCGCCATGGCGGTCGACGCCATCAGGAGCGGTGCGGCCGACTTCATCGAGAAGCCGTTCCGCACCCGCGACATCGTCGACCGGATCGATGCCGCCATCGACGAGTTCGCGCAGCCGGGCTCCAACCGGCAGCGGTGGTTGCCCGGCTGCGAACCCCTGTCCGCGCGCGAAGGCGACGTGCTCGAGCATCTCGCCGCGGGCCTGACCAACAAGGAGATCGCCCGGCGCATGCATCTGAGCGCGCGCACGGTCGAGGGCTATCGCGCCGGCATTCTGAGGAAGGCCGGTGCGAAGAACGTGACGGACCTGCTTCGCCGCATCTTCGCGCAGGGTTCTACCCCTCAGGATTAAGCGCTCCGTCGCGGGCCTTGCTGCCGCCGCGGCGGCGCCCCACGGAAACCCCAATCGAACCAGTTCCTCCCCTGCCGCGTCCAACCGTGTTGGCGAGGCATTGGATCGCGCGTCCGGCTGGCGGCGGCGATGACTTGGAGGAGGGACTTGATGCGCATCACCGCAAAATGTTTGGCAACGACGAGCCTGGTTCTGGTGACCACGGCATTCGCGTCGTGGTCATGGGCCGCCGAATTGGACGCCACATCGGCGATCGATACCGTTACGGTTTACCCCGATGGCGCGACCGTCACCCGCGTCATCGCGGTGGACCTGCCGTCTGGTGACTCGACGCTCATTGCCAAGGACTTCCCGCTTGGTCTCGACACCTCCTCGATCCGGGTGGAGGGTGAGGGGGGAGCGAAGCTCACCATCGGTACGATCGATGCGCGAACGCCGCGTGCGGCGCCGGTCAATCTGCCGGAGCTGGACAAGCGCATCGAGGCGCTGAACGACCAGCGCGCCGACCTGCAAGGCGCGATCGACTCGGCCATTGCGCGGCGCAAATTCGCGGAGCACTTTGCGGAAGCGTCGCCTGCGGGCATCGGCGACAAGGGCGAGGCGCGGCCGATTGCCGAATGGCGCACGGCCTTTGCCACCGTCGGCGAGGAAATTGCAAGCGCCGATACCGCCGTCCGCGACGCCACGCGCAAGATGCGCGAGATCGATCGGCAGATCGCCCAGCTCGAAGTCGAGCGGAAGGCCAAGCCGCCGAGCAAGCTCGAAGTCCGCATGGACATCGCCGCGCCGGTGGCTACCAAGGCGACGTTGAGGGTCACCTACAATGTGCGCAATGCGCGCTGGCTGCCGCTCTACGGCGCCCGCCTCGACACCGGCGCGAAGGATCGCAAACCACAGCTCGAGCTTGTCCGCCGTGCCGAAGTCACGCAATCGACCGGCGAGGACTGGTCCAATGTCACGCTCGGCGTCTCCACGGTCCGCATCGGCCGCGGCGGCAGCGCGCCGGAGCTGAATTCGCTGGTCGCACAATATCCGCAGGTACCGAGGCCGCGGGCGCTGGGCTCAGTTTCGGATTCGGCAATGCCTGCGGCGGCGCCCATGCAGCAGCGCAAGATGGAAACTTCGGCGGCCAAGGCGGCGGACGATATCCGCGAACGCGCCGAAGAGCAGCAGGCGGTCGCCGAGATCGGTGACTTCCAGGCCACCTACAAAATTCCCGGCCGCGTCAGCCTCGGGGCCGCCGAGGGCGCCAAGAGCCTGCGCATCGCCTCGATGACCGTGCCCGCCGATCTCATGGTGCGCGCGGCACCGGTGATGGACCCCACCGCCTTCCTCGAAGCGAGCTTCAAGCAGACCGACGACACGAGCCTGTTGCCGGGCAAGGTCGCAATCTATCGCGACGGGACTTTCGTCGGCCGCGGCAAACTCTCGGCTTCGGCCAAGGACGATATCGTGCGGCTCGGCTTCGGCGCCGACGACAAGGTCAGGATCGAGCGCGCGGTGCTCAAGCGCAACGAAGGTTCGGCCGGTCTCCTGGTCACGACGTCGAAGACCGACGAGCGATCGTTCAAGACGACGATCCGCAACGGTCACGACTTCCCGATCAAGGTCGCGATTGAGGATCAATTGCCGGTCAGCGAGAACGAGGACATCCTCGTCGAGATGCTGCCTGCGACCACGCCGCCGACCGCAAGCAACATTCGCGACCGGCGCGGCGTGCTGGAATGGTCGTTCGACGCCAAGCCCGGTGAGGTCCGCGACATCAATTTCGCCTGGCGCGTTCGCTGGCCGAAGGACAAGAGCATGGTGATCGTGCCGGCGGGTTGATGTGCGGCGCCGAGGTGCGAGTTGTCTTTACCTCGTGCTCGCTCACTGTCCGTCATGTCCCGCCTAGTGCGCAGTTACGCACGAGGGCGGGGCATCTAGTACGCCGCGGCCTCACGATTTGATCGCTGGCGCCGCGGCGTACTGGATCGCCCGGTCGAGCCGGGCGATGACCCGCGTTGAGAGAGCGCTGGCTTACTTCGCCTTCAGGAAGTCCGCGACATCGAGCAGCATGAACTCGTCGTCGTCGGCCTTGTTGGGATCGCGGCTGGACGAGAACGGCAGATTGTTGTCATTGCCGACGATGATGTGGGTTTCGTCGACACGATCGACGTTCTCGATGGTGAAGAACGGGAACGTGTAGACGCCGTCATTGAGCGGCTTCTTCGCCTTCTTGTCGGGATCCCTGATCTTCAGGAGGTCGATGTAGCCGATCTTGCGCACGGGCTTGCCGACATTGGCGTCGGTGAGCTCGATCTTGTAGACGCGCTTGAACTTGGCCACGTCGGGGAAGCAGTTCTCGCCGCGGGTGCCTTGCGGGCAGGCCTTTTCGGGCGTGCCTTCGCCGTTGTCGCGCTCGATGATCAGGCCGGCGCTCGGGTCGATCATGTTGAAGTCGCCGATGGCATTGCCGTTCTGCTCGAACACATACTGCCAGTAGCGGCCAGTGAATTTTTCCGCGGCGACGTCGAATTCGAGGATGCGCGAGGCTTCCTTGCCGTCGACCTTCTCCCAGTCCTTTTTCTCGGCATCCCAGAGCGGCCCCTCGAGCAGGCCGTAGAGAAACTTGCCGTCTTTCGAGGCGGCGAAGCCCTCGTAACCCTTGGAGCGTCGGAGGTTGACGTTGGTGTAGGTCGCACCCGGCGCGCCCGGGGTCGCCACCGCCCAATGATCCGGCGATCGCACGGGCTTACCGTCGGCGACCGTCTCGAATACGGCCAGAATCTTGCCGGTCTTGTCGGCCTTCAGGATGTAGGGGCCGAACTCGTCGCCGATCCAGAAGGTGTCGCCGATAATCTGGAAACCTTCGGTGTCGAAGTCGGAGCCGGTGAGGTAACGCCTCTCGGTGTCTTCATGCACGATGCGGAACGGCACGCGTCTGTCGGGATCGTGCAGGAACACGGTCTCCAGCCGCTCGATCTTGCCGCCGGCCCAATCCATCCTGTAGCGGTTGAGGTACAGCATCGAATCTGGCGAATTGGCGCGCGCGCCCATGCCGTTGTCGGTGATGACCCAGAAAGTGCCGTCCCCCATCGACTTGATACCGGAATGGCCCTGCAGCGGCTGGCCCTTGAACGGCAGCGACACGCCGGTGGCCCGCTCATAGGACTTGCCCATCACCGTGCCGAGCGCGTCGACCCGCTTCCCGGTGGTGTATTTACCGGATGTCTTGAGATCGGCGGGAGCATCAGCCGGCGCGTCGATGAACGTGGCGGCCGGCATCACGACGTGGCCGGCGAGCTTGGCGGGGAATTCGCCTTCGCTCTGCGCCTGCGCGGAGCTCGCGGTCAGAATGATCGTTGCGACGGTACTAAGCAAAGTCGCGCGCATGTGCGTCTCCTGTTAACGGAGGCCGTCTTATGCGGACCGCGCATTGCAGTTTTGTGAAACCGGGCCAAACGCCGCAGCCGACAGCTACTCCTTGACCGCGCCCGTCAGCGACGACACGTAGTAATCGACGAACAGCGAGTAGAAGATCGCAACCGGCAGCGAGCCGAGCAGCGAGCCCGCCATCAGCGCGCCCCACTGATAGACGTCGCCGGTGACGAGCTCGGTCAGGATCGCGACCGGCACCGTCTTGTTGGCGCCGCTCTGGATAAAGGCGAGCGCGTAGATGAACTCGTTCCAGGACAGCGTGAAGGAGAAGATGCCGGCCGAGATCAGGCCGGGCACCGCCAGCGGCAGCGTGATCCGTCGCAGGATCTGGAGCCTGGTGGCGCCGTCCACCAGCGCGCATTCCTCGAGCTCGTAGGGGATCGACTTGAAATAGCCGATCAGGAGCCAGGTGCAGAACGGCACCAGGAAGGTCGGGTAGACCAGGATCAACGCAAGCGGGCTGTCGAACAGGCCGAACTGCACGACCACGGTCGCGAGCGGAATGAACAGGATCGACGGCGGCACGAGATAGGCCATGTAAATGCCGAGGCCGACATAGGGACTGCCGCGGAAGCGCAGGCGCTCGATCGCATAGGCGGCCAGCGTGCTCGCGATCAGCGACAGCGTAGTCGCCCCGACCGCGACCAGCATCGTCGTCCACAGCCAGCGCGGATAGGCGGTGTCGAACAACAGGTGCTTGATGTGGGCCAGCGTCGGCGAGGAGATCCAGAACGGGTTGTGCTCCTTGTAGTTCATCAGCTCTGCGTTCGGCTTGAACGACGTGATCGTCATCCAGTAGAACGGAAATAGGAGGATCAGCACGAAGCAGCCGAGCGGCAGATAGATCATCATCAGCCGCCGCAGCCCGGAATCCCAGGCCATGGTGTCCGGCGGCGTGGTGGCGACGGCGGCCGGCTCGGCGGCGGTATCAGTCATTGCTCTCTCCCTGCTGCCATTTGCGGCGCGCCAGGCCGAAATAAGAGAACAGCGTTGCGAACACGAGGAACGGGATCATCGACACCGCAATCGCCGCGCCCTCGCCGAGCTCGCCGCCCGCAATGCCGCGCTGGAAGGCCAGCGTTGCCAGCAAATGGGTTGAGTTGCCGGGGCCGCCCCGGGTGATGGCGTAGACCAGCTGGAAATCGGTGAAGGTGAAGATGATCGAGAAGGTCATGACGATCGCGAGGATCGGCATCATCATCGGGAAGGTGATGTAGCGGAACCGCTGCCAGGCGCTGGCGCCATCGAGCATCGCGGCTTCGTAGAGCGAGGGCGAAATGGTCTGCAGGCCCGCCAGCAGCGAGATCGCGACGAAGGGAATGCCGCGCCAGATATTGGCGGCGATCAGCGAGAAGCGCGCCGGCCAGGGCGAGCCGAGGAAGTCGATATTGGTGGTGCGCCAGTGCAGCACGTCGACCAGAAGGTAGGAGATGATCGAGAACTGCGGATCGTAGATCCACCAGAACGCCAGCGCCGAGAGCACCGTCGGCACGATCCAGGGCATCAGGATGATCGCACGCAACAGGCTCTTGAACGGAAAATGGTTGTTGAGCAGCAGTGCGAGCCAGAAGCCGAGCGCGAACTTTCCAAAGGTCGCGATCCCCGTGTAGACCACGCTGTAGAACACCGCGTTCCACCACAGGGAATCGGTGAGCAGATACTGGAAATTCTCGAAGCCGACGAAGACGCCTTTTCTGCCGATTGTCGTGTCGGTGAAGGCGAGCCAGATGCCGAGGCCGAGCGGATAGGTCAGGAACACCGTGAGCAGCCCGATCGCAGGTGCGAGGCACATCACGATCAGGAACGGCTTGTAGTCGAACAGGCGCACCAGCCAGGAGGGTTGCCGGTGCACGAGGGCTGGAGAAGAGAGTGTGGTCACGGACATCGGTTTGTTGTCCCGTCTCTGAAAGTCACCAAGCCCGTCATTGCGAGGAGCCCGTGACAAAATTGCGAAGCAATTTTGCACTGGTGCGACGAAGCAATCCAGGCTGTAACTGGGAAGACAGGCTGGATTGCTTCGCTTCGCTCGCAATGACGCCCTTTGTCCAGCGCTACTTCTGCCGCCGGAAGTACCGCTTGCAGCGCTGCTCGGCTTCCGCGGCCGCGGCTTCCGGCGTGGCAGCGCCGGTCGCGACGGATGCGAACATCTGAATCAGCACGTAGTCGGCGCTGACGGCACCGGTCGCGGTCGAGATCGGGCCAGCATAGCCGTCATAGTAGATGGTGTTCATGGTGTCCTTGAAGATCTTGATCTTGGGATCTTCGCTCCAGACCTTGGCCTCCGCGTAAGCCGCGAGCGGCTGGGCCCAGTAGCCGGAATTGGCGTTGAGCCACGGCTCGTACTGGTCCTTTTCCAGCATGTATTGCAGGAAGGCCTTTGCGGCGTTGGGGTACTGGCTGTGCTTGAACAGCATGGCGTTCAGCGTCAGGCCCGCCATCGGCGAGACCTTGGCGACACCCTTCGGCAGCAGTTGATGTTCGCTGTCGTCGGCGATCGCCTTGGTCGCCGGATCGTTCTTCAGTGAAAAATACAGCGAGACGCCGTTGGCGGTCAGCGAGATCTCCTGCGCGGCGTAGGCGCGGTTGTTGCTGACGTCGTTCCATGACGTCGTGCCGGCGACGAAGGTCGGATAGAGCTGTTTGACCCAGTTCAGTGCGGCGATCGTCTCCTTGCTGTTGATGACGACGTTCCCCTCTTCGTCGAGCAGCGCCGCGTTGTGCGACCACAGCGCCCAGTTCGCAAAACCGTTGCCGTCGCCCTTGGCGTTGCCGAGCGCCAAGCCGGCCGGCTTGCCGGCCTTCTGAAGCTTCTGGCAGAGATCGAGGATTCCGGCATGGTCTTCCGGCACCTTGTCGAAGCCGACCGATCGCAGGATCGACTTGCGGTAGATCAGCGGACCCGCGGTCGCGCCGAACGGCAGTCCGATCCAAGCGTCGCTCTTGTTCTTCTTGCCGTAGCGCTGCGCCAGCGGCAGCCAGCCGCCGTACCGCTTGCCGACATAGTCGGCGACGTCGGTCAGCTCGATCAGCTTGTCGATATAGATGTGCGGCGCATCGGAGAAGCCGATGATAATATCGGGGCCGGCACCGGAATTCGCGGTCACCGCGGTCTGCTGGTTGATGTCCTCCCAGCCGACGAAGTCGACCTTGACCTCGACCCCGGTCTCCTTGGTGAATTTGGCCGCATTGGCGCGGAACACGTCCTCGTCGGCCTGGACGAAACGTACCGGTCGCAGCATGCGCAGGGATGCGCCTTTCTCGATCGGCAGTTTCGGTGTGGGGACGTCCGCGGCCTTGATCGCGGATTGCGCATTTGCCGGAGCACCGGTTGCCGCGATTGCCGCAGCGGACAGGCCCAGCGCCAAGGCATCACGACGCGTGATGTCGTTCCTCATCGGTTCCTCCCTATATGTTTCCCTTCCCGGCGTTGATCGCCGGTGAAGGGTCTTTCCGGTTGCCGGCGCGCCTTCGCGGCCGTCCCGTCTAGCTGTTCGGGCCGCGGTCCATGCTGACAGGCTGCCAGCGGCGGAGCGCGGTGTCTTGCAGCACCGACGGATTGACGCAGCTTACCGGCCACATGCCCTGAAGCACCAGTGACAATTCGTAGCCCACCCGGCGCTTGCGCGCCTCGTCAAACCGTGCCGAGGCGGAGGCGACATGGGCGGTCAGGGTCACATTCTCCATGCTGAGGATGGGGTTGTTGTGCGAGGGCGGCTCCTTCTCCAGCACGTCGAGGGCGGCATGGGCGATCCAGCCCTCCTGAAGCGCCTTGATCAGGCTTTCCTCGTCCACGGTGGCGCCGCGGCCGGTGTTGATGAAGACCGAGCCCTTCTTCATCTGCCGGAAGTGCTTCTCGGTGAGCATGTGATGCACCTCGGGCCGAGCGGGGGCGTGCATCGAGAGGAAGTCGGATTGCGACAACACCTCGTTCAGCGTCGCCGGAATCACCCCGTGGTCGGACATCAGCGTTTCCTGGATGAAGGGATCGTAGGCCATCATCCGCAGACCGAACGGAGCTGCGCGTTTCGCAACTGCACGCGCGACGCGGCCGAACGAGATGAAGCCGAGCGTCTGGCCCATCAGTCGTGGGATCTTCGACAACGCCGGCCGGCCCTCCGCCCAGCGGCCGCTGCGCGCCATCCGGTCCTGCTCGACCAGCCGGCGGAAGCCTGCGAGCAGCAGCATCATGGCATGGTCGGCGACCTCCTCGATGAAGGTGTCGGGGATGTTGGTGACGGGAATGCCGCGCGCAGTTGCCGCCTTGATGTCGACGCTATCGACGCCGACCGAGCCGAGCGTAATGACCTTGCAGCTCTCCAGCGCGTCGATGATGGTCTTGGTGATCGGGATGCCCTTGGCGTAAATGGCGTCCGCTGTCTTCGCGGCGGCGATGAACCCGGCCTCGTCGGCCGGCGCCTCGACGATCTCGGCGTCGATCGGATCGAGCGCCTCGCGCTCGTAGGAATAATCGCTGCTCGCGACCGTGAAGCTCGCGCCCTTCGGCGTCACCACCCTGTATTTCGGCATATCCTGCTCCCGATTTGGTTTCTTGTTGTGACCCATGCTTTGCGCGGGCCTTTGCGTCTTTTACGCGAAATCGAGGAGGTCGCGTACAATTCCCGGTTGTCATTGAGGCGATTTATACGACTGGTTCGACGTCTTCTCCGGGCTTCTACGGGGCGCCCCGTAACAGCTTGCTAAGGGGTCACCCCCTAAAAGGTTAATTTGATTTCGATCGATTCACTCGCGCGTCCTTATCCCTGTGTTGCCGGAGCATCCCGTGAAATTAAGCAATATGAAGATCGCCCCCAAGCTCGGCATCCTCGTCGGCGTCACCTTGTTCGGACTGTGCATTTCCGGGATCCTCGCCGGATACCTGATGAAGCAGGAGATGGTGAACGCGCGCATCGATCAGGCCAAGGCGATCGTGGAGATGGGGCGCAACTACGCCGCTGCCCTCAAGAAGCGGGTCGACGCCGGCGAGCTGACGAAGGATGCGGCGATGGCCGAGATTCGTCGCTACGGCAATGCAATGACGTATGACAACGGTGCGGGCTATTTGTTCGGCACGTCCTATGACGGCATCACCCAGCTCGCGCCCGATCCGAAGCAGATCGGCAGCAACCGCATGGATGTCGTGACCAACGGCCGCAAGCTGTCTGCCGAGTTGATGGACGGGGTTAAGGCCAATGGTTCGATCCTGCTGTATTATGAATATGTGAAGCCCGGCCAGGAGAAGCCGATCCGCAAGCTCGGCTACGCGGTCGCGGTCCCCGGCTTCGACATGTATCTCGGCACCGGCGCCTATCTCGATGATATCGACGCCAAGATGGGTCCGGTCTACTGGCTGCTCGGCTTGGCCATGCTCGGTATCGTCATCGTCGCCGGCAGCGTTGCCTGGCTGATCGGTCGCAGCATCAGCCGCCCGCTCGCCCTGCTCGGAGCCCGCATGAAGGATCTCGCCGAGGGCAAGCTCGACGGCGACATTCCCGGCGTCGGCCGTGGTGACGAGGTCGGCGCAATGGCGTCGACCGTCCAGATCTTCAAGGACAACGCTGTCCGCATCCGCGACATCGAGAAGAGCGAAGCCGATGCCAAGGATCGCGCAGCGGCGGAACGTCGCAGCGTGATGGAGGGCATCGCCAGCGACTTCGAACGCAGCGTCAATGGTATCGTCCGCTCGGTCTCCTCGGCTGCGACGGGCATGCAAGCCACTGCGCAATCGATGACCGCGACCGCCGGCGACGCCTCGTCGCGTGCGGCGACGGTCGGCGCGGCCTCGCAGAGAGCGTCGGGCAATGTCGGCACGGTTGCCGCGGCTGCCGAAGAGCTGTCGAGCTCGGTTGCGGAGATCTCGCGCCAGGTCACCCGCTCGACCGAAGTGGCGAGCCGCGCTGTCAACGACGCCGAGCGTACCAATGCCACGGTGCAGGAACTCTCCACCGGCGCCGAGAAGATCGGCGAGGTGGTCAAGCTGATCCACTCGATCGCGGCACAGACCAATCTGCTCGCCCTCAACGCCACCATCGAAGCGGCGCGCGCCGGTGAATCCGGCCGCGGCTTTGCCGTCGTCGCTTCCGAAGTCAAGGCGCTCGCCAACCAGACCGCCAAGGCGACCGAGGAAATCTCCGCCCAGGTCGCGGCGATGCAGACATCGACCAGCGATGCGGTCGCCGCCATCGGCGGCATCACTCAGACCATCGCCGAGATGAGCGAGATCACCGCGGGCATTTCAGCATCGATCGAGCAGCAGGGCGAGGCGACCCGCGAGATCGCCCGCAACATTCAGTCGGTCGCGGCCGGATCGAACGAGATCAACGCCAATATCGGCAGCGTCACCTCGGCCGCGGAAGCGACCGGCACGGCGGCAAGCGACGTGCTCACCAACGCTCGCGAGCTCGACAGCCAGTCCGGCGCGCTGCGCAGCGCAGTCGACGGCTTCCTCGCCAAGGTGCGCGCGGCGTAGGTCGCCACACCAAAGCGACGCCATCTCCTCTATCGTCATGCCCGGGCTTGTCCCGGGCATCCACGTTCTTGGACACCGGACGCTTTGATCGACGTGGATGGCCGGGACAAGCCCGGCCATGACGGAGAATGCCGAGCGCGCGGCTTTCGCGAGCCCCTACTGCTTCTCGATCCCTGCCTCGCGGATCAGCTTCTCCCACAACACCAGCTGTTCGTTCACGAACGTGCCGAGCTGCTCGGGCGTGCCCGAAAACGCGTCCATGCCGAGGGTGGCGAGCTGGGCCTTGATCTCCGGCTTCTCGACGATCTTCCGGATCTCGGCGTTGAGTCGCGTCACGATCTCCTTGGGCATGCCGGCGGGGCCAAAATAGCCCTGCCACGACGAGATGTCGAAGTCCGGCACGCCGGCCTCCTGCATCGAGGGCAGGTTCGGCACCAGCGACGAGCGGTCCTTCGTCGTGACGGCGAGCGCGCGTAGCGCGTTGCCCTGGACATGCGGCAGGCCGGTCAGGATGTCCACGAACATCATCGAGACGCGGCCGCCCATGACGTCGTTGAGCGCCGGCGGCGAGCTCTTGTAGGGCACGTGCAGGAGGTCGAGCCCGGCATTGTGTGCAAAGGTCGCCCCCGACACGATCGCCGAGGACGAGCCCGAGGCGTAGCTCAGCTTGCCCGGATTGGCCTTGCCGTAGGCGATGAGCTCGCCGACGGTCTTGGCCGGCACCTCCGGGTGGATCACCAGCATGAAGGGCAGGTCGCCGGTGCGCGCGATCGGGGTGAAGTCCTTGACCGGATCGTAGGTCAGGCTTTTGAGCAGATAGGGATTGGCCGAATGCGTGGTGTTGGTGGTCACCAGCAGCGTGTAGCCGTCGGGCGCGGCGCGCGCGACATAGGTGGCGGCGATCATGCCGTTGGCGCCCGCCTTGTTCTCGATGACGATGCCGACGCCGAGGGCCTGCGACAAATGCTGCGAGATCAGCCGCGTCGTGGTGTCGGTGCCGCTGCCGGCGGCGAACGGCAGCACCAGCGTGATGTTGCGGCTCGGATAATTGTCGGCCTGCGCAGCGGACGCGGCGGCGAGACAAAGGGCGCCCGTGCCGATGGCACGCAGGTTTCGGATCAACGCTGAAAGCATGTCTGGTCGTTCCCTCTTTTTTGGTTGGCGGGGAACCTAGCGTCTCCTCGTCGAAATCGGAAGGCGCGAGTTTGTCGCCTCGTCTCGCGTCGCGGAATTACTTCACCGCAGAACCCTGGCGCGAGGCGATCACGACGCCGGCGAGCACCAGCAGGTAGCCGATCAGGTGGAAGGGCTGAATCTTTTCGCCGAGCAGCAGGATCGCCATCGCCGAGCCGAACACCGGCACCAGATGGAAGAACGGCGCGGCGCGGTTCGGGCCGATCAGCGCCACGCCCCGGTTGAAGAAGAGATAGGCCAGCGTCGAGGGAAAGATCAGGATGTAGCCCAGCGTCGCCAGCGTCACCCCGTCGAGTTGCAGGACGCGACCACTCCAGGCCTCCCAGATCGCGGTCGGCAGCAGCATCGTCGCGCCGCAGCAGGTGGTGAAGGAGAGAAAGGAGAGCTGGTGGATCTTGGGCCGCCGCGGGATGAAGGCAGAGTAGATCCCGAACGCCACCAGCGAGGAGGCGAACATGATGTCGCCCCTGTTGAAGCTGATGCTCGCGAGCGCGGCGAGATCGCCGCGCAGGATGATGATCAGCACGCCGAGAAGCGAGATCCCGATGCCGGCGAGCTGCGCACCGGTCAGCCGCACGCCGAACAGCACCAGCGACCACAGCGCCACGAACAACGGTCCGGCCGACTGGATCAGCAGCGCGTTCAGCGCTTCCGTGTACTGCATCGCCCAGTACGAGATCGCGTTGTTGAAGGCAAAGCCCACCAGCGACAGGAACAGCATCAGCGGCAGGCTCTTGCGCAGATTCGGCCAGTCGCGCTTCAGATGCGGCCAGGCGAAGGGCAGGAGGATCAGGAACACGCCGAACCAGCGGATCGTGGTCACCGTCAGCGGCGGCACATGCGCGCCGACGTGGCGCGCGAGCACGATGTTGCCGGCCCAGAACAGCGAGCTCAGGCTGAGCAGCAGATAAGGCTGGTTGTTGAGCCAACTGGCCGGATTGGAGGCCGGTGGCGCGGGCGAAGCGATCGTCATTGGCGTTGCATACGAGCTTGCGCCGGATTTGCGTCGTGACACAAGTCATGCGACCGCAATGCTACAATGCAGGCATGACCAGAGGAGGCGGCATTGGCGGTTAATATGTTGAACATCGATGGCCTTGATCGGCTCGATCGGCATGCACCGGTGGTGATGTTGAACCTGATGCGCTTCCACGCGCACTCCGGCGACGGCGACGGTTCCGGCTGGGACGCCTATCTGCGCTACAGTGCGGTCACAGTGCCGATGATCAAGGCACGCGGCGGCACGCTGCTCTGGACCGGCGAGGCCAGGGCCGTCGCGCTCGGCCCGCAGCAGGGCAACGACTGGGATTTCGCGGCGCTGGTCTATTATCCCACCGTCACGGCTTTCATCGACATGATGACCTCGAAGGCCTACGAGACGGAGGCTGATCCGCACCGCGTCAACGCCTGCGCCGAGCACGTCATCATTGCGACCAGCGAAGCGTACAGCAAGTTCAAGATGAAGTAGCGCCGCCTGCTGCCGGCTTACTTCAGCCCGTCCACAGCCGCGTGGCACGCCGTCTGCAGCAAGCGACAGACCTCCTCCGTCGACCGCTGCCGGCTCAGCGCTGCAAACGTCGGATAACTCGTCAGCACGAAGATCAAATCAACCGTGTCCCGCATGGCGCGCTTTGCCGCGTGCTTGCCCACGATCCGCGACAGCAGCGCGGTCAGCAATTCGCGCCGTCGCTCGTTACGCTCGATCAGCGCCTCGCCGAATTCCGGATCGGTCGCGATGGCCTGGTTGAGCCCACCGATGGCGGGATCGCGCCCCCAGAACGTACAGAAGATTTCGATGACGCGGTCGAGCGCGGCGCGCGGATCCGCCATCGTCATCACCTCGGCCAGTTCGAACAGTCCGCCCTGGTGCGCGATGTCGTCGAACACGGCCTCCAGCAATCCCCGCCGCGATCCGAACTGGTTGTAGACGGTCAATCGCGTGACGCCGGCCGCCTTGGCGACCACGTCGAGGGAGAAGTTCGCAATGCTCGCGTCCTCGCGTAGGAGTCGCGCGCCGGCCGCGATGATGCGCTCGCGCGTCGCCGCCGCCGCGGAAGCCCGCGCGGAGCTCACATAATTGCGCTTCGGCATCGCCTTGCCATTCTGTTGACGTATTGACTATACATGTAGTATATCTAATTTAGAAGCCGGTTCGGAGCTTGCCATGCAAACTGCCCTCGTGATCGCCTTGTCACTTCATGTGTTGTCGTCCGTGTTCTGGGCGGGATCAAGCTTTGCGCTGGCCCGCATCGGCGGAGTTGCCGGTGAGCAGCTGGTCTTTCCACAACTCGGCGCGGCGACGATTGCCATCCTGACCGGCGGCTATCTCGGCCATCTCGTTCATTCCCACAGCTTCGGCACGACCGAACAGGTGCTCGCCGTCGGTGCTGTCTGCGCACTGATTGCGGCGGGCGTTCAGGCTGTCATCGGTCCCCGTGCGCTCGTGGCCCTGCGTCGTGGCACCGGCAAGCCGGAGGACCTCCGTGCACGTATCGCCGCCGCCCAACGTGCGGCGGCGGGCCTGCTGGGCATCGCCGCGCTCTGCATGGGCGCCGCGCGCTACATTTGAATGCAGTCCAGGGAGGAGTGTTGAGAGCTCTCTGTTCCCAATGTCAGACCATAGCGCGGCTTCCAGCCGCTTTCGAAGGAAAAGCAATGTCCAAGATGATTCTGGTCAACCTGCCGGTACGCGATCTCGCCGCATCGACAGCGTTCTACGTAGCCCTGGGTGGCGCGGTGAATCCTCAATTCTCCGGAGCAAATTCGACGTCGCTCATGTTCACGGACGCGATCGGCGTGATGCTGCTGACCCACGACCGGTATCGTGAATTCACCAGCCGCGAGATCGGCGACGCGCGGCGCCACAGCCAGGCTATGTTCGCTCTCACGGTCGACGACCGCGATGCCGTCGATGCAACGCTGGCGCGCGCGGTGGCTGCGGGCGGTCGCGCCGATCCCAATCCGGCGCAGGATCTCGGCTTCATGTACAACCGACACATTGAAGACCCCGATGGCTATGTTTGGGAGATGGTGTGGATGAACCCGTCGACAAACGCTTGATCGCAGCCGATCGAACCGGGCCCCAAGCCTAGCTCGCCTGCTTCCGTGACGCCACGAACACGCCGGCCAGCACCAGCGCGAAGCCGATGAAGTGGAACGCCTGCGGGTGCTCGCCCAGAAACGCCATTGCCATGATCGAGCCGAACACCGGCACGACATGGAAGAACGGCGCGGCGCGGTTGGCGCCGATCAGGCGGACACCGCGATTGAAGCAGAGATAGGCGAGCGTCGAGGGGAATACCGCGACATAGAACAGGGTCAGGAGGTTCGGCCCGTCGAGCTTCATCACGGGACGCGCGGACAACTCCCACATCTCCAGCGGAATGAGACAGGCAGCACCGCAGCCGAACGTGAAGGCGAGGAACGACAGGCCGTGCATCGGGGGCCGCTTCAAGGTCAGCACCGAATAGAGCGCGAAGATGATCAGCGCGACGACAAAGATGAGGTCGCCCTTGTTGAAGTCGATGTTCGACAGCGTGGTGAAGTCGCCATGCAGCAGGATGATCAGCACGCCGCACATCGACAGCAGCACGCCGAAGGCCTGCGCTACGGTGAGGCGGACGCCGAGGATGGCGAGCGACCACAGCGCCACGACCAGCGGCGCGGCGGATTGCAAGAGGAGAGTGTTGAGCGCCTGCGTATGCTCCAGCGCCCAATATTGCAGCGTGTTGAAGGCGCCGATGCCGGTGATCGAGAGCGTGACCATCAGGCCGAGCCTGCCGCGGATCGCGGGCCAGTCCTGCGCAAGGTGTTTCCAGGCGAACGGCAGCACCAGCAGGAAGGCGAAGAACCAGCGCAGGAACGACAGCGTCACCGGCGGGATGTGACCGGCGGCGAGCCGGCCGACGATGGCATTGCCGGCCCAGCACAGCGCGGTGATGCTGAGCAGCAGATAAGGTTGGTTGGCGATCCAGTTGTGGCCGGACGTGGCGGCGCCGGTGGTCTCGTCGGTGGCGGACATTGGATTGTTGTGGCCCCGCGTCATGCGCCAAGCCTCCAGCCCGGTGGCACCCGGGCCGGTTCAAACCCGGCCCCGTTCAAAGACACGGAAATCGAGGTTGCATCAACGGGGGCCGGATGCATCGCGACCATGCAGCGGCGGAAGCAGCCTCTCACGCTTTGGTCGAAGCATTGCACCCGCCGCGAAGGTTTCTGGATTTTCAGGGGATATCAAAGGCTTGGGATGCGCTCGCGGCCTCGAAAAAGTCCCGTTCTTGCTTGCCTAGAGAGGCTGCATCCTTTATCCGGTTGGCTGCCTCGCGTTCGAGCGGCCCCGGCCGTGATTGGGCTGGGCGCATCTGACAGATTGCATAGGGATTACCCGCGAATGGCCAATGTTGTCGTCGTCGGCGCCCAGTGGGGCGACGAAGGAAAGGGCAAGATCGTCGACTGGTTGTCGGAGCAGGCGGACATCGTCGTCCGTTTCCAGGGCGGCCACAACGCCGGCCACACGCTGGTGATCAACGGCAAGACCTACAAGCTGGCGCTGCTGCCCTCGGGCGTGCTGCGCGATCAGAAGCTGTCGGTGATCGGCAACGGCGTCGTGTTCGATCCCGCCGCCTTCCTCGACGAGGTCACCAAGCTGCGGTCGCAGGGCGTCGCGGTCGGCCCGGACAATCTGCGGGTCGCCGAGAACGTCACCCTGATCCTGCCGCTGCACCGCGAACTCGACGCGCATCGCGAATCCGCCAATGCGGCGACCGCGATCGGCACCACCCGCCGTGGCATTGGCCCGGCCTACGAGGATAAGGTCGGCCGCCGCGCCATCCGCCTGATGGACCTCGCCGATCTCGACACCCTGCCGCACAAGATCGACCGGCTGCTGGCGCATCACAACGCATTGCGCCGCGGCCTCGGCCTGCCGGAGTTCGACGGCAAGGAGATCGTGAAGGAATTGACCGCGCTCGCGCCGCAGCTCTTGCCCTATGCCGAGACGGTGTGGCGGCTGCTCGACATCAAGCGGCGCGAGGGCAAGCGCATGTTGTTCGAAGGCGCGCAAGGCGCCCTGCTCGACGTGGATCACGGCACCTACCCTTACGTCACCTCGTCCAACACGGTGGCGGCGCAGGCGGCGACCGGCTCGGGCCTCGGCCCCGCCGCGGTCGGCTATGTGCTCGGCCTCTGCAAGGCCTATACGACCCGCGTCGGCCAGGGCCCGTTCCCGACCGAGCAGGACAACGAGACCGGCCGCAAGATCGGCGAGCGCGGCCGCGAGTTCGGCACCAATACCGGGCGGCCCCGCCGCTGCGGCTGGTTCGATGCGGTTCTGGTTCGCCAGGCGGTCCGGACCTGCGGCATCAACGGTCTGGCGCTGACCAAGCTCGACATCCTCGACGGCTTCGATTCGATCGAGGTCTGCACCGGCTACAGGCTGGACGGCAAGGAGATCGATCATTTCCCGGCGGGCGAGGGCGCCCAGGCCCGGGTCGAGCCGATCTACGAGACCATCGAGGGCTGGAAGGAGCCGACCGCCAATGCGCGGTCCTGGGCCCAGCTGCCGGCCCAGGCGATCAAATATGTCCGCCGGATCGAGGAATTGGTGGGGTGCCCGGTGGCGCTGCTTTCCACCAGCCCCGAACGCGAGGATACTATCCTGGTACAAAATCCGTTTGAGGCTTAACGATCTCTTACCGGGACGCGCGTATAATTGAGTAGAAATGGCTGATTACTACCCGCTGATCGCCCGCGCTATTGCCGCCCTGGACCCCAACGCTCCCGGCGAGAGCCGTCGCGCGCTCTACGAGCGGGCGCGCACGGCGCTGATCGCGCAACTGCGCAGCGTGCAGCCGCCGCTCTCCGAATCCGAGATCACCCGCGAGCGCCTCTCGCTGGAAGAGGCCGTCCGCAAGGTCGAATCAGAGGCGGCCCAGCGTGCCCGCGAGGCCTCGCGCCCCGGTGGCGGCGCCCGCAGCAGCGGCAGCGGCGACGCCTTCCGCCGTGCCAGCACCCGCGCCACCGAGGGCAACTCGCCCGCGCCGCAAACCGCTGCCCCGCCGCGCACCCGTCCGGCTCCGCCGCCGCCGCGGGCTGACCGGCCCTCCTTCAATGTCGATGACCAGGGCGACGCCCCGCGTGCGCCGCGGGCCCCGCGTTTCGACGCGCCGCGGCAGCCGGGTCCGCCGGCCCCGTCGTCGATGCCGGAGCCTCCGCCGGTCGGACGTGATCGCGCTGGTGGGCGCCGTCCGCCGGACATGGGACCGCCACCGCCGCTGCCGCCCGCACCGGGCGTGCGCGGCTTCCGCGACATCACGGCGGACGCCAACGAGCTCGGCGGCGCCGCCGCGCAGGCCAACCGCGCGGCGCGCCGCACCTACGCCAACGTGCCCTCGCCCTCGCCGGAATTCGACCGGCTCGAGCCGAGCCTGGAGAATCGCGGCGCCGGAGCCGACGCGCCGTATTCCTACGACGAATCGATCGAGGAAGCTGAGCGCTACGCGCCGCCGTCGCAGCCGCCGTCGCAACGTCCGCACATCCCCGTTCTCGACCGCGAACCCAAGAAGAAGCGCGCCCGCACCGGCCGCGCCTTTCCGTTCAAGAGCGCGATCGCCGTCGGCATCGTGCTGATCCTGGTCGGTGCCGGCATCCTGTGGGGCAAGCAGCTGGTCCAGACCGCGACCAACCTGTTGAAGTCTTCGCCGACGCAGGTGGTGGAGGCGCCCAAGGATTCGTCTCAGCCGCAGAGCAAGCCCAAGATTCCGGATCGCGTCGGCCAGCCCTCGGCCAGCGACCAGCCGGTCGCGCCGGTGGCGCAGAAAGTCGTGCTCTACGACGAGGATCCATCCGATCCGAAGGGCAAGCAATATGTCGGCTCGGTGGTGTGGCGGCTCGAGCCGATCAAGGCGTCGGGCAATCAGAAGGCCGACGTCGCCGTGCGCGCCGACATCGAGATTCCCGACCGCAAGTTCAAGATGACGATGTCGTTCCGCCGCAACACCGACTCCTCGCTGCCGGCGAGCCACACCGCGGAGCTGACCTTCGTCCTGCCGCCGGACTTTCCGGGCGGCGGCGTTTCCAACGTGCCGGGCATCCTGATGAAGTCGAACGAGCAGGCACGCGGCACGCCGCTCGCAGGCCTCGCGGTCAAGGTCACCGACGGCTTCTTCCTGGTCGGCCTCTCCAACGTCGATGCCGACCGCAGCCGCAACGTCCAGCTGCTGAAGGAGCGCTCCTGGTTCGACGTGCCCTTGGTCTACGCCAACCAGCGCCGCGCCATCATCGCCATCGAGAAGGGCGCTCCCGGCGAGCGCGCCTTCAACGACGCCTTCGCGCAGTGGGGCGACTAGATCTCTACTCCCTGAGACCTCGGCCTGCATGGTTCGAGACGCCAGCCTTGGCGGGCTCCTCACCATGAGGGTTTGATATCTCGCCGCGACAGGATCGCGCAAGCGGGAAGCAGCCGCGCAATAGAGAGAGCGTATCTGCGGCCATCCTGAGGGCCCGC
>NZ_JBVVPP010000021.1:0-104105 GCF_055811315.1 Bradyrhizobium sp. MI1.4 | reverse complement strand
ACCACCGGCCTTCGTTGGTTTGCGAAGGCCATTGTTGTTCGCGTGCCACACTCCTGCTGCGGAGTATGGGTCCCGGCTTTCGCCGGGACGACGGTTACTGGACGACGGCTACTGCAACACCTCGAAAAGCCCCGCCGCGCCCATGCCGCCGCCGACGCACATGGTGACGACCGCGTACTTCGCCTTGCGGCGGCGGCCTTCAATCAGAGCGTGGCCGGTGAGGCGCGCGCCCGACATGCCGTAGGGATGGCCCACCGCGATCGCGCCGCCGTCGACATTGATCTTGTCGGGGTCGATGCCGAGCTTGTCGCGGCAATACAGCACCTGCACCGCGAAAGCTTCGTTCAGCTCCCACAGGCCGATGTCGTCGACGGTCAGGCCATGACGCTTGAGCAGGCGCGGCACGGCGAATACCGGGCCGATGCCCATCTCGTCCGGCTCGCAGCCGGCGGAGACGAATCCGCGGAAGATGCCGAGCGGGTTGAGCCCGCGCTTCGCCGCTTCCTTGTCGCTCATGATCACGCTCGCGCTGGCCCCGTCCGAAAGCTGGCTGGCATTGCCGGCGGTGACCGAAAATCCCTCACCGCGCACGGCCTTGAGGCCGGCGAGGCCTTCTGCGGTGGTCTCGGGGCGCGGGCCCTCGTCCTGCGACAGCGTGACGTCCTTGAACGAGACTGCACCGGTGGCCTTGTCGGTCACCGCCATCTTTGTGGTGATCGGCGCGAGTTCGTCCTTGAACTTCCCGCCCTGCTGGGCCGCGGCGGTGCGGCGCTGGCTCTCCAGCGAATAGTCGTCCTGCTTCTCGCGCGAGATGCCGTAGCGCTTGGCGACGATCTCGGCGGTGTCGATCATGGGCATGTAGACCTCGCCCTTGATCTCGAGCAGCGCCGGGTCCTGCGCGTGGAAGCCGTTCATCTTGTCGTTCTGCACCAGCGAGATGGACTCGCCGCCGCCGCCGACCGCGATCTCGACACCGTCGAAGATCACCGAACGCGCGGCGAGCGCGATCGCCTGCAGGCCCGAGGCGCATTGCCGGTCGATAGTGGTGCCGGCGACGGTGACGGGGAGACCGGCACGGAGCAGCGCCTTGCGCGCGATGTTGCCGCCGGTCGCGCCCTGCTGGAGTGCTGCGCCCATCACGACGTCCTCGACCTCCTTGGGGTCGATCTTGGCGCGCGCGACGGCCTCGCCGATGGCGTGGCCGAGCAGGGTTGCGCCCTCGGTGGCGTTGAGCGCGCCGCGATAGGCCTTCCCGATCGGGGTGCGGGCGGTGGAAACGATGACGGCGTCGGTCAAGAGCGATCTCCTGATGCAAGTTGGGTGGCAAGTTGGGCGGATTGTGACGGTTTCTGCCGCTGGCGCAATTCGTGGCGCGACAGCTTTCCGACCGGCGTGCGCGGCAGATCGTGGACGAATTCGACCTCCGCCGGCAATTCGTGCTTGCCGAGCTTGCCGGCGAGCTGAGCGCGCAGCTCGTCGAGCGAGAACGGCTTTGCATCCGTCTTCAGCTTGATGAAGGCTTTGGCGGCCTCGCCGCGGTACTGGTCGGGAATACCGAGCACGATCACCTCGTGCACGCCTGGTATGGTATAGATCGCCTGCTCGATCATCTGCGGATAGACGTTGAAGCCGCCAGAGATGATCATGTCCTTCTTGCGGTCGACCAGGAAGAAATAGCCGTCGGTATCAACATAGCCGATGTCGCCGGTGAGGAAGCGGCCGTCGACGAAGGCCTCCGCGGATCCTTCGGGCTTATTCCAGTAGCCTTTGGTGACGTTCGGGCCCTTGATGCGAATCTCGCCGACTTCGCCCGGCGGCAGCACCTTCGTGGGATCGTCCAGGGAAACGACGTCGAGCTCGATGCCGGGCAGCATCAGGCCGATCGAGCCGGGCTTATCGGGACCTGTGGGCGGATGGCCGGTGCCGGGCGAGCAGGTCTCGGTCATGCCCCAGCCGCTGCGGAGCTTCTTGCCGACTTTGCGCTCGAAGAAACTCGCGATCTCCACCGGCAGCGGCGCTCCCCCGGAGCCGATCGTCGCCAGCGAGGAGAAATCGCGCTTGTCGAGATCGGGAAGGGCTGCGATCGCGATCCACATAGTCGGCACGCCGGGAAAGTAGGTTGCGCGCTTGATTTCGATGTCGCGCATCACCGCTTCGACGTCAAAACGCTGATGCAGCGAGATCAGATTGCCGCGCCTGAGCGAGGACAGCAGCACGACGGTGAGCGCATAGATGTGGAACAGGGGCAGCACGCAGATCACGCGCTCGACGACGTCGCCACGCGTCGCGCGCGACGGCTTGCCCCAGACGTCGTAGATCGACACGGCCGAGGTGAGATTGCCGTGGGTCAGCATCGCGCCTTTGGGCAAGCCGGTGGTGCCACCGGTATATTGCAGCAGCGCGACGTCGTCGGCGCTCACTTGCCGCCACTCTGCCGGCGCGGTGGCGCCCTCGACAAAGGCCTTGAAGGTGACGATGCGGGGATCGCTGGGGATCGCAGCCTGCGGCGTGCCGACCTTACCCCAATTATCGTCCTCGCAGACCACCAGGCGGTCGATCAGGCCCTTCTCCAGGAATTTCAGCGCGGTCGGCAGCAACGCCGCCAGGTTAGAGGTGACGAGCAGGCGCGAACCGGAATCGGAGACCTTGTGCGTCAGCGCGATCTCGCCGTCGAGCGGTGAGAGATGCGCGACGCGGGCGCCGGCCTTCAGCGCGCCGAAGAAATTGACGGGATGGTCCGGCGTATTGCCGAGGAACAGCGCGACCGAACTGTTCTTGCCGTAGCCGGCGCGCAGGAAGGCGGCGGCTGCGCGCTCAGCCATCGCGGCGAGTTCGGTGTAGCTAATCGGATGGTCGCGGAATTCCAGCGCGGTGCGCGGGCCGTACTCGGCGGCGGCTTTTGCCAGCAGATCAGGCAGCGTGCCCTGGACGATGGTGTCGTCCCAGCGCACGCCCTCGGGATAAAACTGTTCGCCGGGATGGGTCATTAGGGGTCGTTACTCTGCAAGGCGGCCGCGACGATGTCGTGTGAGGTGGGCACAAGCGGACCGGCTCCCTTCTCCCTTGTGGGGAAAGGTTGGGGAAGGAGGTGGCCACAAACGCCGGCGCCCGGGGCTGCCCCCCTCCCTGACCCTCCCCCACAAGGGGGGAGGGAACGGAGAGAGCGTTGCCCGGGACGAGACATCACAGCCACCGCCAATCCAATCACGCCGCTTTCGAGCCCGCCGCGAGCGAGGCGAAGGTCTTGCCTTCGGCCGCGAGCTTCTTCAGCAGCGGCGCGGGCTCGAGGCTCGGATCGTTGGTCTCCTTGGCGTAGTAGGAGAGCCGATCGGCGATGTGCTTGAGGCCGACGGTGTCGGCCCAGAACATCGGGCCGCCGCGGTAGATCGGCCAGCCATAGCCATAGAGCCAGACCACGTCGATATCGGACGGGCGCGCGGCAATGCCCTCTTCCAGGATCTTCGCGCCCTCGTTGATCATCGGGTACATCATGCGCTCGAGGATCTCATCGTCGCTGACGACGCGCTTCTTGCGGCCCAAACGAAGCAGCGTCTCATCGATCAGCTTCTCGACTTCGGGATCGGGCAGCGCCGAACGGGAGCCGGCTTCGTATTTGTAATAGCCCTTGCCGGTCTTCTGGCCGAAGCGTCCGGCTTCGCAGAGCGCATCCGCGATCTCCGACTTGATGCCGCGGTCCTTGCGCGAGCGCCAGCCGATGTCGAGGCCGGCGAGGTCACCCATCGCGAACGGCCCCATCGGCATGCCGAACTTCGTCACGACGGCGTCGACCTGCTGCGGAAGCGCGCCTTCGAACAGCAGCTTCTCCGACTGCTTGCCGCGCTGGGCCAGCATGCGGTTGCCGACAAAGCCGTCGCAGACGCCGACCACGGCCGGCACTTTTGCGATCTTGCGCGCGATCGAGACCGCCGTCACGAGGGCATCCGGCGCGGTCTTGTCGGCGCGCACGATCTCGCACAATTTCATGACGTTGGCGGGCGAGAAGAAGTGCATGCCGAGCACGTCCTGCGGACGCTTGGTCGACTTCGCGATCTCGTCGATGTTCAGGTAGGAGGTGTTGGAGGCGAGCACGGCGCCCGGCTTGACGTACTGGTCGAGCTTGCCGAACACTTCCTTTTTCACTGCCATGGTCTCGAACACGGCTTCGATGACGAGGTCGGCGTCGCCGACGTTCTCGATGCCCACGACGCCGTTGATCAGCGCCATGCGCTTCGCGGGCGCATCCGCCGGGATGCCGCCCCGCGCCGCGGTCGCTTCCCAGTTCTTCTGCATGATGCCCATGCCGCGCTTGAGCTGCTCCTCGCCTGTCTCGATCAGGGTGACGGGAAAGCCGGCATTGGCAAAGGACATCGCGATGCCGCCGCCCATCGTGCCGGCGCCGAGGATGGCGACGCGGTTCACGGGCCGCGGCTTGGTCCCTTCAGGAACGCCGGCGATCTTGCTGGCCTCGCGCTCGGCGAAGAAGGCATAACGCTGCGCCTTGGACTGATCGCTGGCGACGAGCTTCAGGAAGCCCTCGCGCTCCTTCTTCAGACCTTCGTCGAACGGCAGGTCGATGGCGTAGCCGACGGCGTCGGCCGCCGCGAACGGCGCTTCCAGGCCGCGCGACTTCTTGGTCATGGCGGCGACCGCATTGGTGAAGATCGAGCGGTCGGCCTTGGCCGCCGCGATCTTGGAGTCGTCGTCACGCAGGCGGCGCAGCGGACGCTTCTCAGCCAGCAGCTTTCGTACGAAGGCTTCGCCTCCGGCGGCCGGGCCCTCGACGATCTCCTCGATCAGACCGTTCTTCAGCGCTTCCGCCGCACCGATCGGATCACCGCCGACGATCATCTTGACCGCGAGCTCCGGTCCAACAGCGCGCGGCAGGCGCTGGGTGCCGCCGGCGCCCGGCAGCAGGCCGAGCTTCACCTCGGGGAGGCCGAGCTTGGCTTCCTTCACCGCGACGCGGAAATGACAGGCGAGCGCGACCTCGAGGCCACCGCCGAGCGCGGTGCCGTGGATCGCAGCCACGACCGGCTTCGGTGAATTCTCGATCTCGGAAAGCACGTCGTTAAGGGCGGGCGGCTTCGGCGGCTTGCCGAATTCGGTGATGTCGGCGCCCGCGATGAAGGTGCGGCCGGCACAGGTCAGCACGATGCCCTTGATGACGGGATCTGCGACCGCCGCCTTGATGCACTCCAGAATTCCGCCGCGAACCGCAGCGCTCAGTGCGTTGACCGGAGGGCTGTCGACCGTGACGATCCCGACTTCGTCATGACGCTCAAGCTTGACCACTTCGCTCACGGTGTCCCTCCTTGGTGGGGTAACTTTGTTCAATTTCGCATTGCGGAATTTAATTCCGCATCTTGACGGCAGGGTTATTTTGAAGCACGTGGCTTGTCAACGACTCCGCGCAAGAAGCAGATCAGGGATGAAGCGTACAGGAAAGAAGACAGCGACCGATCGGAATTTCGTCGTCGCGCTTTCCCGCGGACTTGACGTATTGCGCGCATTCCAGCCCAGCGACGGACTTCTTGGCAATCAGGAAATCGCGGCCCGCACCAATTTGCCCAAGCCGACGGTTTCGCGGCTGACCTATACCTTGACCAAGCTCGGCTATCTGACGCCGGTTCCCCGCTTCGAGAAATATCAGCTTGCGCCGGCCGCGATGGCGCTCGGCTACGCCGCGTTGTCCAATCTCGGCGTTCGGCATTTGTCCGAGCCGTTTCGCGAGGAAATGATGCGTGCGACCGGCGGTGCCGTCGCCATCGGCGGCCGCGACCGGCACAGCATGATCTATTTCGGGCAGAGCCGTGGCAGCGAGACGGTCGGCGTTCAACTGGACGTCGGCTCCCGGGTGCCGATTGCAACCAGCGCGATGGGCCGCGCCTATTTCTGGGCACTCGACGAAGACAATCGCGCTGAACTGTCCCGCGTCTTGCGCGAACATTACGGCAGCCGCTGGCCCAAGATGCGCGACGGCTTGGAACGTTCCGGCGAGACGGTCGCGAAATATGGATTTGCGATTTCGGTCGGCGACTGGCACGACGACATCGGCGCCGCCGGCGTCGCGCTCAGGCTCAACGACGGAACCGGTCCCTACGCATTCAATTGCGGCGCGCCCGCATTCCGCTTCACGGAAGAGCGTTTGATCAACGACATTGGACCGCGTCTGCTTGCGATGGTAAGGAACATCGAAGCGGCACTCGGGGGTCTGATGCCGCATTCCAAAAAAGACGTCAGCAAAAAGCTGAAATCAGGAGGGAAAGTTGCGCGTGTGGCCGAGGGGATCAGATAGCCTTTGTCATCATCGGGAGCGGTTCACATCGCCCCTTCGCTCACTGAACACAGTGGGCGAGACGAGATGACGCAGGCACAGCTCGCGCAGGGGACATCGCCCCTGCTCGCGGTTCGCGACGTCAGCGTCGTGTTCGGCGGCATCGTCGCGCTCAATGGTGTGTCCTTTGACATGCACAAGGGCCAGATCCTCGGCTTGATCGGCCCCAACGGCGCCGGCAAGACCACGCTCTTCAACTGCCTCTCGCGGCTCTACCAGCCGTCGTCCGGCGACATCCTGATGGAGGGCGCGAGCATCCTGACGCGCCCGCCGCACCGGATCGCGGAGATCGGCATCGGCCGCACCTTCCAGAACGTGGCGCTGTTTCCGAATTTGTCGGTGATGGACAATGTCCGCGTCGGCACCCATGCCCGCACCTCCAGCGACATCATCAGTGACTCGCTGCGGCTGGCCTGGGTTCGCCGCAGCGAGAGCGACGTCAACAAGAAGGTGCACGAGATCCTCGCCTATCTCGACCTCGAGGACGTTGCCCACACCGTTGTGTCGGGCCTGCCGTTCGGCACGCAGAAGCGCGTCGAGCTGGCGCGCGCGCTCGCTGCCGATCCGAAGATCCTGCTGCTCGACGAGCCCGCCGGCGGGCTCAACCACGAGGAAGTCCACGTGCTCGGCGACCTCATCCGCCGCATCCGCGACGAACGCCACATGACCGTGCTGCTGGTCGAGCATCACATGGGCCTCGTGATGTCGATCGCCGACCACGTCGTCGCGCTGAATTTCGGCAAGAAGCTCGCGGAAGGCACGCCCGCCCAGGTGCAGGCGGATCCCGACGTCATCAAGGCCTATCTCGGGAGCAAGGACCAATGACGACACTGCTCAACGTCAAGGACCTGCGCGCCTATTACGGCCAGGTCCAGGCGCTCCACGGCCTCTCCTTCTCGCTCAGCGAGGGATCGCTGACCACGCTGCTGGGGGCGAACGGCGCCGGCAAGACCACCACGCTGCGCGCGATCTGCAACATGGTGCGCTCGACCGGCGGCATCGAGTTCGACGGCAAGCCGCTGAATAACCGCTCCACCGAGAGCATCGTTCGGTTCGGCATCGCCCATGTGCCGCAGGGCCGCGGCACTTTCACCACCATGACGGTGGAGGAAAACCTCCAGCTCGGCGCCATCACCCGCAAGGACAGCGCCGGCATCGTCTCCGACATCGAGCGCATGTATGCGCATTTCCCGGTGCTCAAGCAGCGGCACACGCAGCAGGCCGGCACGCTCTCGGGCGGCGAGCAGCAGATGCTGGCGGTCGCCCGCGCCCTGATGCTGCGGCCGCGGCTGATGCTGCTGGACGAGCCTTCGTTCGGCCTGGCGCCGCTGGTGGTGCGCGACCTGTTCGGCATCCTCGGCAAGATCAACCGCGAGGACAAGGTGTCGATCCTGGTGGTCGAGCAGAACGCCCAGCTCGCGCTGGAGCTCGCCGACCAGGCCTATGTGATCGAGACCGGGCGCATCGTGATGTCGGGCAACGCCAAGGACATCGCGAACAACGAAGAAATCCGCAAATCCTACCTGGGTTACTGAGGAGCCGGCACGATGGAGCTGTTCACCAACCAAGTGCTGGCCGGCATCGCCACGGGCGCGATCTACGCCTGCATGGCGCTCGCCGTGGTCATGATCTATCAGGCGATCGACCATCTCAACTTCGCCCAGGGTGAGATGGCGATGTTCTCGACCTTCATCTCCTGGCAGCTGATGCAATGGGGCATCCCATATTGGGCTGCCTTCGTGATCACGCTGGCATTGTCCTTTGTCGGCGGCATCGCGATCGAGCGCATCCTGTTCAAGCCGCTCGCCAAGGCGCCGGTGCTGACCAACGTCGCCGGCTTTATCGCGCTGTTCGCGATCATCAACTCCTCGGCCGGCCTGATCTGGGACTTCACCATTAAGCAGTATCCGACCCCGTTCGGCTCCTCGCCCTTCCTCGGCAGCCAGCTGATCTCGACCCACCAGGCCGGCATGATCGGCGTCACCGTGCTGCTGCTGCTCGGCCTCTACTTCTTCTTCCAGTACACCAAGATCGGCCTCGCCATGCGCGCGGCCGCCTCCGTGCCTGAATCGGCCCGACTGGTCGGCATCAACACGAGCTGGATGATCGCGCTCGGCTGGGGCATGGCGTCCGCGATCGGTGCGATCGCCGGCATGCTGATCGCACCGGTCGTGTTCCTCGAGCCCAATATGATGGGCGGCGTGCTGATCTACGGCTTCGCCGCGGCGGTGCTCGGCGGACTGACCAGCCCGTTCGGCGCCGTGGTCGGCGGCTTCCTGGTCGGCGTCTTCGAGAACCTCGCCGGCACCTACATTCCCGGCGTCGGCAACGAGCTGAAGCTTCCGATCGCGCTCGCGCTGATCATTTCTGTCCTGGTCGTCAAACCCGCTGGCCTGTTCGGCCGGCAAATCGTCAAGCGAGTTTGATCATGAGCGCTGCAGAAGACGTCGTCACGGAAGCCCCGGCCGTCGAGGCGGTTCCGAAGCGGGCGATGACGCTGGGCACGGGCACCTCCCTGTTGGTGCTGGCGGTGCTGTTGATCGTGCCGGTGTTCGTCAAGAACTTCATCATCTTCCAGATGACGATGCTCCTGATCTACGGGCTCGCGGTGCTGGCCTTGAACATCCTGACGGGCGGCTCCGGCCAGTTCTCGCTCGGCCAGAGCGCCTTCTACGCCGTGGGCGCTTATACGTCGGCGGTGCTGATGGAGTACTTCAACGTCAACTATGCGCTGACAATTCCGATTTCCGCCGCGGTCTGCTTCGCATTCGGCTACCTGTTCGGCAAGCCGGCGCTGCGGCTGTCGGGCGTCTATCTCGCGCTCGCGACCTTTGCGCTTGCCACCGCGATGCCGCAGCTGCTGAAGCTGAACTTCCTCGAGCACTGGACCGGCGGCGTGCAGGGCCTCGTCGTCACCAAGCCCGACGCGCCGTTCGGGCTGCCTATGTCGCAGGACACCTGGCTCTACTACTTCTCGCTCGCCGTCGTGCTCGCGATCTACATCTTCTCGGTCAACCTGCTGCGCTCCCGGTCGGGCCGCGCCTTCATGGCGATCCGCGACAACGAGATCGCGGCCTCCTCGATGGGCGTCAACGTCGCACTGTACAAGACGCTGGCCTTCGGCGTGTCCGCCGGCATCACCGGCGTTGCCGGCTCGCTTGGCGCCATCGCCGTGCAGTTCGTCGCGCCCGACAGCTACACGATCACGCTGGCGATCTCGCTGTTCCTCGGCATGGTCGTCGGTGGCGTCGGCTGGCTGCCCGGCTCGTTCGTCGGCGCCGCCTTCATCATTTTCGTGCCGAACATGGCGGAGGGCATCTCCAAGGGCCTCTCCGGCGCGGTGTTCGGCGTACTCCTGTTCGCCGTCATCTACCTCGTGCCGCACGGCGCGAGGCAGATTGCGATCATGGGCCAGCAACTCGTCGGCCGGCTCAGAAAGAACTGACAACCCGTTGATTAAGCTAAGGAGACCCGAATTGTTTTTTGAAAGAACACTGCGAACCGCTGCGCTGGTGACGGCAACGGCGGTCATCACTCTCACCTCCGGCGCCGCATTCGCCCAGAAAAAATATGACACCGGCGCGTCCGATACCGAGATCAAGATCGGCAACATCATGCCGTATAGCGGTCCGGCCTCGGCCTATGGCATCATCGGCAAGACCGAAGAAGCCTACTTCAAGATGATCAACGACAAGGGCGGCATCAACGGCCGCAAGATCAACTTCGTCACCTATGACGACGGCTATTCGCCGCCGAAGGCCGTCGAGCAGGTCCGCAAGCTGGTCGAGAGCGACGAGGTGATCGTCGTGTTCAACCCGCTCGGCACGCCCTCGAACAGCGCGATCCAGAAATACCTCAACGCCAAGAAGATCCCGCAGCTGTTCGTCGCCACCGGCGCCACCAAGTGGAATGACCCGAAGAACTTCCCCTGGACCATGGGCTGGCAGCCGTCCTACCAGAGCGAAGCGCAGATCTACGCGAAATGGCTGTTGAAGGAAAAGCCGGACGCCAAGATCGCGATCCTCTATCAGAACGACGATTTCGGCAAAGACTACCTCAAGGGCACCAAGGACGGCCTGGGCGCCAAGGGCGCGTCCATGATCATCATGGAAGAAAGCTACGAGGTGTCCGAACCCTCGATCGACGGTCACATCGTCAAGATCAAGGCGGCCAATCCCGACGTCCTGCTGATCTACGCGACGCCGAAGTTCGCGGCCCAGACCATCAAGAAGACCGCCGAGCTGAGCTGGAAGCCGCTGCAGATCCTCACCAACGTGTCGATCTCGGTCGGCAGCGTGATGAAGCCGGCCGGCTTCGAGGCCTCGCAGGGCGTGCTGTCGGCGGCCTATGCCAAGGACTCCACGGACCCGCAGTGGGCCAACGACCCCGGCATGAAGAAGTGGAACGAGTTCGTCGACAAGTACATGCCGGGTGCCGACAAGTCCGACACCAGCATGGTCTACGGCTACGGCGCGGCGTCGACGCTGGCCAAGGTCCTGGAGATGTGCGGCGACGATCTGACCCGGGCCAACATCATGAAGCAGGCGGCCTCGTTGAAGGATTTCGCACCGGACACCCTGCTGCCCGGCGTCAAGATCAACACCAGCCCAACCGACTTCGCCCCGATCGCCCAGCTCCAGATGCAGCGTTTCAAGGGCGAGAAGTGGGAACTCTTCGGCGAGATCATCAGCGGCGACATCGCCACGGAGTGACGCTCTGACGCTATAGTCGACACATCGAGAAGCCCCCGCGAACGATCGCGGGGGCTTTTTGTTGACGTCCCGCATCAATCTTGTTCAATGCGGCGGCGATCCGTTCCGGGTGGAGAAAGATGACTGCCGTTCGATTTCAGGTTGCGGGCGTTCTGGCCGCATTCGCGTTGTGCACTGCGATGAGCGGCCCGGTCTTGGCGCAGAAGAAATACGACAGCGGCGCTTCCGATACCGAGATCAAGATCGGCAACATCATGCCCTATAGCGGCCCGGCCTCCGCCTATGCGGCGATCGGCAAGGCCGAGGAAGCCTATTTCAACAAGATCAATGCCGAGGGCGGCATCGGCGGCCGCAAGATCAAATTCATCTCCTACGACGACGGCTATTCGCCGCCGAAGACGGTGGAGCAGGCCCGCAAGCTGGTCGAGAGCGACGGGGTGCTGCTGATCTTCGGCTCGCTCGGCACCTCCACCAACGGTGCCATCCGCAAATACATGAACGAGAAGAAGGTGCCGCAATTGTTCGTGGCGAGCGGCGCCTCGAAGTGGAACGATCCGAAGCAATATGCCTGGACCATGGGCTGGCAGCCGAGCTACGCCAGCGAGGCGCGCATCTACGCCAAGTACATCATGAAGGAGAAGCCGGACGGCAAGATCGGCGTGCTCTATCAGAACGACGATTTCGGCAAGGACTACCTGAAAGGGCTGAAAGAAGGCCTTGGACCCAAGGCCTCGATGATCGTGCTGGAAGATGGTTACGACACGTCGGAGCCGGCAATCGACGAGAACGTTGTGAAATTGAAGGCCTCGGGCGCCGACATCTTCGTCAGCATCACCACACCGAAATTTGCAGCGCAGGCGATCAAGAAGGCGGCCGAGATCAGCTGGCATCCGGTCCACATCATCTCCAACGTCTCGGCCTCGGTCGGCGGCGTACTCGAGCCGGCGGGGCTCGAGATCTCGCAAGGGATCCTGTCGGCGAGCTACACCAAGGACGCCTCCGACCCGCAATGGAATGCCGATGACGGCATGAAGAAATTCTACAACTTCCTCGCCAAATACGATCCCAAGGCCAACAAGCTCGATGCCGGCGTGGTGTTCGGCTATGCCGCCGCGCAGACCATGGTGAAGGTGCTGCAAATGTGCGGCGACGACCTCACCCGCGACAACGTCATGAAGCAGGCCGCCTCCTTGAAGGATTTCCAGCCCGACACGCTGTTGCCAGGCATCAAGATCAACACCGCAGCCGACGATTTCGCCCCGATCGAGCAGCTCCAGATGATGCGCTTCAAGGGCAAGAAGTGGGAGCTGTTCGGGGACGTGATCTCGAGCGAGCTCGACCACTGAAGTCGCGCAACTCAAACTCGCTCCTGATCGGTTCATCAACTCAAGCGGATGTCTCTTCTCGCAGTCGCACACGAGCGCGCGGCCGCCCCTGACTACTAAAGAAGCAGCCTCCGCGACCCCGCCGCAGGGGCTTTCTGTTGTAGGCATCAGGTAAATCGTATTGAATTGCGGCTGCGTCACCAAAAACAGGCAACACAAGAAAAGGGACGCACACACACCAAGAAAATAGGGAGATAGGAATGCCCGCTGTCACCGGCAAACTTGCGGCCGCGTCACTGGCGCTCGCGCTCATTGCGGCCTCGGCCTCCACTGCATCGGCCCAGAAGAAATACGACACCGGCGCGACCGATACCGAGATCAAGGTCGGCAACATCATGCCTTACAGCGGACCGGCCTCCGCCTACGGCATCATCGGACGGACCGAAGCCGCCTATTTCAAGAAGATCAACGACGAAGGCGGCATCAACGGTCGCAAGATCAACTTCATCAGCTACGACGACGCCTACTCGCCGCCGAAAACGGTGGAGCAGGCGCGCAAGCTGGTCGAGAGCGACGAGGTGCTGTTCATCTTCAACTCGCTCGGCACGCCGCCGAACTCGGCGATCCACAAATACATGAACTCGAAGAAGGTGCCGCAGCTCTTCGTCGCCACCGGCGCCACCAAGTGGAACGATCCGCAGAACTTCCCCTGGACCATGGGGTGGCAGCCCAACTACCAGAGCGAGACGCAGATCTACGCGAAGTGGCTGCTGAAGAACAAGCCCGACGCCAAGATCGCCGTGCTGTTCCAGAACGATGATTACGGCAAGGATTATCTCAAGGGCCTGAAGGACGGCCTCGGCGCCAAAGCCGCGTCGATGATCGTCGTGGAGGAGAGCTACGAGACCTCCGAACCGACCATCGACAACCACATCGTCAAGCTGAAGTCGACCGGCGCCGACGTCTTCATGAACATCACGACGCCGAAATTCGCAGCCCAGGCGATCAAGAAGAACGCCGAGATCGGCTGGAAGCCGCTGCACTTCCTCAACAACGTCTCTGCCTCCGTCGGCAGCGTGATGAAGCCTGCCGGCTTCGAGAACGGCCAGGACATCATCTCGGCCGATTATCTGAAGGACGTATCGGATCCGCAGTGGGCCAATGATGCCGGCATGAAGGACTTTCTCGCCTTCATGACCAAATACTTCCCCGAGGGCGACAAGCTCGATAAGGGCACGATCGTCGGCTATGCCGTGGCCCAGACCCTGGTTCAGGTCTTGAAGCAGTGCGGTGACGATCTCACGCGCGACAACGTCATGAAGCAAGCGGCGAATCTGAAGGACTTCCGCACCGAGGCCCTGCTGCCGGGCGTGAAGATCAACACCTCGCCGACCGATTTCGCGCCGATCAGCCAGCTTCAACTCGAGAAGTTCAAAGGCGAGAAGTTTGAGCTGTTCGGAGACGTGATCAGCGCCGACGTCGGCGGTTAGCCCCATCAAGGACGCGACGACGGAAACCCCCTGCGAACCATCGCAGGGGGTTTTTGCTTGCGCGGCGATTATGATCACGCGATTGCACAATCGAATGATGGCAAAGCCGGCTTACGCTTTGGCGCATGATGCGGTAGGCAGGAGAGCGGCGCGTTCGCCGCCAGTCTTTCCTGTCCGCTCAAGGCCCTTCGTCATGACCGACCGACGCCCCCTGCTCCGCGCGCTCTACGACGCCGCCGTTGCCGCCGCTCATCCGAGCACAATTCTGGCGCCGCACCTGCGGCCCGCGCCAAAGGGACGCGTGATCTGTCTCGCCGCCGGCAAGGGCGCGGCCGCGATGGCCGCCGCCGCCGAGCGGCATTATCTCGACACGCTCGGGCTCGCACCAGAACGCCTCGTCGGCATCGCCACCACGCGTCACGGCTACGGCGTGCCGACGCGCCGCATCCGCGTGGTCGAGGCCGGTCATCCCGTGCCCGACGAAGCCGGCCTGAAGGGCGCGGCCGACACGCTGGCGCTCGCGGCCGAGGCCGGGCCGGACGATCTGCTCTTGGTGCTGCTCACCGGCGGCGGCTCGGCGAACTGGATCGCGCCCGTCAACGGCATCAGCTTCGGGCAGAAGCAGGCGGTCAACAAGGCGCTGCTCCGCTCCGGCGCGCCGATCGGCGAGATGAATGTCGTGCGCAAGCATCTGTCGCGGATCAAGGGCGGGCGGCTGGCGCGCGCCGGCAAAAATGCCGCCGAGATCGTGACGCTTGCGATTTCCGACGTGCCGCATGACGATCCCTCCGCGATCGCCTCAGGTCCGACCGTGCCCGATCCGACCACGCTCAATGATGCGCGCGCCATTGTCGCCAGGTACAAGCTCGACATCGACGATGCCGTCCGCCGCGCGCTGGACGACCCCGCCAACGAGAGCTGCAAGCCCGGTGATGCCGCCTTCGCGCGCGCGCATTTCGAATTGATCGCACGTCCGAAGCAATCGCTCGACGCTGCGGTCAAACTCGCGCATGAGGCCGGTTACGAGACGATCGATCTCGGCGCCGACCTCGAAGGGGAGGCCCGCGACGTTGCCGCCGATCACGCCAGGCTGGCGCTTCAGGCCCGCGCGCAGGGCAAGCGGGTCGCGATCCTCTCCGGCGGCGAGCTCACGGTCACCGTGCGCGGCAATGGCCGCGGCGGGCCGAACCAGGAATATGCGCTGGCGCTCGCCGGCCTCTTGAAGGACACGCCTGACATCTCCGCGCTCGCCGGCGACACCGACGGCGCCGATGGCGGTGCCGGCAATCCCACTGATCCCGCCGGCGCGCTGATCGACGCGGCGACGTTCGCGAAGATGGCGGCGCAGCGGCTGGAGCCGCAGGCCTATCTCGACAACAACGACGCGACCACGTTCTTCGAGGCGACGGGCGACCTGTTGCTGCCGGGGCCCACGCTGACCAATGTGAACGACATCAGGGTAATCCTGGTCGACTGACACGGCGGCATCGCCATCCCGCCGGCGCCCCGCGCGGTTCGGCGGACGACATGGTTAACGATCTCTGAATTCTCGTCGGTGTCCTCTTTTCCAGGGGGCGGGCATCGCCGCCCTTAACCTCGCGTTCGCCGCAGTTTCAGGAACATGTCCCGAAATTGGGCGAATTGTCGGGCTGATCTACCGCGAGATGTACGCGCTCTCGCCCGACCAGGTGCACCCGGGCACGCCGATCAAGGACCTGATCGAGCATCGGCTCAAACTGGGCCTGAGCATCGGCGGAGAAGCCGGCGCCTATGTCCGTGCCCGCACCGAGGGTTCGGTCGTCAGTGAGCAGACGGTCCAGCAATTCGCCGACGGACGAATCATCGCCTACACCATTCATCCCCTGCCCGACGGCGGCGGCATGGCGACGCACGAGGACATTACAGAGCGCGAAGAGCTCAGTCGGCGGTTGCAGGAGCGCAACTTCCAGTTCGACATCGCGATCAACAACATGTCGCACGGACTCTGCTTCTTCAGCGCCGACCATCGGCTGGTGGTCTGCAACACGCACTTTATCGAGATGTACGGCCTGCCGCCCGACCGCGTTCGTCCGGGCACGCCGCTCCAGGAGATCCTCGACCTACGCTACGAGGTCGGCAGCGTGCCGGCGATGACGCGGGAGGAATACGCCAAATGGCGGACCGATGTCGCCATGTCAGCCGAGGCCATGGACAGCATCGTCGAGATGCAGAACGGGCGAACCTTCAAGATCAGGCACCGACCGATGCCCGATCTCAGGTGGGTCGCGACCCACGAAGACATCACCGAGCAGCGCAAAGCGGAATTGCAGATCGCGCATATGGCGCACCACGACGCGCTGACGGACCTCGCCAATCGCGCCCTGCTCGGCCAGCGCCTCAAGCAGGCGCTCGAACAGGGCGGGATGTTCGCGATCCACCACGTCGATCTCGACAAGTTCAAGGCCGTCAACGACACCCTGGGCCACCAGGCCGGCGACATCCTGCTGCAGGATGTCAGCCGCCGCCTCAAGCAGCTCGCGCGCGACAGCGATACGGTCGCGCGCATGGGTGGCGATGAATTCGTGATCCTCCAGACGCCGATTTCCGATTCGAGCGAGGCGGACCTGCTGGCGCGCGACGTTGTCAGGACGCTGAGTGCTCCGTTCGGGCTCGACGGACACCAGACCCATTGCGGGCGCGAGCATCGGGATCGCGATTGCGCCTGGCGACGGCTCGACGCCCGAGCAACTCCTGCACAATGCCGATCTGGCCCTGTATCGCGCGAAAAGCGACGGCCGCGGCATGCACTGCTTCTTCGAACCGGCCATGGGCGAAGAGGCGCAAAGCCGTCGCGCGCTGGAGCAGGACCTGCGCAACGGCCTTGCCGCCGGCCAGTTCGAACTGCACTACCAGCCGGTCGTGAAGACCGACGGCGGCGAGATCAGCGGCTTCGAAGCCTTGATCCGCTGGCGACATCCCCGGCGCGGACTGGTCGCGCCCAACAGCTTTATCCCGCTTGCGGAAGAGATCGGCCTGATCGTGCCGATCGGCGAATGGGTGATCCGGCAGGCCTGTGCCACTGCAAGCCGATGGCCGGACCATCTGCACGTCGCCGTCAACATCTCGGCGGTGCAATTCCGCCAGCCGGGCCTGACGGAGGTGATCGTCGGCGCGCTGGCGGCCTCCGGCCTCGATCCGCGGCGGCTGGAGATCGAGATCACGGAAAGCGTGTTTCTGCAGGACAGGAACGGAACGCTGACGACGCTGCACCAGCTCCGGGCGCTGGGCATCAAGGTCGCCATGGACGATTTCGGCACCGGCTATTCGTCACTGACCTATCTGCAATGCTTCCCCTTCGACAAGATCAAGATCGACCGGTCTTTCGTCAGCGGCGTGGAAAACAATGCGGCATCCCTCAGCATCGTGCGGGCGGTGGCGGCACTGGCGCGCGGGATGGGCATGACGACGACGGCGGAGGGGGTGGAGAGCGAGGAGCAACGGGACCGGATCGCAGCGGAGGGCTGCACGGAAATGCAGGGCTATTTGTTCAGCCCTCCGTTGCCCGCCGAGGAAATCGAGCGCCATTTCCTGTCCGCGAAAACACCTGCCATGCCCGACCGGTTCGCTCTGCGGCATAACCGCCGCCAGCCCGCCCGCGCTTCCGGGTTTGATGCCCGGTCGCCGGGCAATCAACCGTCAAAACTCGTTGGCGATCTTCGAGAGCATCCCGAGCAGGGCTTCGCGGTTGGACGGCCCGAGCAGCTCGTTCAGCCGGGCCTCGTGCTTGGTGGCGACGAGCTTCTTGGCGCGGGCCAGCACGGCCTTGCCCTTGTCGGTCAGCACCAAGATGTGCGAGCGGCGGTCGTTGGTGGAGCGGATCCGCGCGCAAAGGTCGCGGCTCTCGAGATTGTCGAGCATCGCCACGAAATTCGGGCGCAGGATGCCGAGGGTGGAGGCGATCTCGGTCTGGTTACGGCCGGGGTTTTTCTCGACCAGCAGCAGCACGGAGAACTGCGCCGGCGTGAGCTGGAGCGAGGCCATGCAGCGCAGGAAGTTCTCGAACACCTTGAGCTGTGCCCGCTTCAGGACATAGCCGAGCTGCTCCGAGAGCTCGCCGAGCTGGAGGGCTTCGCCGGGCCCGTCGGCCGCGTCCTTGCGGCCCTTGGCTGTGTCGGCGGGTTTTTCAGAAGACTTTTCAGCGGTTTTGGAAACGGTCATCGCCTCATGCTCGCAATCCCGTTAAGTTCGGGAGGATCGTTCGCCACCCTTGATGTTATATTTGATAATTGTTATGGACCATATCAAATATCGTCAGCGCTGTTCAATGGCTGTGAGCGGACCGTCCACCACAATCAGGGGACCGGTCCTGAATCTTTGAGGGGGAGCGTCCGGTCTTGAATACCACCATCATGCTGTTCCTGCTGCAGGACGGCATCACCAATGGCGCGATTTATGCGCTGCTCGGCCTGGCGCTGGTGCTGGTGTTCGCCGTCACCCGCGTCATCCTCATTCCACAAGGCGAATTCGTCACCTATGGCGCGCTGACCTATGCCTCGCTGGCCGCGGGCCAGATGCCGGGCACGGCCAAACTCGCGCTCGCCCTAGGCCTCGGCGCCTTCGCGTTCGACCTGTTCGCCGCGCGCAAGGCGCTGCACGGACGCCTGGTGCTGCGCAGCGTCCTCACCAATATCGTGCTGCCGGCCATCGTGCTGGCGCTGACCGTCTACTACGCCGCTCAGAAGCCGCCGGTTGCGGTCTGCATCGCGCTGTCGCTGGTGATCGTGGCGATGATCGGCCTGTTTCTCTACCGCATCGCATTCCAGCCGCTGGCGCACACCTCCGTGCTGGTGCTATTGATCGCCTCGGT
This sequence comes from Bradyrhizobium sp. MI1.4, assembly GCF_055811315.1. Taxonomy (NCBI): domain Bacteria; kingdom Pseudomonadati; phylum Pseudomonadota; class Alphaproteobacteria; order Hyphomicrobiales; family Nitrobacteraceae; genus Bradyrhizobium; species Bradyrhizobium sp. MI1.4. Next base: position 85,398 of record NZ_JBVVPP010000021.1, on the reverse strand, counting down.
GGGCGTTCACCTCGCGCTTCAGGGTTTGGGCCTTTTGTTCTTCGGCGCCGAAGGCCAGCGCGGACCTGCCGTGCTGTCCGGCTCCTTCACCAGCGGTGCGCTGCGCTTCACCGGCCAGAGCATCACGGTCTATGGCATTACCATCGCCTTCATCGTCGGGCTGTGGCTGTTCTTTGGGTTGACACTTTACGGCAAGGCGCTGCGCGCGACCGCTGTGAACCGGCTCGGTGCCCGGCTCGTCGGCATCCGCACCACGCTATCCGGGCAGATCGCCTTCCTGCTGGCGTCCGTCATCGGCGCACTGTCGGGCATCATGATCGTGCCGATCACGACGCTGTATTACGACTCGGGCTTCCTGATCGGCCTGAAGGGCTTTGTCGCCGCGATCATCGGCGGGCTTGTCAGCTACCCCCTCACCGCCGTCGCGGCGCTGGTCGTCGGCATCGTCGAGGCGTTCTCGTCCTTCTATGCCTCCAACTACAAGGAGGTGATCGTTTTCATGCTCTTGATTCCCGTGCTGCTGCTGCGCTCGCTCGCGGCGCCTGCGGTCGAGGAAGAGAAGGACTGACGCCAAGATGCAGAGCCGGCTCCCCATCCTCATCTTCGCGCTGATCATGGCGGCGATCCCGTTTGTTCCGGGCATGCCCCCATTCTGGATCGTGCTGCTCGACAATATCGGCCTCGCGGCCCTGGTCGCGATGGGCCTCGTGCTGCTGACCGGCGTCGGCGGCCTGACCTCGTTTGGACAAGCGGCCTTCGTCGGCTTCGGCGCCTACACCACCGCGGTGCTGTCGACAACCTACGGCATGTCGCCCTGGCTGACGCTACCACTGTCGCTGGTGGTCAGCGGATTGCTGGCGGTGCTGCTCGGCCTCGTCACGGTCCGTCTCTCCGGCCATTATCTGCCGCTCGGCACGCTCGCCTGGGGACTCGGCTTGTTCTATCTCTTCAGCAAGCTGGAATTTTTGGGAAGAAACGACGGCATCTCGGCGATCCCGCCGCTGTCGATCGGCTCGTTCAAAATGCTCTCGCCCGGCTCGATCTACTACGCGATCTGGGTTGCCGTGATCCTCTCGGCGTTGCTCACGATGAACCTGCTGGACTCCCGCACCGGCCGCGCCATCCGCGCGCTCCGGCGCGGCCATGTCGCGGCCGAGGCGTTCGGCGTGCACACCCCGCGGGCGAAAATGCTGGTGTTCATCCATGCCGCCGTGCTCGCCGGCCTCTCCGGCTGGCTCTACGCCCATCTTCAGCGCGCGGTGAACCCGACGCCGTTCGGCGCGCAGGCGGGCATCGAGTATCTCTTCATCGCCGTGGTCGGCGGCGCCGGCTATGTCTGGGGCGGCGTCCTGGGCGCGGCGCTGGTCGTGGTCCTGAAGGAAGTGCTGCAGAGCTATCTGCCGTTGATCCTGCCCGGCTCGGGCCAGGTCGAGACCATCGTGTTCGGCATCATGCTGGTGGCGCTGCTCCAGCTCGCACCCGGCGGCGTCTGGCCCTGGCTGATGTCGTTCCTGCCCCAGCGTACCAGTGGCAAGAAGCCAGACACTTCGCTGAAACTGGAGCAGCGCACCCGCTCGCCCGGCCAATCCAGCGTCCTGCTCCAGGTCGAGAAGGCCCGGAAACAATTTGGCGGCGTGGTCGCGGTGAACAACGTCTCCTTCGACGTCCAGGCTCGCGAGATCGTCGCGCTGATCGGCCCCAACGGCGCCGGCAAGAGCACCACCTTCAACCTGATCACCGGCGTGCTGTCGGCCAGCTCGGGCTCGATCTCCGTGCTCGGCAACAAGGTCGACAGGGCGCCGCCGCAGGAGATCGTCAAGCTCGGCATCTCCCGCACCTTCCAGCACGTCAAGCTGGTGCCTGATATGACCGTGCTGGAAAACGTCGCGATCGGTGCCCATCTGCGCGGCCATTCGGGGCCGATCTCCTCGATGCTGCGGCTCGACCGCACTGATGAGGCAAAGCTGCTCGCCGAAGCCGCCCGCCAGATCGAGCGGGTCGGACTTGGCGAGCAGATGCATCAGCTCGCAGGCTCGCTCTCACTGGGACAGCAACGGATCGTCGAGATCGCCCGTGCGTTGTGCGTCGATCCGATGCTGCTGCTGCTCGACGAGCCGGCCGCCGGCCTGCGCCACATGGAGAAGGAGCGGCTCGCGACGCTGCTGCGCGAGCTGCGCGACGGCGGCATGAGCGTCCTGCTGGTCGAGCACGACATGGGCTTCGTCATGAACCTCGCCGACCGCATCGTGGTGCTCGATTTCGGCACCAAGATCGCGGAAGGAACGCCGGCCACGATCAAGACCAATCCCGAAGTGATCAAGGCCTATCTCGGAGTGGCGGCATGAGCGCGCTGTTGTCCGTCGCCAACGCCCATGTCGCCTATGGCAAGGTCGAGGCCGTGCGCTCGGTCTCGCTCGAAGTCGGCCAGAACCAGATCGTCACCATCGTCGGCGCCAACGGCGCCGGCAAGACCACGCTGCTCTCCGCCATCATCGGCATTTTGCCGCTGAAAGGGCGTGTTTCATTCGCAGGTCAGGACCTGTCGCGGCTCGACATCGAGGACCGCGTCGCCATGGGGCTTGGCCTCGTTCCCGAGCACCGCGAATTGTTCGTGACCATGAATGTCGAGGACAATCTCGAGTTAGGGGCCTTCCGCATCGAGAGAAGCAAGGCGAAAGCCTCGATGGAGCGGGTCTACACGCTGTTTCCGCGGCTCAAGGAGCGGCGCAAGCAGCTCGCCGGCACGCTCTCCGGCGGCGAGCAGCAGATGCTCGCAATGGGCCGCGCACTGATGGGCGAGCCCAAGCTCCTGATGCTGGACGAGCCGAGCCTCGGCCTCGCCCCGATCATCGTCGCCGACATTTTCCGCATCGTCACCGAACTGCGCGCCGCCGGCGTCTCCGTGCTGCTGGTCGAGCAGAACGCGCAGGCGGCATTGAAGATCGCGGATCAGGCCTATGTCATGGAGCTCGGCGAGTTCGTGCTCAGCGGCAAGGCCAGCGACATCGCGGCGAACGAGCGCGTGGCGGCGAGCTATCTCGGCTTCCAGCACGAAGGCGCGAGTGTGTTGTAGTTTCGAGACGCTTCCTCAAACTCATCTGTCATCGTCCGCCTAGTGCGCAATTGCGCACAGGGGCGGACGATCCAGTATTCCAAAGACCGCTGTGCTTGAACCGAGGCGCCGCGGCGTACTGGATGCCCCGCCTTCGCGGGGCATGACATCGGAGGATTCAGGGAGAGACGAAGATCGTGGCCTAGCTTGCCCCCTTCTCCCCCTTCAGCGCCGCCACCTCCGCCTCCAGCTCCGCGATTTTCGCATCCCTTGCCGCCAGCGCCGCTGCCACATCGCCAGCGTCGAACTTCTGCGGGATGTGCTGCGGGCAGTTCGTGTCCCACGCTTCGATCTTGAACAGGATCACCTGCTCGGGCCGAGCCCGATAGCCTTTCGGCATCAGCGATGTCGTCAGCGCCTCGTCGTCCTCGACCACCCGCGCTTCGCCCCAGATCTTCACCCGGCGGCGATGGGCGTAGTCCATCACGAAGATGTAGGCCTTGGGATTTTCGGACAGGTTTCCCTGCGTGATGTATTGCCGATTGCCGGCGTAGTCCGTGAAAGCCACCGTCTGCTTGTCCAGCACCTTCAAGAAGCCCTTCGGGCCGCCACGATGCTGGATGTAGGGCTGGCCGTCGGCCGAGGCCGTGGCGAGATAAAAGCTGTTGGCGTCGGCCAGGAACGCCGCGAGGTTCTCATCGACCTCGGTGCGCCACCCGCGCTGCTCGGCATGCGCATAGCCTTCGCGTGATCCCTTTCGGGTCTGGATCGACTTCACCGCCGGCGTGAACGCCACGTCGCTGGCGTAGGTGTGAGTTGCCGTCATCGGACGATCTCCTGAAATCCCGGCGCATCCCCGCGTCTTCGCCATCCAAAATGGACTTTTCGCCGGCTAAAACAATCGGCCCGCTTGACACTTCATCATTGCGGTATATGCAATAATGCCATGGATCGCCTCGAAGCCATGCATGTTTTCGTCACCGTCGCCGACCTGCGCGGCTTCGCGCCGGCGGCACGAAAACTGCGGCTGTCCCCCTCCGCGGTGACGCGGCTGATCGCGGCGCTGGAGGAGCATCTTGGCGCGCGGCTGTTGCAGCGGACCACCCGTCAAGTGACCCTGACCGACGTCGGCACGCGCTATCTCGAGCGCGCGCGTCGCATCCTCGCCGATGTCGAGGAGGCCGACGGCTCGGCACGGGAGGAGCGCAACCGACCGAGCGGGCGGCTGGTGGTGTCGGCGCCGGTCGGCTTCGGCCGGCTGCATGTCGGGCCTGTCATGATCGCCTACCGCAAGCGCTATCCCGAGGTCGCCTGCGAATTGCGGCTGTCGGACAATCTGGTCAATCTCGTGGAAGATGCCGTCGACGTCGCGGTGCGGATCGGCCATCTCGCCGACTCCTCTCTCGTCGCGCGCCAGGTCGGCGAGATGCGGCGGATCGTGGTGGCGACACCTGGCTATCTCAAGCGCCATGGCGAGCCGAAGACGCCGGAGGCATTGCTCGGGCACCAGACCATCGCCTTCGGTCCATCCGCGAACTGGCGCTTCGTGCAGGACGGCCGCGACATCGAGGTGGCGCCGAATCCACGCTTCGCCAGCAACAGCGCCGACGCCGCCCTGCAATATGCCGAGGCGGGCGGCGGCGTGACCCGGGTGCTGGCCTATCAGGCTGCCGAGGGCCTGCGGCGCGGGCGGCTCAGAATCGTGTTGGCGAAATACGAGCAGCCGGCGTTGCCGATCCACATCGTCTACCCGACCTCGCGCCTGCTCTCCGCCAAGGTGCGCGCCTTCGTCGATCTCGTGGTGGAGACCGCGGAGTGGAAATTCGGGTGACGCCCTCACCCCTTCTTCGGCACGACGCGAAAGGTGCCGCTGGCGCGGGCGATCACGGCGCCGTCGGCCTTCGCGAGGCACTGCGCGAAACAGATCGTGCTGCCGGTCTTGATCGCCTCACCCTCGACCGCGAGCCATTGGCCGATCTCGCCGGCGCCGACATAGTCGACCGACAGCGAGATCGTGACCAACGAGGTCGTCCAGCCCGTCGCCTGCGCGCAGCTGTAGCCCATGGCGGCATCGGCCAGCGCCGCGATCAGGCCGCCATGGATCAGCCCGCGCGCGTTGGTGTGCGGTTTCGCCAGCCGCAATCCCACGGTGACGCCGTTGTCGGTCTTCCTGGAGTAAAGCGGCTCCCAGGGATCGGTGAGCGGGGCTTTGCGAAAGTGCGGCTCGAAGCCGGCGGGAATGTCGGTGCTGGTCATGTCCGTCTCGCGTTGGTGGCTCCCGCCATTGAACGCGGCAGACGGGACAGATGCACCACCTACAAAGTTTTAAACGGAATTTGCGCGGGTGTTTGAAAGGAGTGGCGCCGTCGCCCCGCTATCCCTGTCATCACCCGCGAAAGCGGGTGATCCAGTATTCCAGAGACGGTGACGTGATACGGAGAGGCCGCGGCGTACTGGATGCCCCGCTTTCGCGGGGCATGACGGCGCGCCCTAAAACGGCAGCCCCACGTAATTCTCCGACAGCGAGGTCATCGCGGCCTGCGACTGCGTGACATAGTCGAGCTCGGCGAGCTGGATGCGCGCGCCGATGGTGCCGGTGTCGGGGAATTTGTGCAGCATCGAGGTCATCCACCAGGAGAAGCGCACGGCCTTCCAGACCCGCGCCAGCGCCTTCGCCGAATAGGCATCAATGCCGGCGCTGGATTTTTCGTCGTAGAACTCGCGAAACGCACTCGACAGATAATGCGCGTCGCTCGCGGCCAGGTTCAGCCCCTTGGCGCCGGTCGGCGGCACGATATGGGCGGCGTCGCCGCACAGGAACATCCTGCCGAAGCGCATCGGCTCGGCGACGAAGCTGCGCAGCGGCGCAATGCTCTTCTCGATCGAGGGGCCCGTGACCAGGCTGTCGGCGGCGTCCTGGTCGAGCCGGCGCTTGAGCTCATCCCAGAAACGGTCGTCCGGCCATTGGTCGACGTGGTCGTCGAGCGCGCACTGCACATAGTAACGGCTGCGCCTGGTCGAACGCATGGTGCAGAGCGCAAAGCCACGGGCGTGGTTGGAATAGATCAGCTCGTGGCTGACCGGCGGCGTCTCGGAGAGGATGCCCAGCCAGCCGAACGGATAGATGCGCTCGAACTCCTCGATGGCCGAAGCCGGAACGCTGGCGCGGCTGACGCCGTGAAACCCGTCGCAACCGGCGATGAAATCGCAATCGATGGTGTGGGTGACGCCATCTTTCACGTAGGTTACGCGCGGGTGACCGCCGTCGAAATCCTGCGGCTGCACGTCCTTGGCCTCGTAGACCGAGGTGAGGCCGGCGGCCGTGCGCGCATTCATCAGATCGAGCGTGACCTCGGTCTGGCCGTAGATCATGACCGTCTTGCCGGTCGCAGCCTTCATGTCGATGCGGTGGCGGCGCCCGGAGAAGGTGAGTTCGATCCCTTCATGCACCAGCCCTTCGGCATGCGCCCGTGCGCCGGCGCCGATCTGGTCGAGCAGCGCAACTGTTCCCTCCTCCAGCAGTCCGGCACGGATGCGGCCGAGCACATAGTCCGGGCTCTGCCGCTCCAGAATGACATTGTCGATGCCATAATGATGCAGCAGTTGCCCAAGCAACAATCCTGCCGGCCCCGCCCCGATGATTGCGACTTTTGTCCGCAATACTTGCTCCTCCCGATCCTGTAGCCTTTCGGCGTGGCTCGCTTGTCGCGGCCGTCCGCGCACGATAATTATATCATATAACGGTTGGGCAAAAGGGAGTGCGCGGCGGCACGTCGCGCCAGTTCCGGCTTGAACGCGCCGGCCAACTAGATAACATGTTAATTAACGAGACCGGGCCATCGAAGCCCGCCGTCAAAAGAGGGAGAGACGCGTGATGAGGAAAGCCTGTCTGGCGTTGCTGCTGGCAGCAAGCGTGAGCCCTGCGTTCGCGCAGGACAAGACCTTCGATTTGAAGATCTCGCACTGGGTGCCGGCCTCGCATCCACTACAGAAATCGCTGGAGGACTGGGCTGCTGCGGTCGAGAAGGATTCCGGCGGCACCATCAAGGGCAAGGTGTTTCCGGCCCAGCAGATGGGCAAGGCGTTCGACCATTACGACATGGCGCGCGACGGCATCGCCGACGTCACCTATGTCAATCCCGGCTACCAGCCCGGCCGTTTCCCGATCATCGGCGCTGGCGAATTGCCATTCCTGATCTCGGATGCCAAGGGCGGCTCGATGGGGCTCGACGCCTGGTATCGCAAATACGCCGAGAAGGAGATGAAGGACGTCAAATACTGCCTCGCCTTCGTCCACTCGCCCTCCTCCTTCCACTCCCGCACCAAGAAGATCGTGATGCCGGAGGACGTGAAGGGCCTGAAGATCCGCCCCGCCCACGCCACCATGGCGAATTTCGTTACCTCGCTCGGCGGCACCAATGTGCAATCCTCCGCGCCCGAAGTGCGCGACATCATCGAGCGCGGCGTCGCCGATGGCGTCACCTTCCCCTGGGGCTCGCTGGTGCTGTTCGGCATCGACAAGGTGACCAAATACGACATGGAGGCGCCGCTCTACACCACGACCTTCGTGTTCGTCATGAACAAGGACAAGTACAATGCGATGTCCGACAAGCAGAAGGCCGCAATCGACAAGAATTGCACGGTCGAGATGGCGGGCGTGGTCGGCGAGCACTGGGGCAAGTTCGAGGATGCCGGCATCGACAAGGTCAAGGCGGAAACCGGTCACGAGGTCTACAAGCTGACGCCCGAGCAGACCGCCGCCTGGAAGAAGGCCGCCGAGCCGCTGGTGAAGACCTGGTCCGACGGCGCGAAGAAGACCGGCGCGGATCCGGACGCGGCGCTTAGCGAGCTGAAGGCATCGCTGAAGAAGTACAACGCGCTGGCGGAGTGAAGCTGCGACGCGATCGGCCTCTCCTCCCCTCTCTCCGTCTTTACGGGGAGAGGGGTGGGGTGAGGGGCCGCTTCCGCAAGAAGAGTGAGAGATGGACTCGTGGAGAGTCCCCTCACCCGACCGCATCTACGATGCGATGCGGCCTCTCTCCGCACGCGGGGAGAGGCGAGGAGCAGCAGCCGAGTCGAGAACGAGAATGACATCACCTAGGACACTCCCATGAAGCGCGCCTGGATGGATCGCGTGATCGATTCGATCGAGTGGATCGCAGCCGGCTTCGTCGGCATCGTCGCGCTCGACATCTTCCTGTCGGTGTTGCTGCGCAACACGCTGAACTATTCGATCCCCGATAGTTTCGACATCGGCCGCATGCTGCTCGGCATCCTCATCTTCTGGGGCATCGCCGCGACCTCCTATCGCGGCACCCACATCACCGTCGACCTCGTCTGGGGCAATGTCGGGCCGCGCTACCAGCGCTGGATCGACGTGTTCGCGACCCTGGTGCTGCTGTTCGTCGTGACGGTGCAGACCTGGACGCTGTTCGACAAGGTGCGCGGCACCTACAACGACAACGTCCAGACCTTCGACATGCACATGCCGACCTGGCCGTTCTTCGCGATCGCCTGGATCGGCGACGTCTCGGCCGTGCTGCTGATCGCGATCCGCACCTACCGGTTGATCTTCCATCCCGAAGAGATGCACGACCCCAAGCTGAAGGCGACGGAGTAATCATGAGCACCGATGCCGTCGCCGTAATCGGCTTCGTTTCCCTGTTCGCCCTGATGCTGCTGCGCGTGCCGGTCGGCATGGCCATGGGCCTCGTCGGCGTCTCCGGCTTTTCCTATCTCGTTGGCGCCACGCCGGCGCTGAAGCTGGTCGGCCAGACCTCGATGCGCACGGTGACCGACTACACCTTCGGCGTCATTCCGATGTTTTTGCTGATGGGCTCCTTCGTCAGCAATTCCGGCATGAGCCGCGAACTGTTCCGCGCCGCCAACGGCTTTGTCGGCCATTTGCGCGGCGGACTCGGCATCGCCACCGTCGGCGCCTGCGGCGGCTTTGCCGCGATCTGCGGCTCCTCGGTCGCGACCGCCGCGACCTTCTCCGCGGTCGCTTACCCCGAGATGCGCCGCTTCGGCTATCCGCAGTCGTTTGCCACCGGCGTGATCGCGGCCGGCGGCACGCTGGGTGCGATGCTGCCGCCCTCCACCGTGCTCGCCGTCTACGGCATCATCACCGAGCAGGACATCGGCAAGCTGTTCATCGCCGGCATCATCCCGGGCATCCTGGCGATGACCATGTACATGATCACGATCTTCCTGATCGGTTATTTCCGGCCCGACTTCCTGCCCAAGGGCAAGGAGCTGCCGTGGCGCGAGCGCTTCGCCGGCCTGAAGGACATCTGGGCGCCGGTGCTGCTGTTCGTGTTCGTGATCGGCGGCCTTTACGGCCTGCCCTATTTGCCGCGCTTCACGCCGACGGAAGCGGGCGGCGTCGGCGCCGCCGGCGCCTTCATCATCGGCGTGGCGACCGGCCGGCTCGACCGCGAGAAGATTCTGGCCTCACTGCTCCAGGCGACGCGCACGGCCGCCGCCGTGTTCACCGTGCTGATCGGCGCATTGATCTTCGGCTATTTCCTCACGGTGACGCAGACCCCGCAAAAGGTGACGGAATTCCTCACCGGCCTCGGTCTCGGCCCCTACGGCGTGCTGGCGCTGATCATGGTGATGTATCTCGTGCTCGGCTGCCTGATGGACGCCATGGCGATGATCATCCTCACCGTGCCGATCATCTTCCCCGTGATCATGCATCTCGGTTTCGACCCGATCTGGTTCGGCGTCATCATCGTCATGACGGTCGAGCTCGGCCTGATCCATCCGCCGGTGGGCATGAACGTCTTTGTCATCAAGAGCGTGGTGAAGGACGTTTCCTTCTCCACCATCTTCAAGGGCGTGATTCCGTTCGTGGCGACAGACCTGGTGCGCCTGGTGATCCTGATCGCCTTCCCGCTGCTGGCGACGTGGTTGCCGACGCGGATGATGGCGCATTGAGGAGGTGAAGCGATGACCACGCCGTCGCTGGAAACCAGATACGTCTTTACCGTCACCGCACGCATCGGCGACGTCGTCACCGCCGGCGAGACCGGTATCGGCATTCGCCGCATCATCCCGATCGTCGGCGGCGAGGTGACGGGTGCGATCACCGGCAAGGTGCTGCCGTTCGGCGCGGACTTCCAGACCATCCGCCCGAATGAGCTGATTGATCTCGAAGCGAAGTACGCGTTCCAAACCGATGACGGCGCCACCGTCTATGTCGAGAACAAGGGCATGCGCTTCGGCCCGGTCGAGCTGTTGCAAAAGCTCAAGCGCGGCGAGCCGGTGGATCCCAAACTGATCTATTTCCGCACCGTGCCGAAGTTCGAGACCGGGCATGAGAAATACCGCTGGCTGATGCAGCACATTTTTGTCGGTTCAGCAGCCCGGCATGCGGACCGCGTCGTGATCGACGTGCATCAGGTGATGTGAAGGCTTCAGTGCCCTTCGCCGTCGTCCCGGCGAAGGCTGGGACCCATACCGCGTGATCTGTCGATCGCGAATAGTCGGAGTACCGAACGACTTGGCCAAACTTCTCCCTGTGGTTATGGCTCCCGGCCTCCGCCGGGACGACACCGCATTTGGAGGGCGCCTTTTGCCCGCCTGACTGACCCAAGAGGCGCCTAGCCCCTTGTTGACTCCTCCTGAATTCGTTATACAACATAACTATTCTGACAAGGACGCAAATGACACAGGGAAACGCCGAGACCGCTGACGCGGGCGCCTCCGGGCTTTTGAAGATCGAGCGGGCGGACCGGGTTTTGACCGTCGGCCTCAATCGGCCGGCCAAGCGCAATGCGCTCAACGACGGCATCATCCTGGAGATCGGCGAGTGTTTTGCGGCCCTGCCCGAGGATATCGGCGCCGTCGTCATCCACGGCATCGGCGACCATTTTTCCAGCGGTCTCGACCTCTCCGAACTGACCGACCATGATGCCAGTGGCGGCCTTCTCCATTCCCAGATGTGGCACCGGGTGTTCGACCGCATCCAGTACAGCCGCGTGCCTGTGATCGCCGCGCTCAGGGGCGCCGTGATCGGAGGCGGGCTGGAGCTCGCCTGCGCGGCGCATATCCGTGTCGCCGAACCCTCGACCTATTTCGCGCTGCCGGAGGGGCAGCGCGGCATCTTCGTCGGTGGCGGCGGTTCGGTGCGCCTGCCGCGCCTGATCGGCGTCGCCAGGATGATGGACATGATGCTGACCGGCCGCGTCTATTCCGCGACCGAAGGCACCTCCTACGGCTTTGCGCAATATGTCACGGAAGCCGGCAACGGGCTCGGCAAGGCGATGGAGCTTGCGACCAAGGTCGCCTCCAACGCGCCGCTGACCAACTTCGCCGTGCTCCAGGCGCTGCCGATGATCGCGGAGGCCAATCCGCAGACCGGCCTGTTGATGGAATCGCTGATGGCGACGGTGGCGCAGAGCGACAAAGAGGCAAAACGCAGGATCCGCGAGTTCCTCGAACACAAGACCGCAAAGGTGAAGCCGAAATCATGAGCGCGCAGCCGTCCTCTTCCAGCATGGAGCGCGGCGCGAGCACTTCCCCGCTGCGGCCCATTTCGTTCGGCGATCCCGTCGTCAATATCGAGCGGCGCGACGACGGCACGATTTATCTGCGGCCCAAACAGCCGCTCGGCGATTATCCGGCCCGCATCACCGACCGCCTGCATCACTGGGCGAGCGCGACGCCCGATCGCGTCTTCATGGCCGAGCGCGAAGGTGGCCGCGGCTGGCGCAAGATCAGCTACGCCGAGCTGCTCGCCGCGAGCCGGCACATCGCCTCAGGGCTCATTGCGCGCGGGCTGTCGGCGGAGCGGCCGCTCGTCATCCTCTCCGGCAATTCGATCGACCACGCATTGCTCGCGTTCGGCGCGTTCTATGCCGGCATTCCGTTCTGCCCGGTGTCGCCGGCCTATTCGCTGGTATCGAAGGATTACGGCAAGCTCTCCTACCTGATGAAGCTGCTGACGCCCGGCCTTGTCTTCGCCGAGGACGCCGACAAGTTCGCCGACGCGCTCGCGGCCAACGTCTCGCTCGGCACCGAGATCGCCGCGTCCTACGGCCACGTGCCGGGCCGCGACGTCACCTTGCTCGCCGACCTCATTGCAACCCCGATCCGCGGCGATCTGGACGAGGTCCACGGCAAGATCGGCCCCGACACCATCGCGAAATTCCTGCTGACCTCGGGCTCGACCGGCAACCCCAAGGCGGTCATCAACACCCAGCGCATGATCTGCGCCAACCAGGTGATGCTGCGCGAGACACTCGCCTTCCTCAGGGACGAGCCGCCCGTCATCATCGACTGGCTGCCCTGGAATCACACTTTTGGCGGCAACCACAATATCGGGCTGACGCTCTACAATGGCGGCTCGATGTATCTCGATGCCGGCAAGCCGGTGCCTGGAGGCATCGAGGAAACCGTGCGCAATCTCCAGGAGATTTCGCCGACGGTCTATTTCAACGTCCCCAAGGGCTACGAGTCGCTGCTGCCTTATCTGCGCGACGACCAGGGCCTCCGCGCAAAATTCTTCGACCGGCTGCACGCGATGTTCTTCTCGGGCGCGGCGCTGTCGCCGTTCGTCTGGAACAGCCTCGACGAGCTGGCGGTGAAGGAAAAAGGCTACCGCGTACCGATGCTGACCGGCCTCGGTGCAACCGAGACCGCGCCGTTCTTCATGTCGGTCAACCCGCGCACCAGCCGCTCCGGCCATGTCGGGCTTCCCGTATCCGGCAATGACGCCAAGCTGGTGCCGAACAACGGCAAGATGGAAGTTCGTTGCAAGGGGCCGAACGTGATGCCCGGCTACTGGCGCCAGCCCGACATCACCGCAAATTCGTTCGACGAAGAAGGCTTCTACAAGCTCGGCGATGCCCTTAAGCCCGTCGATCCCGATGATCTCAATGCCGGCTTCGATTTCGACGGCCGCATCGGTGAGGATTTCAAGCTCGGCAGCGGCACTTGGGTCAGCGTCGGCCCATTGCGCGCGCGCTTCGTCGCGGCCTGCGCGCCGCTGGTGCGCGACGTCGTCATCGCCGGCATCAACCGAGACGAGATCTCCGCGCTCGTCGTGCTCGATCTCGACGGCTGCCGGCTGATCAACCCGACGCTGCCGACCGACGATCTCGTCGTCGCGACCCGCGACCGGCTGGTGCGCGAGGCATTTCGCGAACGGCTGACCCGCTTTCTCAGCGCGGCCACGGGATCCTCGACGCGGATCACGCGCGCGATCCTCATGGACACGCCGCTCTCGATCGACAAGGGCGAAGTCACCGACAAGGGCTCGATCAACCAGCGCGCGGTGCTCGAGCATCGCAGCCTGCTGATCGAGGAGCTCTACGCTGCCAATCCATCGGACCGTGTGATATCGGTCGGCTAAGAAAACATCGCACCAGGAGAACGCCATGTTGTTGAAGGATCAGGCAGTCATCGTCACCGGCGGCGCATCGGGACTGGGCGCGGCGACCGCGCGTAAGCTGGCGGCGCAGGGCGCCAGGGTCGCGGTGTGCGACCTCAATGCCAAGCTCGCGGAAACCGTGGCCGCGGAGATCAAGGGCGTCGCGGTGACCTGCGATGTTTCCGATGCGGCTTCCGCTGAGGCTGCGATCGCTCAGGCAACCAAGGCCCATGGACCCGCGCGCGTGCTGGTCAATTGCGCCGGCATCGGCGTTGCCAAGCGCGTCGTCGGCCGTGACGGCCCGATGGCGCTCGCGGATTTCGACAAGGTGATCAAGGTCAACCTGATCGGCACCTTCAACATGCTTCGCCTTGCCGCGAACGAGATGTCCAAGCTCGAGCCGCAGGCAACCGGCGAGCGCGGCGTCATCATCAACACGGCGTCCGTTGCCGCTTATGACGGCCAGATCGGGCAATCGGCCTATTCGGCCTCAAAAGGCGGCATCGTCGGCATGACGCTGCCGATCGCGCGCGAGCTGGCGCAGTTCGGCGTCCGCGTGCTGACGATCGCGCCCGGCCTGTTCCTCACACCGCTGCTCGCCAACCTGCCGCAGGAAGCCCAGGACTCACTCGCCGCCGCAATCCCGTTCCCGCGCCGGCTCGGCCACGCCGAGGAGTTCGCGGCACTGGCGCTGCACATGGTCGAGAATTCGTACCTGAACGGCGAAGTGGTGCGCCTCGACGGCTCGCTACGCATGGCGCCGAAATAGGGCGCAGCATATGTTCGTGAACCGGCGCGACGTCCAGATCCAGTGGGGTGACTGCGACCCCGCCAACATCGTCTATTACCCGCGCTATTTCGCGATGTTCGACGATTCGACGTCGACCCTGTTCGAAGTCGCCGGCTTCTCCAAGCAGGACCTGGTCCGCAAATACGGCTTGGTCGGCATTCCCATGGTCGACACGCGCGCCAAGTTCTACATCCCCTCGACTTACGGCGACTGGATCACCATCGAAACGAAGGTCGAGAGCATCAAGCGCTCGAGCTTCGAGGTGAAGCACAGCGTCTACAAGGGCGAGGCGCTGGCGATCGAGGGTTTTGAGACCCGTGTCCTGGTCGGCCGCGACCCCGTTAACCCCGACAAACTGAAATCGGCACCGTTTCCTGCGGAAATGGTAGCCAAATTCACCGGGAGCGAGGCCCGGAGCTAAATCGCCACATCACCAAAAGAGGGGGCTGAATTACCCCCCGATTTCTGCTTTCAAAGAAACACATAAAGGGAGGAATAGATGAAACGCTTTTACCTGACCGCCGCCGTCACCGCGGCCGCGCTTGCGCTGCCAGCCGCGCCCGCGCTGGCCCAGACCGCCGAGGTCACCATCGGCATCACCACCACCACCACCGGCCCGGGCGCAGCGCTGGGCATTCCCGAGCGCAATGCGCTGGAGTTCGTGCCGAAGGAGATCGGCGGCATGCCGCTGAAGGTGATCGTGCTCGACGACGGCGGCGATCCGACCACCGCGACCACCAACGCCCGCCGCTTCGTGACCGAATCCAAGGCCGACATCATCATGGGCTCGGCGCTGACGCCGCCGACCATCGCGGTGTCCAACGTCGCCAACGAAGCCGGCATTCCGCATTTCGGCCTGGCGCCGTTCCCGATTACGCCGGAGCGCATGAAGTGGTCGGTGGCGATGCCGCAGCCGATCCCGATCGTGGGCAAGGTGCTGTACGACCACATGAAGTCCAAGGGCGTGAAGACCGTCGGTTATATCGGCTATTCCGACTCCTATGGCGACCTCTGGTTCAACGATTTGAAGGCGCAGGCCGTGCCGATGGGCATAACCATCGCCGACGAGGAGCGCTTCGCTCGCCCCGACACGTCGGTGACCGGACAGGTGCTGAAGCTCGTGGCGGCGAATCCCGATGCCATTCTGGTCGGCGCTTCCGGGACCGCGGCCGCGCTGCCGCAGACCGAGCTGCGCGAGCGTGGCTATCAGGGCCTGATCTACCAGACCCATGGTGCCGCCAGTATGGACTTCATCCGCATCGCCGGCAAAGCTGCGGAAGGCGTGCTGATGGCCTCTGGTCCCGTCATGGATCCCGAGGACCAGCCGGACGAAGCCGCCACCAAGAAGCCGGGCCTCGCGCTCAACTCGGCCTATGAAGCCAAGTACGGCCCGAACAGCCGCAGCCAGTTCGCCGGTCACTCTTACGACGCCTTCGAGATTCTCAAGCGCATCATCCCGGCGGCACTCAAGACGGCGAAGCCAGGCACGCCGGAATTCCGCGAGGCGATTCGCCAGGCGCTGCTGTCGGAGAAGGAGCTTGCGGCGAGCCAAGGCGTCTACAATTTCACCGAAAAGGATCGCTACGGCCTCGACGAGCGCTCGCGCATCCTGCTCACGGTGAAGAACGGCAAGTACACGCTGGTGAAATAGACGCAACGGCAGGATTGAGACGACGAGAGCCGGCCCGATGGGCCGGCTCTTTTTGTTTGCAGCGAGCGTAATGCCGGATCGCGTTTGAACAACAGCACCGCTCTCTGAGTTCCCTCCTCCCTTGTGGGGGAGGGGACACACCTTTCTCGGGGCGCTAGATGAGTCTCATTCCAGGCCTCAAGCCGCCTGCCGCAGCGGGGTCCAGGCGAACTCCGGATAGTAACTGTCCATCATCCGGTCGACATAAGCGGTGAGGTTCGGAAATCCTTCGGCGCGACGGCGCAGTGCGGATTCGAAGAACGGCGTCAGGATCCCGGCGAGTGCACCGAAGGCGGTGGCATCGACGCCGCAGGGCTTGTTGCCCATCAGATAGGACTTGTCGCCGAGTTGCACCGAGAGCGCAAACAGCGAGCGCACGGCGAGATCGACGTCGTCATCGGGCGCGTGGCGGCCGAGTCCGGAGAGCAGGTAGTTCTCGGCGACACGGAATTGCGCATCCTCGCGCAACTTCTCGCGATTGTGCTCCGGCGCGCCGTCGAAGAAATGCGCAGGCCCCTTGGCGAAGTTGACCGGATCGACCCAGCGCGCCCCGACCAGCGCAAAATAAACGTGATGCTCGATCATGCGCTCGAATGCCCAGGCCTGCGCGCGCTCGACGAGCGACAGACCGGCGTCGAAATCGAAGCCGTAGCGGCGCTCGATATGGGCGCGGATGAAAGTGGAATCGGCGACCGCCTCGCCGCTATCGTCGATGAAGGGCAGCTGCCCCTTGGGTGATGCGGGTGGCATCGCCCGCTCCTTCCGGTAGGGCAATCCCGCCATCTTAAGCTGCACCTCCGTCTTGGTGACGAAGGGGCTGATTTCCGGCAGGCCGAAGCCGGCGCCAAAGCCGTAAAGCGTGATCATGAAGGCTCTCCTGAAACGACCGAAAGAGTTGAGGGAACTTAACCGCGGGCTGCTGCCACCATGGTGGCAGCAGCCGTGATATCTTCTGCGAAACGGGCCCCCCGCCAGGCGCGGGCCATGACATGACGGACCAGCGCGTCCGCGGCCTGGACCAGGAAGCGAGCCACCATGGTCGCGAGCGCAAGGCGGAGGTCGAGGACCATGAGATCAAGGGATACGAGGCGGCCGAACGCCCATGCGTACCAAGCTCGGGCTTGCAAAGTCGGGACTCGCAAAGGCTGGACCTGTAAAGGCGGGGTCCGCCACAGCGCAGCGGCCGGGCCGAAATGAGTTGGAATGATCATGGACAAATCCTCTTCAGTCGACGTGTTGTCCCGGTATAGAACTCCCCTGCTGCCAACATCCTGTCAGCAGCCGCGCGCCGCCTTCTGAAAAACCACTGACAAGAGATCCGTCATGAGACGCGCCGACCGGCTGTTTCAAATCATCCAGGTGCTGAGGCGCACGCGTAAGCCGCTGACGGCGGACGCCATCGCGGCCGAGCTCGAGACCTCGAAGCGCACGATCTATCGCGACATCGCCACGCTGATCGGCCAGCGCGTGCCGATCCGTGGTGAAGCCGGCATGGGCTATATCCTGGAAAAGGGTTTTGACCTGCCGCCTTTGATGCTGACACCCGACGAAATCGAGGCGGCGGTGCTGGGCGCGCAATGGGTCGCCGGCCATGCCGATCCCGCGCTGGCGCGTGCGGCTGAAGATCTGATGGCCAAGATCGCCGACACTGTCCCTGAGCGCCTGCGTCCGTTCGTGCTGGAGCCGGCAAGCCGGGCCCGACCGAGCTGGAACAGGGAGCCGGACCGCCTGGACATGGCTCGCACGCGCACCCAGATCCACGAAGGCAAGAAGATCATGCTGCGCTATCGCGACGAGCAGGGCCGCGCCAGCGAGCGCATGATCTGGCCGATTTCGATCGGCTATCTCGAAGCCGTGCGCCTGCTCGCGGCCTGGTGCGAGCTGCGCGGCGACTTCCGCAGCTTCCGCACCGACCGCGTGGTCGACGCGAGCTATCCCGACGAGAGATATCCTGAAAGGCGCGACGTGCTGCGCGCGAAATGGCGCCAGAGCCTGGTCTGGGGCCCGCCAAAGGACACGTGACGATGGATGAGAACGCCCCGATCGACCTGTCGAGCTGTTGCCAGAGTTGCGGCGCCTGCTGCGGCTATTCGGCGAACTGGCCGCGCTTCTCGATCGAGAGCGACGAGGAGCTTGCCGCGATTCCCGAAGCGCTCGTCAACGACCGTCAATCCGGCATGCGCTGCGAAGGCGATCGCTGTTCGGCGTTGCAGGGGAACATTGGAAAAGCGACCGCGTGCGGCATCTATGCAGTGCGGCCGGACGTGTGCCGCACCTGCATGCCGGGCGATGCCGAATGCGCGATGGCGCGACGGAAATTCGGGCTGCCGGTGATAGAGGCCGCCGGCGCATGATCCGGAAAAGTGTGCAGCGGTTTTCCGCCGAGATCATACGCCAATAGAGAGCTAGAGCGCGATCGATCGTGCTTTAGGCCGGGACGGCTTCGCCGATCTCGTCGTCGATCTCGTCGTCCAGCGGCGCGAGCACCGAGAGCGGCTTGGTCGACAGCGTGATCGGCTTGCGGCCACCCGACAGCGACGGCGAGGATTTCGCCGCGCCTTCGCGCGCAAGCGCGTAGAGCGTCGAACCGACACGGCCGCCGTTCTCGATCAGGTCGCGCTCGTTACAGCTGCCAGCGATCGCGACCGCCAGCGAGTGCAGATGGCTGCGCCGATAGCAGAACAGCGCCAGCCTGGCGCGCGCGTCAGGGGAAACACTTTCAACCAGCCTCGGCAGGCCACTCTCGCTGGCGCGGTACATCTCGCCAAGGAGTTCGTCGCGGACCGGGCAGGAATCGCCTTCAAAGGTATCGCGGCTTGAAAACATTGCAGTTCTCCCTCGTCTGGGAAGATGCAGTGCAATTCTCTAATGAAAGGTTAACCACGCTGCCCGGTAGTCACCCGGGGGTCCTTGCGCGTGGGCCGCGAATCAATGGGCTGGGCGGGGATCCAGCCGCGCTATCTGAGCCGATGAGTCAGGCGCGAACGCCTCCACGCGTCATGGCCGGGCTTGTCCCGGCCATCCACGGAAAGCCGAGAGGCGCGAAGAACGTGGATGCCCGGGACAAGCCCGGGCATGACGACCTCTTGTGGATGCCGATGGACGACCACCTACGCGCCGAGGCCGCCAGCGGTCAGTTCGCCGCCATGAAGATGGAGAGGCCGAAGCCAGTCAGATGGTGCAGGGCCTGGTCGACACCGATCAGGGTCCAGAACCAGGGATGCGCAAGATCGACACCGAAATTGGCTGAGACGAGGCCCTTGGCGCGGTCGATCGTGATGTGGATGACGAAGTCGATCAGCGCCACAAACCAGAATTTCGGCGCCACGATCAGGATCAGCGGCAGCGCAACCGCAAGGTGAACCAGGCAGTGCACCAGGAGCGGCAGGGCCCAGCCGTGCTTCTGGTCCTTGCCGTGCGCCATCCAGGCGGTCTGGAGGACGAAATCGGCGATGATGTGCTTGAACGTCAGCAGCAACATCCAACCAATGAGGGCTTCGACCGGAACCGCCGATGACAGGGGTGGAAACGACAAGGCGCCCTCGTTGACGTGACAAGAAGAATTGGAGCGTTCAGCGCAATCTCTTCCTGGACCGGTCAAATCGCCGGGACTTGCGATTTATGACACCTCCCGCGGCGGAATGCAGCCGGGGGGAACCGGAAAATCGCCAACTGTGGCTAACTGGTGATAGGATGACCAATCGCCGGGGCCGAGTTGAGTAAGGTTACCTTCGGCTCGGAATTTGCATTCCGCGGCCTGCGCGCTACCATCGTCAGTAGAGAATATCGTTCTTTTTTCAGACGTTTACGAATTACAGGGCGACCGCAGCGATCACATCCGCAAGCCGCCCGCCACCGGAAGCATAAGGCCAGAGTGCTGCCATGAGTACTGAGGGCCCGACGTCATCGCCGATCGAGCCACCGCCCCGGCGACCCAAGGTGATCAAGACCAATCAGCAGCAGGTCTTCCTCTACGTCGTGCTGACCCTGCTGTTGTCGCTTGCCACCGTCTGGGGCGGCCGCATGCTGGTGCACAATTCGGAGACGCTGACCTTTGCCGTCGGCGCCGCCAACAGCGACGAGGCGCTGTTCGCAGCCAAGCTCGCCGCCGTCCTGAAGAACAACGCCTCGCGCTTCCGGATCAAGATCGTCAACAACGCCGACAACGCCAAGGCGATCGCCCGGTTCGACCACAAGCAGGCCGACCTCGCGGTGCTGCGCACCGACGCCAAGGTGCCGCTGCGGGCACGCACGCTCGCGATCCTCGAGCACGATATCGTGCTGCTGCTCGGGCCCGGAAACAAGAAGATCAAGTCGCTCGCCAAGCTGAAGAAGAAGAAGGTCGCCGTCGTCGCCGACAACGACTCCGCGCTCGTCTTCGTCCGCGGTATCCTCGACGTTCCGGAGGGTGCGGACGCGGGGAGGATCCAGATGGCGCCACAGGGCGCTACGCTCGACAAGCTGCTCGCGCCGGCGAGCGGCTTTGGCGCAGTCGTCGCCATCGTCCACGCCTCGCGGGCGGTGCGGGACAAGGCGTATGAGCAGGTCGCCAGGCGCGGCGGCTTCACGCTGAACGCGATCGACGAGGCGAAAGCGCTGGCGCGCAAGATCCCCGGCATTTCCAGCGAGACGCTGACGGCGGGCACGCTGTCTGCATCGCCGGAAATTCCCGGCGACGATCTCGACACGATCGGGCTCGAATGGTTGCTGGTCGCCCAATCCAGGATGTCGCCGACGGCGGCCGGGGAGCTCGCGCGCACCGTCTACGAGAACAAGTCCGCGCTCGGGCTCGACAGCGGCTTTGCCACTAGGATCGAGCCCGCCTCCGTCGAGAAGGACGCCTTCGTGATGGCGCATCAAGGGGCGGCCGACTACATCAACGACGACACCAAGTCGTTCATGGATAAGTACAGCGACCTGATGTATCTCGGCGCTGCCGCGCTCAGCGTCATCGGCTCGATCTTCGCCGCGATCTACGCCAAGATCACCCGGATCGCGCCGGAGAAGGCCAGCGAGCTGGCCACCGCCATCCTCGACATCGGCGAGCGGATCGAACATGCGCATTCGCTCGACCAGCTCGAATGTCTCCAGGACGAGCTGGAAGGCATTTTACGCGGCGCCGTCATCGGCCTCAGAGACGGCACGATCAGTACCGACGGGCTCGACACCTTCAAGCTCGGCTACGAATTCGTCCGCGACGAGATCGGCATGCGCCGCGACTATCTCAAGCGCCATGCGGGCGCGGGCGAGAAGGCCGCTCAGGATGTGGCCCCTTCCCAGCACGACGAGAGCAATGTCGTGGTGGTGAAGACAGCTCAGAGTGCCTGACCCGGCGACGCCTTGCCGGCACGTCTTCGAGCGACCGGGGGCCCTAGGCCGGGAACCGTCCCTGTCCACAACCGTTTGTTCTCGGATCAACCGGAGACCGCGCCATGCGTGCACTCCTCATCATCTTCCTGCTGGGAATGTTGGCCGCGGTTGGCTATTTCGTTTATTCCGCGATGGCGGTCGAGGGCGAGCCGATCCCGACGGAAGGCTACGTGGCGCTGGCGTTGGGGGCCGGTTTTTCCATTCTTGTCGGCATCGGCTTGATGGTGCTGCTGTTCTTCAGCAGCCGTCGCGGCTACGACGAACCGCCGCATTTCAAGTAGCGGCGCGTGGTCCGGCGGACCGTCGTTGACGGCCTCGAGCCGGGCAGGCACTTTGGCAGCGAGGTTCCAGCCGGGGACCGCAAAGACGAAACTGAGCCGCCTGCCCGCATGTCCAAGCCGCTGATCTCCGCTCTGGCCCAGTTCGCGGCCGCCACGGCCGGCCGCAACATGACCAGGGCGGCCTATGTGGCCGTCGCCGTCGGCGTGCTTGCCATGGTGCTCCTGACGGTCAACCCGGCCTATGAGACGGCACATCGCTGGGTCGACGCCCTGCTTTGGACCTGTCTCGTGTACTTCGTATACGAATGGGTGGTCCGGCTGCGCCATATGACGCGACAGGGGCGCCTTGCACTCTACATGTCCTCCTCCGCCGGGCTGGTCGACGCGGTCGGTGCGTTGGCCGTGCCGGCCGCGCTGATTCTCGGGATCGAGCCCAGGACGGCGTGGCTGCTCAGCGTGCTCTGGGTGCTGAAGGTGGTGCCGGGCATTCCCGGCCTGCGGCAGCTCCGCCGCGTGCTGGTGCTGGAATCGGGGCCGCTGGTCAGCGTGCTCGTGATCTTCCTGATGGTGGTCTTCCTGGCCTCGGTTGCCGAATATTTCCTGGAACGGGACGTGCAGCCGCAGACGTTCGGCAGCGTGCCGGCCGCGCTGTGGTGGGCCGTCGCAACCCTGACGACGACGGGCTATGGCGACGTGGTGCCGGTGACGCCGCTGGGCCGCATGGTGGCGGCGCTGGTGATGATCTCCGGCCTCGGTGTGTTCGGCCTCTGGACCGGTATTTTGGCGACCGGCTTTGCCGCGGAGACCCGGCGCGACAATTTCCTCAAGACTTGGGAATCCGTCAGCAAGGTGCCGTTCTTTGCAGCGCTTGGACCGGCCGCCATCGCCGACGTCACCCACATGCTGCGCACCATGGAGCTGCCGGCGCGCACCATGATCATCCGCAAGGGTGCGCAGGGCGACTGCATGTATTTCATCGCCGCCGGCGAGGTCGAGGTCGACCTGCCCGGCAAGAAGGTGCGGCTCGGCGATGGCGCCTTCTTCGGCGAGATGGCCTTGCTCGGCAACAATTTGCGCGGCGCCAACGTCTCGACCACCAAGGTGTCGCGGCTTCTTGTGCTCGACCTCGTCGACTTCCGCGTGCTGATGGCGCGGCATCCCGATCTCGCCGAGACCATCGATGCCGAGGCGAAGCGGCGCGCGCTCGAAAACAAATAAATGGCGACAAGCAAATAAATGGAGACAAGAATGTCGGACACAGCCGACGCAGCCACTGGCCCGGTGCTCGAACTCGTTGGCGCACGCGCCACCATCCGCCTCAACCGGCCCAAACATCTCAACCGGCTCCAGGCCGAGGATCTCGGCGAACTGGTCAAACTGTTCGACCGGGTCGAGGCCGATCCTGCTATCCGCGTGCTGGTGCTGACCGGCACGGGGCGCGCCTTCTCCGCGGGCTATGACCTCAATTCCGTTGCCGAGCGCGCGGTCAGTGCGAACGAGCAGCAGAGCGCGGGATCGGCGTTCGAGGTGGTCGTCAACCGGCTGGAGGATCTCGGCGTCCCCACGATCTGCCGGCTCAACGGCGGCGTCTATGGCGGCGCGACCGACCTCGCGCTTGCCTGCGACTTCCGCATCGGCGTCGATACCGCCGAGATGTTCATGCCCGCGGCACGGCTCGGGCTGCATTACTACAGCAGCGGCATCAAGCGTTACGTGACGCGGCTCGGCGTCGACAATGCAAAAAAACTGTTCCTGACCGCGCAAAAGATCAGCGCGCCGGAGATGCTGCGGATAGGCTATCTCACCGACATGGTGGCGTTGGAGTTTCTGGACGAAGAGGTCGACAGGCTCGCTGCGGTCCTCGCCGGCAACGCGCCGCAAGCGATGCGCGGCATGAAGCGCGCGATCAACGAATTCGCCCGCGGCGAACTCGATCAGCAGGCCGCCGACCAGCGTCACCGCGACAGCATGCGCGGCGACGAGATCAAGGAAGGCATCAAGGCGTTCGCGGAGAAGCGACCGCCGAAATTCTGATCAGGCCCGCTTCGACCGCATCGCGCGCACCTGCGTGAGCCTGGGATCGCGGGCAAGCGCCTTGTAGCGTTTGCTCTCGATGGGATAGATCGCGATCCGGCCCTTGCTATCGGCATGAACGCCCCAGCCGAAGCGCTTACCCAGGCTCGACGCCCTCATGCACGCCTGCCCTCGGGAGAAGAACGCTTCGCGGGCCGCCTGCTTCTCCGTTTTCGTCGCCTTCACGGCGAGTTCGCGTCCCGGCGCAGACGTCGCGAAGATCACGTCGTCGGACGTGTATTTGTAAGGCGCCTTGGCGATCATCCCGTATTGCAGACACGCCACCGTCGGCTTTCCCGCGCGCAGCGGCGGCTCTTCGCCGGTACGCGCAGGACAATCTTCAGCAACCTGGATGAAGGTGTTGAAGCAGTTGGTCGTGTGCACCGGCTTCGTCATCTGCAACCCCGGTTCATTCAACCGCCAGCCGCCGCAGCATGCTGCGCCGCCATCTCAGCGTCCGCCGCGTTGATGCGCTGGAACGCGGGCCGCAAGGTCATGCGTTCGGCATAGCGGACGAACACGTCCTTTTTCGGCACAATGCCGAACATCATGGTCCAGCTGAACGCGACGCCCCACAGCACGTCGGCGGCCGTCATGCGCTCGCCGAGCAGATACGGTCCCTTCGACAGCTGCGCCTCGAGCGCGCCGAGCATGATGTCATAGTCGGCATACGGCGATTGCGTGATCGGTGCCGGCTCGCGCTGCATGAACTTGTCGATTAGGGCCGGCTCGAACGAGGCGCCGTAATAGGCGATCCAGCGCAGATACGGGCCGCGCAGCGGATCGTTCAGCGCGGGTGTCAGCCCCGCCTGCGGAAACAAATCGGCGAGATATATGGTTATCGCGACCTGCTCGGTCACCAGCGCGTTGCGGTGATGGATCGCCGGCACCTTGCCGAGCGGGTTGACGACGAGATAGGCCGGCTGGCGCTGCTCGCCGGCCTTCATGTTGAGGACATGAAGATCATAGGGCGCCCCCAGCTCCTCCAGCAGCACCCGCGTGCCGGTGGCCCGGGTTTGCGGCGAATAATACAGCGTGATGCGGTTCGGATCAGTCATGGCGGTCTCCATCTGCCGGCTGGCGATGGCGTTGTAGCGGACCATACCTGACATCCTGTGTCAGGTATGGTTTAAGGAATCATGCGCGCGAGCCGGATGCTGTCGATCCTCACCACCCTCCAGGCCAAGGGGCAGGTCACCGCGCCCGAGCTCGCGCAGGCCTGCGAAGTCTCGGTGCGCACGATCTACCGCGACATCGACGCGCTCGCGGCGTCCGGCGTCCCCGTCTATGCCGACCGCGGGGCGGAGGGCGGCTATCGCCTGCTCGACGGCTATCGCGTGCGGCTGAACGGTCTGTCGCAGAGCGAGGCGGAAGCGCTGTTTCTGGGGGGATTGCCGGGCCCAGCGGCGGCGTTCGGGCTGGATGCGGCGATGATCGCCGCACAGAACAAGCTGATGGCCGCGCTGCCCGCCAATTTGCGCGAAGACGCCGGACGGATGCAGGAGCGCTTTCACCTCGACGCGCCGGGCTGGTTCGGCGAGGCGGAAGAACCGAAGCATCTGCGCACGATCGCCGCCGCGACCCTGCGCGGGACACTGATCAAGATCCGCTACCAGAGCTGGCGCGCCGAGAAGCAGCGTCGCGTCGCGCCGCTCGGTCTCGTGCTGAAAGGGGGCAGCTGGTATCTCGCAGGTCTGGTCGACGGCAGCGTGCGGACCTATCGCGTCGCGCGCGTGCTCGACTGCACCGCGCTCGACGATCGGTGTGAGCGGCCCGCCGGTTTCGATCTCGCCGGCTATTGGCGGGATGCAACGCTGCGTCTTGAGGCCGAGATGCATCCCAATGTCGCGATCGTTCGGCTGTCGCCCTTCGGCGTGAAACTGCTCGATGCACTGAGCCAGCCTTACGTCAGGGCGCGTACGCAGCTCGAAGAGACCGCGGATGCGGACGGCTGGCGCATTGCCAGAGTGCCGACCGGAAAGACGTCATGGCATGCCGCCGCCGAATTGTTGCGGCTCGGGCCCGAGGCCGAAGTGCTGGAGCCGGCCGACCTGCGCGAGAAGATGGCCGAGCTGACAGAGGCGATGGCTGTGCGCTATCGCGCGGCGCGGAAAACAGGACGGCGGCGCGACGCGCCGCGACCGACGAAACACTCCTGAAACACGATTCTCCCCGCGCCGCATGAACGCATTCGCGTTTCGGCTCGACCGAGATGCAGGGACACAACAACGGCCCTTACGCCAAACTGGAGAATGAAAATGTTTCGTAAGCTTGCACTTGGTCTGATCGCCGCCGGCTCGCTCGGCGTTGCCGCTCTCGCCCCCACCGCCGCGTCGGCCCACGGCTTCCACCATCACTGGGGTCACGGCTGGGGCTTTGGCGGGGTCTACGTCAACAGCGGCGTCAACAATTGCTATCAGGAGCGCGTCGTCCAGACCCGCCACGGCCTGCGCGTCCGCGTCGTGAACGTCTGCGCGTACGGGATCTACTGATATCCCGCATTCACGACAAAGCCCCGATCGCACCGCGATCGGGGCTTTGCGCGTCGATCTTTCTTCCGCTAGCCGGCCTGTCTATGTCGCCGAAACCAGGCCCAGGTCTCGCGCGTCGTCCGGATGTAGCCGCGGCCACGATGGACGATTTCGCCGTCGACGATCCCGTTCAGCTTCGGCAGTGCGTGGAACGGGATCGAGGGATAGGCGTGATGCTCGACATGGTAGGGCATGTTCCACGCGATCCATTTGACGATCGCGCCGGTGTAGGTGGTGCGGGTGTTCTGGAATGCGCTGCGGGTACGCTCGCAGCCGGTGTGCTCGGCGTAGAGATAGGGACGCAGGAAGAACTGCCCAATGATCAACGGCACGATCCAAACCCAGAGCAGCAGCGCCGACGAGAACCACAACGACAGCACGAGCAGCAGCGCATAGAGCGCGACATAGGCGCGCGCCTCGGTGACGATGATGGCGCGCCTGTTCTCGGGGATCCATGGCACGACGACCTTGCCGGTGACGGCATGGCCGAGCATCAGCCACAGGCGGCCGGCGACCTGAAGCACGCCGCTATAGGCGAGCGCGAGCTGCGTGTCGGATTTCGGCTTCACGCCGACGACGAGCTCCGGGTCCCTCTCGGGGTCTTGGGTGTAGCGGTGATGGTCCCAGTGAAACAGGCAATAATATTCGTAGGGCAAGCCGATGATGAAGCCCGAGAGATAGCCGACCACGAGGTTGAGACCGCGACTTTTGAACGCGGTCTTGTGCGCGGTCTCGTGCACGGCCATGAACAGGAAGGCGACGAGATAGCCCTGCACCGCCATCAGCGGCAACGCCCAAAGGATACCCCAGGTCGTCGAGACCCGCCAGATCAGCGCGCCGACCAGTACGACCATGCCGTAATGGCCGAGGCTCTGCACGGCGCCCCTGAGGTTGGACCGCACCGACAGTTCACGCAGCATCGCCGGCGCCAACGGCTTCAGCCGATGGCCGGAGTCTGAAACGGTTGCGTCGCTCATGATCGGATGCCTGCCCTACTTGCCGAGAAGCTCCGCGATCTCGGCCTTGATAAAGGCCCGATCGCGCGGATTGTTGATCGGGTTGCCGGCGCGATGGCCGTGCAGCGACGGGATCGGATGCAGCACCGCAGAGCGCGCATTGACCAGCCGGCCGAGTTCGTCCTCGTTGTCGAGGACGTCGAAATAGCGGTCGGTCGCACCGGGCATCAGCAGCATGTGGGCCGTGATCGCACCGAGCGCGCGATCGAAATCGCCGTTGAATGTGGCGCAGCGACTGATATCGCCGTTCTGCCAGATCTCGATCTGCGCCAGGAGATCGTTGGCATCGCGCCGGGCAAACGCCGCGTCCCATGCACGGACGAGATAGTCGTCCAACGAGGTGAAGCCTGCTTCGCGCCAGATCTCGTCGCGATAGAAACCGTGCGACATCGCCCAACCCGCGTAGACTCGCCCCATGGCGCGATAGCCTGCGACGGGCTTCTCGGCGAAGCGGCCGTCACGGAAGGCGGGATCGGCGGTCAGCGCGGCCTTCACACTTTCCAGGAAGACGTAATTATAGGGCGCGCAACGGGCACTGCCGCAGACGACGGCCGCCCGTTCGACCATATCGGGATGCAGCGCCGCCCAGTGATAGGCCTGCATGCCGCCCATCGACCAGCCATAGACCAAGGCTAGCTTCGAGATGCCGAACCGCTCGGTGAGCAGCCGATGCTGGACAGCGATGGCATCGTGATAGCTCACGATCGGGAACGGCGCGGCGGTATTCGACGGCGAGGACGACAGGCCGTTGCCGAACAGGTTCGGAATCACGATGAAGTAGCGCGTGGGGTCGAGCACGCCGTCGGGGCCGATCAGCCACTCGGTGTCGGTGTGCTGCGCGCTGAACGAGGTCGGATAGAGAATGACATTGTCCTTGTCCGGACCGAGCGTGCCGTAGGTCTTGTAGGCGAGCTTGAGCGAAGGGACGACGTCCCCGGACTGGAGCCTGACGTCGCCGGCCTCGAAGATCTCGTAGTCGCGCCCTGCCGTCATGGACCGAACTCCCGCTCACGCGGCAAGCGCGCCGCGGACACAGCGATGCATCGATCATGCCGGTCCCGCAGACGCATCGGCGCGTCACGCTTAATACTGTACTTATAGTCCATTTATTGTGAATCAGCAAGATAAATCCGGTCGCGAGCCGGCTCAGGCGATGGCGGCCAGATAGCGCGCGACAGAGGCCGCGAAGGCGGCCTTGGCGCCTGCGGCGATGTTGCGGTCCCACCAGGCGCCGTAGATGCGATCGAAGGCCAGCGGCTCGACGGCAGCCGCAATCCGTCGCACTGCGGCGGCATTGAGTGGCATGTAGTTCGGATATGAGTACATGAAGCTGACGAAGCGGCGATCCATCGTGACCTGCGCGATATCGCCGGTGAGCAGCGCGCCCCTGCCGTCCGCACCCCTCGCATGGTGCAGCATGGTGGCGCCGGCGAAGTGACCACCGGTGCGCAGGAGCAGCACATCGTCGGAGATGCGATGGTTTTCGCCGGTCCAGTGCACGATCGACGCATGCGGACGCGTCACCCATTGGCGATCATCGGCGTGCAAATAGACCGGCACCCCGCCGAACGCCTCGCTCCAGTCGGCGAGCGCGCCATAGTAATGCGGATGCGAGATCGCGATCGCCTTCAACCCGCCGAGCGACCGCATATGCGCGATCGCCTCCGGCGTCGCCAGCGGTACGCAGTCCCACATCAGCCAGCCGTCCGCGAGCGGCACCAGCAGCGCCCGCTGGCCGATCGCAAAACTTGGCTCGAGCGCGATGCCGGTCAAGCCGAGATCGTCGCGCCAGGCCAGGCAGTGACGTTCCGAGAGCGCCTCGCGCGTGAGGAAAGTCTGGCCCTTCCAACCGACGTATTGCCGCTCGTCCTCGCAAATCTGACAGGCCGCGGGCGGATTTTCGCCATCCGGGAATTGCGCGCCGCAGGTTTCGCAGGTCCAGAGAGGCATGCCGTACTCCCAACAGAGACAATCCAACGTCAATAAGGAATTGCTGGCCGTGACTGCAAGGCCCGCCCCTGCGCACGCCTGGAACCAACCCGATCAGCACTCGTTAATGCCTCGTCCGCGCCAGAACGATTGGCTGAAAGGATCATGTCCCACCCGCCGTATCCCGGCTGAGACCACGTTTTGGCATCGATGACATCGCGGTCCCCCTCCTCGTCTCGTATCTGGCCCCTGTTCGCTCTCAACTTCTTCATGGCCGACATGCAGTCGGGCATCGGCCCTTTCGTCGGCGTCTTCCTCCAGGAGCGCGGCTGGGCGAGCGGGTTGATCGGTACCGCGATGACGATCGGCAATGTCGCGGGCATGCTGATCACCACGCCGATCGGCGGCTTCATCGACGCCAGCCGCAACAAGCGCATGTGGGTCGTGATTCCCGGCATCTGCGTGGTGCTCGCCTCCGCGATCATCCTGATCTCGCAAAATTTCTGGGCGGTGACGTTCTCGCAGATCGCACAATCGCTGGCGAGCGCCGCGATCGTGCCGGCGGTCACCGGCATCACGCTCGGCATCGCCAAGCAGAAGGGCTTCAACGCGCTCAACGGCCGCAACCAGGCCTTCAACCACGCCGGCAACATGGTCGGCGCCGCGCTGTCGGGCTATCTCGGTTACAAGTTCGGCTATGTCTCGGTGTTCGTGCTGGCGGCGGTGTTCGGCGCCATCGCGATCGCCTGTGTGATGATGATCCCGGCCAAGGCGATCGACGATCGCGCGGCGCGCGGCAGCAAGGAGGACGATCCCGACAGCGCGCCGGACGCGCTCACGATGCTGCTCAAGCATCGTGCACTGCTGGTGCTGGCACTGGCGCTCGCGCTGTTCCATCTCGGCAATGCCGCCATCGTTCCGCTCTATGGCCTGGCGGCGGTCGCCGAGGGCCAGGCCAACGGCCCGAGCTTCGTCGCGACCATCGTGGTGATCGCACAAGGCATCATGGTCATCACGTCGCTGATCGCAATGAAGGCGGCGAGCAAGCGCAACTACTGGCCCATCATTCTTGTCTCCTTCATGTTCCTGCCCATCCGCGGCGTGCTCGCCTTCTTCGTCACGGGATGGTGGGGCGTCGTACCGATGCAGGTGCTCGACGGCCTGGGCACCGGACTCCAGACGGTTGCCGTCCCCGGCATGGTCGCGCGCTCGCTCAACGGCACCGGCCGCATCAATCTCGGCCAGGGTGCCGTGATCACCGTGCAGGGTGTCGGCGCGAGCCTCAGCCCCGCGCTTGGCGGCTGGATCGCGCAATGGATCGGCTACGGCCCGACATTCCTGCTGCTCGGCGGTTTCGGCCTCGCGTCCATGGCGCTGTGGTTCGCGTTCGGCGCCCACGTGAAGAAGTATTGAGGCGCGAGCTTCACGTGCCAAAATTCTTCTGGATCGCCTTGTCGAGCGTCTCGCCGCCGACGAAGCGCTGGCGTAGCTCGCGCTTGAGCAGCTTGCCGCTCGGGTTCTTGGGCAGGGCATCGACGAAGATGACGCGCTTGGGCACCTTGAAATGCGCCATCTGGCCGGCGCAATGCTTGATGACGGACTCCTCGTCGAGCTTCTCCCCGCTCTTGACCACGACGATCGCAGTCACCGCCTCGATCCAGCGCGGATCGGGCAGGCCTACCACCGCCACCTCGGACACGGCGGGGATGCGGTAGACCATCTCCTCGACCTCGCGGCTCGCGACGTTCTCGCCGCCGGTCTTGATCATGTCCTTGACGCGATCGACCACGGTGATGTGGCCCTCTTCATCGACAGTGGCGAGATCGCCGGAGTGAAACCAGCCGCCGGAGAACGCCGCCGCCGTCTTGACCGGATCGTTGTAATAGCCGGAGAGCAGATGCGGTGAGCGGTGCACGATCTCGCCGACTTCGCCGACCTTCACATCCTCCATTGACGTATTGACCACGCGGGTCTCGACATTGAGCACGGGCTTGCCGGCCGAGCCGGCCTTGCGCAGCTGGTCCGCAGGACCCAGCACGGTCGCGAGCGGCGCGATCTCGGTCTGGCCGTAGAAATTCCAGAACTTCACGCTGGGCAGGCGGCGCTGGAGCTCGAGCAGCACCTCCACCGGCATGATCGAGGCGCCGTAATAGCCTTTCTGCAAGGTGGACAAATCCGTCTTGTCGAAATTGGGCGAGCGCAGCATCGCGATCCAGATCGTCGGCGGCGCGAAGAACGACGTGATCTTGTGCGTCTGGATCAATGAGAGAATGTTGTCGGCCGCAGGCTTGCCCGTGATCACGCCGGAGGCGCCGAGATAGATTTGCGGCCCCAGGAACACGTCGAGCTGCGCGCAATGATAGAGCGGAAGGGCGTGCAGGAATTTGTCGTCCACGCTCATGCCGCCGTCGATGATGCAGCTGACATACTGCCACATCACGGCTTCATGGGTCAGCATCGCGCCCTTGGGCAGCGACTCCGTGCCGCTGGTGTAGACGATCTGCGCGAGATCGCGGCTGTCGACGAAGGCCCCAAGGTACGAGCCGTTGGCATCGAGCAGATCGGCGAAGGTGGTGAGGCCCGCTGGCGCCGTGGCGGGATCCTCACCCGGCAGCCAGATCATCTTCTCGACCGCGCAATCCCGGGCGCTGGCCGCGCGCGCGGACTCGACGAAATCAGGGCCGGCCGCGAGCAGCTTTGCGCCGGAGCTCTTCAGGATGAAATTGATCTCGTCCGGATTGAGCATGAAGTTGATCGGCACCAGCACCGCGCCGATCCGGGCCACTGCGAACCGGAGCGCCGCAAAGGCATGCGAATTGCGCGAGAGCACGGCGAGGCGGTCACCCTTTTTCACGCCGAGGCCAAGCAGGCCACGGCCGAGCCGATTGCAGATCGCGTCCATCTCGGCAAAGGTCCAGCTCACATTGCCGCAGCTCACCGCGAGCTTGCCCGGATCGCGGCCCGCCGCACGGCGCAGGAGGTCGCCGATGGAATGCTCGCGGGCCTTCGAGATGGTGGCTGCGATATCGCCGGTCATTTCCATTCCCCTGAATTTTCTCTTTGCGTGAGGGCCGCCCAGCACAGGTCAGGCCATGGCATCACACGGTTCTCGTCTTTGCAAAAGCGTAGTCGGCGGGACCGGCCGCGTCAAATCACCCAGCGAGCGCGGCGCCGTTACGCAAGAGTTGACGCTTCAGGGAGGCAAATCTAGCCTCGTGCATCAACGATAAAACTTAGGGGGAAATGCCATGTGCCGGATTATTTGTGCTACCCTAGCGGCCGGATTGACTGCGTTTCTAATCAGCCCGTCTCTCGCCCAGCAGGCACCGCTCAAGATCGGCGTGCTCTCCGACTTCTCCTCAGTCTATTCCGACATCGGAGGCCAGGGGAATGTCGAGGCCACCAAAATGGCGATCGAAGATTTCGGCGGGCAGATGTTCGGCAAGCCGATCGACATGGTCAGCGCCGACGTGCTGAACAAGCCCGATGTCGCCTCCACCATCGCGCGAAAGTGGTGGGAGACCGAGGGCGTCGACATGATCATCGACCTGCCGACCTCGGCCACTGCGCTTGCAGTGATGGAGCTGTCGAAGCAGTATGAGAAGATCATGATCGTGACGGATGCGGCAAGCTCCGACATTACCGGAAAGTCCTGCTCGCCCTACACCGCGCACTGGACCTACGACACCTACGCCAACGCGCACACGGTCGGCAGCGCCATCGTCAAGAACGGCGGCGATAGCTGGTTCTTCCTCACGGCGGACTACGTGTTCGGTCATTCAGTCGAGCGCGACACCTCCGACGTGGTGAAGGCGGCCGGCGGAAAGGTGCTCGGCAGCGTCAAGCATCCGCTCAACACCGCGGACTTCTCCTCATTCCTGCTGCAGGCCCAGGCCTCGAAGTCCAAGATCATCGGGCTGGCGAACGGCGGTGGCGACACCATCAATGCGATCAAGCAGGCCGGTGAGTTCGGCATCGTCGCCGGCGGCCAGAACCTGGCTGCGATCGTGATGTTCATCTCCGACGTGCACAGCTTAGGGCTGAAGCTCGCGCAGGGACTGATCATCACCGAGGCCTATTACTGGGACCTCAACGAGAAGACCCGCGCTTTCGGCAAGCGTTTCATGGAGCGCGTCAAGCGCATGCCGACGATGAACCAGGCGGCGACCTACAGCGCGACGCTGCACTACCTGAAGGCGGTGCAGGCCGCTGGCACAAAGGACACCAAGACCGTGATGGCCAAGATGCGCGAGCTGCCGGTGAAGGATGCCTTCACCGACAACGGCAGCTTACGCGAAGACGGCCGCATGGTGCACAGCATGTATCTGTTCCAGGTGAAGAAGCCCGAGGAGTCCAAAGGCCCGTGGGACTATTACAAGCTGCTCGCCGAAGTCCCTGCCGACCAGGCCTTCCGGCCCCTGAAGGACGGCGGCTGCCCTCTTGTGAAGTGAGCCAACAGGACGGACAAGGCGTAGGTTCGCTAGCGCTGTCGGTACAGGCTCAGAGCTTGTGCCCCTTCTGTCGCAGCGCCTCGATGAGGCGCTGCTTCAACTCGTCGGCCGTCTTCTGACCGACGTCCTGACCGATCTGCGCGCTGGCCTGCGCCAGCGCATCCGACTTCTCCAGAAGCTTCTTCCCGGCTGGCTGGACATAGAAAGCCTCGATCTGGCGCAGCTCGTCAATGCTGAAGCTCTGCGCATAGAGAGCGGCGACCTGGTCGATCATTGAGGTGAGGGCCGGGGTGTAGATCTCGGAGCCGGGTGCCGTCACCGCGTCATAATCGCGCTCGATCTCCGGCCTGTCCTGCGCGACCCAGGGCCTCAGCTTGAGCAGGAGCTGCGGCAACAGCGCGCGATACTGATCCGCGATCTTCAAGGTGACCACGAGCTTGCGCGCCGCGCTCATCGCCTCCGGCGAGGGCGCTTGCGCCGATGCACCCGAGATCAGGAGCAGGAGTGTGCCGGCGATCGTCAACACAAGTCTGGACATAAACCCCTCCGTTGGATCTCTCCGCGAAAATGCAGGCCGGCGATACTCAACGACCCGCGGGCGCCACGGCAGACCTGTCCGCAGGCGCGCTTTCCAGGACGGTGTCGGCCTCCTCGATCTCCGTCACCTTCACGAACAGGTTCGGCACCCGTTCGGTCCGGTCGAGCAGCCAGGCGGCTGCGATCATGATGACGATGCCGACGACGGAGACCGCGAGCTGCTCCCAGACGCCCTTGGTGTATTGCGTCAGGATCCAGTGCGCCGAGAACGACAGGAAGACGCCAAGGCAGAAGATCGGCAGCGAATGCTGGCCGCAGAGGATCACAGGGCGCAGCCAGGCCCCGTGCAGGGTCCGCCATTTGCGCGAGATGAGGTGAGTCACCCAGATCGCCAGCGCCAGGAAATGCGTGAAGCGCAGCATGTCGAGGTCGGTCTTGTCGATCGGGTAGATCGCCTTGATCATCCATTTCGGGGTCAGGGCATCGAGCGCGGGGACGTGCCAGGTCATCACGATCAGCAGCGCGAAGGCGAGCCAGGCCGCGGCCAGCGCCATCGCCGCCCTGGACCACACCCATCTCGCGATCTTGTCGATCTGGCCGATGCCGCACCAGGCTGCGAACACGAACATCAGCTGCCAGCAGAACGGGTTGAAGTACCAGTGCGTGCCGGGCGGATAGGAGGCGACGTTCCAGTCGAACCAGCGCGCCAGCACGTAGAGCACCACGGATGCGGCGAGCGTCAGGTTCGGCCGGCGCACCAGGCACCACACGATGAAAGGCGAGGCGAAAACGAGCGTGATGTAGAGCGGCAGCACGTCGAGATTGACCGGCTTGTACTTCAGGAGGATCGCCTGCCCGATCAGCTCGTCCGGATGCGACAGGAAATTGAACACGTTGAACTCGTGCTCGTACATCGGATTGTCGAAGCGGCGCGCGGTGCGGGCGATCTGCGCCGTGAACAGCAGGAACAGCATGATGTGGGCGACGTACATCTCGACCGCGCGCCGCCACAGCCGCTTCAGCGCGGCGAGAAACCAGCCGCCAGCGACGATCGGCCCGTAGATCCAGCCGACCAGATAACCGGAGATGAAGACGAAGAATTCGGCGGCGTCGCTGAAGCCGTAATTGCGCAAGGTCAGCCAAGCCACGACGTCGTGCGGAATGTGGTCGAGGAAGATCATCCACAGACCGATGCCGCGGAAGAGATCGAGTCGCAAATCCCGCTCGACCGGCGCGAGCAGCGCTGACTGGTCCCGTGTGATCATGGCCCCGCCTCGTTCGGTGGGCG
Source organism: Bradyrhizobium sp. MI1.4 (assembly GCF_055811315.1). Taxonomy (NCBI): domain Bacteria; kingdom Pseudomonadati; phylum Pseudomonadota; class Alphaproteobacteria; order Hyphomicrobiales; family Nitrobacteraceae; genus Bradyrhizobium; species Bradyrhizobium sp. MI1.4. The sequence goes on along the minus strand of NZ_JBVVPP010000021.1, from coordinate 50,012 downwards.
TCGCGCCGTCGCGGCGCCGCAAAATCGGATGCTAAAAAATTGAAATCAAAAGTCGCCTGGCCGTGTGGCCAGGGCCGACGGTAGCCGACCTTGCTGCGCGCGCAAGGGCATAGTCATCGGAGCGGGCGGCACAAGCGTGCCGTCCTCCGCGCTGCACCATGAAGGGCCCTTCAAGATAAAGGGCGAAAACAACCCCATGCACAGTAGCTAACTCCTTGCGGCGCCTGCTTAATTTATTTGACGCGTCGGGCAGATTTCGGCCCCGATAGCGGCCCGGCCGCCGCTGCCGTCAGCTGAGCTCGTCACCCGTCGCCTGCATCTCGTTGAGCATCGCCTCGGCCTTGTGGCGCAGCGGCAGCGCGCCGCTCTCGGCGGCGATCGCGATGGTCGCGCGCAGGGCGCTCAGGATCGCCGCCCTGGCCTCCGGATCCGACGGCGGCGTCACCACGGCCTCGCCGAACAGCGCCTCCGCCTCCAGGCCGGAGAACCCCTGTTGCCGCGCGGTGTTGCGCGCTTCGCGCAGCATGTTCTGCGCGGCCTGGACGTCGCCGAGACGGTGGGTGGCGAGCGCCAGGTAGATCGAGCTGCGAAGCACCGCCGAGGTATAGCCGACCGCCTTCGCTTCCTCACGCGCTTCCGTCAGCATGCCGCGCGCCCGGTCAAACAGCCCCTGCTCCAGATAGGCCATGCCGAGACGGCAGGCGAGCACCGGCACGAACAGCCGGATGCCGTGCTTCTGCGCCAGGACAAAACCATTCTCGAGAATGGCCGCGGCCGCCGCCGGCTCGCCGCGGCCGAGCATCAGCCAGCCGCCGCTATAGGCCGCGGCGACGCGGTCGTAGGGGCGGCCGGTCTCCTCCGCGATCGCTGCGGCTTGCTGCTGGAGCTGCTCGGCGGCATCGATCTGGCCCATCACCGTGTGAGTGACGCTGTTCATCATGCAGCAAAGCAGGAGCAAAGATCGTGGGGTCGTGCCGATCGGAGCACTCGCGGTCAGACCCGCAAGGTGGACGCGGGCGGTGGCCAGCATCTTCTCGGCGCGATCGTAGCGGCCGGAAAGAAAATAGGCCTGCCCGAGACTGTATTGCGCGAGATTACGCCAAGCGGGATTTCCCGAGCTTTCCGCCAGATGCACCACATCTTCCCCGATCGTGACAGCTTCAACCGGCGTTCCATAGAAATTCTGGGCACCCGCTCTCATGGTCATGGCCGCGACCTTGCGTTCAATATCGCCAATCGCATCGGCTCGCCGTTCGGCCTCGCTCCCCAAATCCAGGGCTTCGGCGACACGCCCCGACCCGGCAAAGGCCAATCGCGCCTCCATCCGCAGGTCGATGGCGTCCGTTTCGCGCGCGTGCGTCACCGGGATCTTGTCGAGAGAACCCATCGCGATCTCGAAATAATCGACCGCTTCGGCAAAGGCCGAGCGCACCAGACATTTTCGAGCCGCGCTCCTGCCATGCTGAAAAGCCTTCCGCCAATCCTTCGCTCGGGTCGCGTGATAGCAGAGCGTATCCGGACCGTCGGTCCACGCCTCGTCGGTCTCGAGAGCCGCCAGAATGCTGGCATGGATGCTTTCCCGCACCTTCTCGACCATCGAATCGTAGGTCACCTGCCTGACCATCTCGTGCCGGAACTCGAGCGAATCCTCCAACTCACTGTCGATCCTGACGAGCAACTCGGCCCGGTCGAGCGCGGTGAGGCAATCCTGCAGGACGTCTTCCGGCACGGCCGCTACTCTTCGCAGTGTGGCCTGGTCGGCCCGGGGTCCAAGCGCCGCGGCGATCTGGAGAAGCGATCGTTCCTGTCGTGACACACGATCCAGCCGCGCCGCGATCACACCCTGAATGCTGCTGGGGATGCCGAGTTCGTCCACAGGACGCGCAAGGGAAAGGTCGCCCCACTGGCCAAGAAGCATGCCGCTGTCCTTCAAACTGCGGCAGACCTCCTCAATGAACAGCGGAACGTTGGCCGTATGAGAGATGATCCGATTCTTCAGGTCTTCGTTGGTCGTGGCGGGACCAAGCATGTCCGCGAGCATGGCCAGCCCCGAATTGTCATCGAGAGGCCGCATCGCCACGATTTCCGCGCGGCAGCTCGCGATCCACACCGGCATTCCATTGGGCCGCGTCGTCAGCAGCACAAGCAAATCAGGGCATTGCAGCCCCGAAAGGGTCGCGACGACCGCATCGCTGGCCCGATCCATCCAGTGCAGGTCCTCAATCAAAAGGATCGTACGCTGACGACGGGCGACGCTCTCGATGATCGCACAGCTTGCGTCTGAAATCGCACGACCGCGCGCGTGAGGCTCCAATTCATCCCATTGCGGATCGGAAACCGGCAAATCCAGGATCGCGTCGAGAGCCCGCTGTTGCACCACCGGCAATTCGTCTCTGGGATCATCCGTCTTGGTCTGATCTCTTGCTGACGTATCGAGGATCGAGAGCAACAGGCGCTTGAGCGCGCTGTACGGCGCACCCTGGAGATTCGGGCTGCACTCGACATCGATCAGCCGCCAGCCGCCAGCCCGGAGGTCCTGCGCGAATTCATGCGCAAGCCGAGACTTGCCAATGCCGGCGTCACCCATCAGCAGAACCGTCTGCCGGCCGGCAGCAACCCTATCCGCAGCGCGCCACAACAACGCCCGCTCCGTCGTGCGGTCGACGAATCTGGAAACGCTCCGCGCACGTCGGACCCGCCAGCTCGACAGATCACTCGCACCCATCACCCGGTAGACAGGCAGGGGCTCGCCGAAACCACGGAGCGCCTTGCGGCCAAGGAATTCAAAGCGGACGTGTCCGTCCGCCAGCTCCTGGCAGGCTTCGGAGACATAGATCTGGTTCGCCTCGGCTGCCGTCTCCAGCCGAGCCGCGAGGTGCTGGGCTGCGCCGCCGATCTCGTAGACCTTGGAAAATTCGCTCGCGACCATGTAGGCCACCACATGACCCGAGTGCAGGCCGACCCGGACTTGAAGTCCTGGATCGCCCAGACTGCCAACACGCCGGACCAGCTCGATGGCCGCGTGGCAGGCTAAGGGCGCGTGGTTGTCGTCGGCGATCGGGGCGCCGAAGACGGCGGCCAACCCGTCACCCAACTCCTTGCTGACGATGCCGCCGAACTGGCGCACCGCGCCTCTCATCGCCGCAAGAGCAGGCTCGAGGCGCGACACCGCCGCCTCCGGCTCCAGTTCGGCAACAAGACCTGTGGAATCGACGACGTCGGCACGCAGAATCGTCACAAAGCGTCGTTCGCTGTCGGGGTCGACGGGCTGGCGCACCGCCGCTCCGCATTTGGAGCACCAGCGGTCGCCCGGACCAATCGCCGACTGACAAGCGAAGCAATGCATTCCAGCGCCTTCAACCACTGCCTCGGCAGCCTCACCCCAATCCCCGCGAGGCGTTCGACCCAACAATACCTATAGGAAAGTGCATGGCAATTGGGCTTGCGACATAGGCGACGTTACGGGATGGAGGCTCTCTGGACGAAATACATTCCTGAGTGGTAGCGTTGAGGGCGCACAACAAACAGCGTGATCGGCCGTAGCGTGACGCGTATTTTCGGCCACCGCACCAGAGATTTTGACAAACAGACATATGAAGGAAAGAGGCGATGGCCGGACTGGTATATAGCGGCAAGGCATTTCGAGACTTGATGAATAGCAATTACTATCCTTTGGCGAACATGAAGAAGAGCGTCGCGAAGCTCAAGGAGTCCGAGGACATCGACCTGCCGACCTTGGAATACGGCCAGTACCATTTGATTCTGAACCCGGCATCGAACTGGCCGCAGGGCAGCGCCAAGTACTGGCACAAGGAAAAGGGCCGGGCCCGCGTCGACCTCAGCACCCAGCCGAACACAGTCCCCCTGTCCAGGGATGAGCCGGGCGTCATTCCGCTGACGCGATGCGATCTGCTCGATGCCTGCGTCCGGAAATGCTTCAACTCCGAGCCGCCAATCCCGATGAAGACGAAGATCATCACCCACGAAGCCAGCGACGCTTTCGCGCACCGGCACGAGATCCGGCTGGAGTGGGACTACAAGAAGGGCTCGGACAAGCCGACGCTGCTCAATCTGACGATGGTCTGTCCGCACAGATCCTGACGCATTCTGTAGTACGCAAGACGCATCACGCCCGCGCGACTGGCGCGGGCGTAGTGTTTGCTTCCGATCGCCGTTCGCCCCAAGGGGGCAGCCCTCGCGCTTGCCAAGACCGTGCTGTCGAAGGAAGCAGCACTGCCAAGACGCTGGTCCTATCCACCGCCTCCAAAAAACCGGTTCAGCTCGTACGCAGTCTGCTGCGGAAGCTCCTCCGGGAAGAAGTGCCCGCCATCAAGCGGCTTTCCGTCGATGTCATCTGCCCACGCCCGCCAGAGCCCCAAGGGGCCGCCCTCGCTCGCATACCACGCGTTGAGGGGGCCGCGACCGCTCCAGAGCACGAGCACAGGGCAGTCAATTCGGCGGCCGGAACGACGGTCCGCCACATCGTGCGCGTGATCGAGTGTCGCGGCCGCACGATATTCCTCGCAGATCGCGTGAACATGCGCCTCATCGCTCAACGCGTCGATATAGGCTGCTCGCACCGCCGGACTGAAGCTGCCGGCCGAAGACCCCCAGCCATGCAGCGCATTGTCGATGATGGCGTCGGGGGCTGCCGACAATAACCGCTCGGGAAGAGGTTCAGGCTGCGCAAGCAACGACCACGGCCAATAGCCGACCGTCAGGTTCTTGTCGGCGCGCTCCCAGGCGTCGGCAATAGGAACGACATCCAGGACGGCAAGTCGCTGCACGCGTTCGCGGTGATCAAGCGCGAGCCGAAAGGCGACACGGCCGCCACGATCATGGCCCGCGACCGAGAAACGGTCGAAGCCGAGTTTCGTCATGACGGACACCATGTCGTTTGCCATTGCTCGTTTTGCATATGGCGCATGGTCCGGACTGGAGGGAGGACAATCGCTCCGGCCATATCCGCGAAGATCGGCGCAGACCACGGTGAACTTTTGCGCGAGCAACGGCGCAACGTCTCGCCACATCAGATGCGTCTGCGGAAATCCGTGCAACAGGAGAACGGCCGGCCCCGAACCGGCCCGACGGATGAAGATCCGGGCCTCGTCCGCCTGAACATCGGCGGCGTCGAAATCCTCGAACTGCATTGGCCCTCTCCTTCCGAACGACGGCAAGCCAACAATCGAGCACCGGACGGGCCCGGTGTCCTCGTGTTGACGCCCGGCGCCATCCTGGGTTCCTTCCCGGATGGCATGCTCTGGGCTGATCGCGCTTACGCTTGGCAGCTCCACCGACGGCGACGGGACGCGCTTCGGCATGGTCCGAACGAACCCAAGCTCAGCCAAGCAGGACATGCATGATCGAGGACGCCCCAAAACAAAAAATGGCGCGCGCAAGGCGTGCCATTTCCTTCTGTAAACCAACAAATTCAGCGAAGGCCGCCGGCGACGTGAAGCGTCTCGCCCGTGACGTAGGATGCGTCGTCCGAAGCGAAGAAGGCCACCGCGGCAGCGATCTCCTCGACCTTGCCGACTCGGCCAAGCGGAGTGGTGGATTCGATCCAGTTTCGCATGTCGCCCTCGTGCAGGCCGGCGGACACGACCCCCTCGGTGACGATCATGCCGGGATTGACGGCGTTGACGCGGATCTTGCGCGGCGCCAGTTCCTTGGCCAGCACGGCGGAGATCGCATCCACCGATGCTTTGGTGGCGGAGTAGACGGCGCCGTTCGGCGGCGCGAGGGTCGACGCCGCGGAGCTGATGTTGATGATGCTTCCGCCATTGGCGTTGAAGTGCCGCGCCGCCTCTCCTGAGACCAGGAGGAGGCCCAGCACATTGAGATCGAACTGCTTGTGGAAATGCTCCGGCGTGATGGCCTCGAGCGGCGCGAACTCGTAAACGCCCGCGTTGTTGACGAGGATGTCGATCGCACCGAGCGCCTTCACGGTATCCGCGACTACGCTTTTCACGTCCTTGGCATCGGCCAGATTACCGTGAACGGCGATCGCTTTGCCGCCCTTGGCGACAATGGCGGCGACCACGCTGTCGGCGGCCTGTTTGCTGGCGCTGTAGTTGACGGCGACCGCCGCACCCTCGGCTGCGAGCCGCGCGGCGATTTCGGCACCGATGCCTTTGGATGCGCCGGTCACGAGCGCAACTTTTCCTTCGAGTCTCTTGGTCATCACATTCTCCATCATCCGGCGCGACGCCGATATTCAATAGTTCAATACTAGTGAACTATTGAATGAGTTCAAGGGAGGTGCTATATTTTGTGCATGGTGCAGTTCGTTCACCCATCGCGGAGCGAGATTTCACTGGCTGGGGTGCTGGGAGCGCTCGCGGACCCTATGCGGCTGCGGATCGTCAAAAGCCTGGCCGCACAGAGTGATTGCATGTCGTGCACCGAGGCGGCGCCCTGCCCTGACATGGCGAAGTCGACCCTGTCGAACCATTTTCGCATCCTGCGCGAGGCCGGCCTGATCCGGACGTCAAAGCAAGGCGTCCAGCACCGCAATGTCCTGCGCGAGGAGGACATCAACGCGCGGTTTCCGAAGTTGCTGAAGATGATCCTGAGCTATCCGGAGTGAGCCGTTCCCCCACTCTTGCGCAAGGTGCGACCGACGTTTCCACCGGAGCGCGGCCAAAACAAAAATGGCCCGCGTGAAGCGGGCCATTTTCGGATCGGGACCGGTAAGGTCCGAACTTGGTTGCGGGGATAGGATTTGAACCTATGACCTTCAGGTTATGAGCCTGACGAGCTACCGGGCTGCTCCACCCCGCGTTAACCGTTGCTTTGCCTTCGTGAAAGCGCCGGGGACGGTGAATGAAGGGCCGGCGCTGTTCGCGTGGCTTGCTTCGTCCGTCCCGAAGGCTTCCTTGGAAGGCAACCCCGGGCAAAGCCCGTTGGGTGCGGGCGGTATGTACCAACCCGGGGTGCCTTTGGAAAGGGCTGTGGGGACGTTTTTTTCGACTTTATGACAGCGCGGTGGACGAATTTGCAGCCTATTTGGCCGGCCCTTGCCAGAAGTTCCACAAGGGGCCAGCTTGCGGCAACAAAACCAGGCGGAAACGCCACTTAATGGGGGAGAACGCCATGGACCACGCCTTGGATCGCCCCTCAGATCGCCCCCCGCCGAGCGCCCCGCTTCGGGGCCTCGAAGACGCCTTCCATGCCATGGTCGAGCGGTCGCGGGCCGAGCCGGCGCCTGGCCTCGCCGAGCGGCTCGACCGGCTGGCGCGGTTGCGCACTGTCGTCGCCGACAACGAGGAGCGCTTCCGGCAGGCGATCTCGGCCGATTTCGGTCACCGCTGCGCGGTCGAGACCAATATCGCCGAGACCATGATGGTGTTCTCCGAGATCCGTCATGCCACCAAGCACCTCAAGAGCTGGATGGCGCCGCAGCGCGTTTCGACGGCGCTGCAATTCCTGCCCGCGCGCAACCGGCTGATGCCGCAGCCGCTCGGCGTCGTCGGCGTCATCGCGCCCTGGAATTATCCGCTGCAGCTGACGCTCGCGCCCGCCATCGGCGCGCTCGCCGCCGGCAACCGCGTCATCATCAAGCCGAGCGAGCTCGTGCCGCATTTCTCAGCGCTGCTGAAGGAGACGGTCGCCGCGCGGTTCGACGCTGCGGAATTGCTCGTCACCGGCGTCGAAGACGAGGTCGCAAAGGCCTTCGCGCATCTGCCGTTCGATCATCTCGTGTTCACCGGCTCGACCCGGGTGGGGCGGCTGGTGGCGGAGGCCGCGGGGCGTAACCTGACGCCCGTCACACTCGAGCTCGGCGGCAAGTCGCCTGTTATCATCGACGCCTCGGCCGACCTCGAAGAGGCCGCCGAGCGCATCGCCTACGGCAAGCTGCTCAATGCCGGGCAGACCTGCATCGCGCCGGACTATGTGCTGGTGCCCGAGCGCGCGTTGCAGGCCTTCGCCGAAAAAGTTCGCGCGCAGATGCGGCGCATGTACGGCACCGATCCCGCCAACAAGGATTACACCTCCGTGATCTCCGACCGGCATTATGCGCGGCTGGAAAATCTCGTCGCGGATGCGGCAGGCCGCGGCGCAAAGATCCTGCAGCCGGCGGAACCGGACGATCCCAACTGGAAGGCGCACCGCAAATTCCCGCCGACGCTGATCGTGGGCGCAACCGAAGACATGGCGGTGATGCAGGAGGAGATTTTCGGCCCCGTACTGCCCGTGCTCGGCTATCGCGAACCGGCCGATGCCATCGCCTTCGTCAACGCCAGCGACCGGCCGCTGGCGCTGTACTGGTTCGGCAAGGACCGCGTTGCGCGCGACGAGGTGCTGGCGCGCACCGTCTCCGGCGGCGTCACCATCAACGACTGCCTGTTCCACTTCGCGCAGATCAACCAGCCGATGGGCGGCGTCGGCGCATCCGGCACCGGCGCCTATCATGGCGAATGGGGCTTTCGCACGTTCAGCAAGCTGAAGCCGGTGTTCTATCGCTCGAAATTCAACCGCCTCGCCGACCTCTATCCGCCCTATGGCGGCAAGATCGCGCGGCTGGAGAAGATGATGCGATTCATGTCGTAGGTTTCAGCACCTGTCATTGCGAGCGCAGCGAAGCAATCCAGAATCCCTCCGCGGCAAAGGTCTGGATTGCTTCGCTTGCGCTCGCAATGACGGAAAGAATGAATGCAGGGGGAAACATCAGTGACGGACACATTCGATTTCGTCGTCGTGGGCGCGGGCTCCGGCGGCTGCGCGGTGGCGGGGCGGCTGTCGGAGGATGCGGGGACATCCGTGGCGCTGCTCGATGCCGGCGGTCGGAACGACAATTGGCGGATCACCACGCCGTTCGGACTGGCTTTGCCATACAAGGCGGCGAACTGGGGTTTCGATACCGTGCCGCAGAAGGGATTGAACGGCCGGATCGGCTATCAACCGCGCGGCAAGGGACTCGGCGGATCCTCGGCGATCAACGCCATGGTCTATATCCGCGGCAACAAATGGGACTACGACCACTGGGCCTCGCTCGGCAATGCCGGCTGGTCATATGCGGACGTGCTGCCCTATTTCAAGCGCTCGGAGAACAACGCCGATTTCGACGGCGCCTATCATGGCAAGGGCGGCCCGCTGCATGTCAACAGACTGCGCGCGGACAATCCGATCCACGACATCTTCCATCAGGCCGCCCGCGAGGCGCAGTTCCGCATCCGCGAGGACTTCAATGAAGAGGATCACGAAGGGCTCGGCAGCTACCAGGTGACCCAGCACAATGGTGAGCGCTGGAGCGCGGCGCGCGCCTATCTGCATCCCCACATGGACAAGCGCGCCAATCTGCGTGTCGAGACGCAGGCGCATGCCACGCGCATCCTGTTCGAAAGTGGGCGCGCGGTCGGCATCGAATATGTCCAGGGCAAGCAGACAAAGAAGCTACGCGCCCGTCGCGAGGTGATCCTCGCCTCCGGCGCCTTCCAGTCACCGCAATTGCTGATGCTGTCGGGCATAGGCGACGGCAAGGCGCTTGCCGCCCACGGGATCGACGTCGTGCATCATTTGCCGGGCGTAGGACGCAATCTGCAGGATCATCCGGATTTCGTGTTCGTCTACGCCTCCGACTATCCACACTTCGTCCATTCGTCGCTCGGCCGGCTACCATCCCTGCTCCGCGCCATCCAACGATACCGCCGGGAGCGGCGCGGCCTGATGACCACCAATTTCGCCGAGTGTGGCGGCTTCCTGAAGACCCGGGCCGACCTCGATGTGCCCGACATCCAGCTGCACTTCATCATCGCGACGCTCGACGACCACGGCCGCAAGAAGCACAAGGAGGCGGGCTTCTCGTGCCATGTCTGCCTGTTGCGGCCGAAGAGCCGTGGCAGCGTCTGGCTGAAAAGCGCCGATCCGCTGGCAGCGCCGCTGATCGATCCGAATTTCTTGGGCGAGGCGGAGGATCTCGAGACGATGGTCGCGGGCTTCAAGACGACGCGAAGGCTGATGGAGACGCCCGCGATGCGCGCGTTGCAGAAGAAGGACATGTTCACGTCCGATGTGAGAACGGACGACGATATCCGCGCCATCCTGCGCGCGCGTGTCGACACCGTCTATCACCCCGTCGGCACCTGCAAGATGGGCACCGACGCGATGGCCGTGGTCGATCCGGCGCTGAAGGTGCACGGCGTGGAAGGTCTGCGCGTCGTCGACGCCTCGATCATGCCGACACTGATCGGCGGCAACACCAATGCGCCGGCGATCATGATCGGCGAGAAGGCGGCGGATATGATCAGGGGCGAGATGCGGTGACTCTACCTCGTCGTCCCGGCCTAGTGCGCAATTGCGCATGGGGGGCTGGGACGATAGCAGCTTCTCAATTCAGCAAGAACCCGCCGTCCACCGTCACCACACTGCCCGTCATGTACCGCGAGGCCTTCGAGGCCAGCAGCAGGATCGCGCCGTCGAGATCGGACTCGGCGCCGATGCGGCGCTGGGGAATGCGCTCGGTCAGGCGCTCGCCCGGCGGCGTCGCCCAGAACGCGTGGTTCATCTCGGTGTCGATGTAGCCGGGTGCCAGCGCGTTGACGCGGATGTTCTGCCCCGCAAGCTCCAGCGCCATCGCTTTGGTCGCCTGGATGATGCCGGCCTTGGAGATCGCGTAAGGCGACACCGCCTTCAGCACGCCGGTGCCGAGCACGGAGGCGATGTTGACGATGTTGCCTGCCTGCTTGCGCGCGATCATGCGGCGCGCGATCTCGGTCGCGAGGAAATAGGCGCCCTTGAGATTGGCGCCCATCACCGCGTCCCAATCGGCCTCGGTCTGCTCGGTCGCGAGCTTTTCGATCGCGATGCCAGCATTGTTGATCAGCACCGTGACCGGGCCGAGCGCGGCTTCCGTGGCATCGACGGCCCTGGCGATCGATGCGATGTCGGTGACGTCGAGCGCGACGGCGGCGGCGCGGCCGCCCTTGCCGCGGATCTCGTCTTCCAGGCTCTTCAGCTTGTCGGTCTGCCGCGCCGCGAGCGCGACGGCCGCGCCATGTGCCGCCAACACCCGGGCAAATTGCCGCCCCAAGCCCTGGCTCGCACCTGTGACGAGGATGGTTTCTCGACTGACGTCGAATAGGTCTGACATTGGGCGCGTCCCTGAGCTTTGGGGTCATCGGTTTTGGCCATCAATACAGACGATTTTAACGATCTGAAACCGGAATGATCGGTTCTGCGTTCACTCGTTCCATGGCAGGCTCCCGCGCATGAACAGTTTCGATCTCGCCGTCTATGCGGCGCTCGCCATCGCGATCGGCTTCGGTTTCAGGACCGGCCTGCTCGGCAGCGCCATGACGATCCTGGCCTATCTCCTCGCCGCCCCCATCGCGGTTGCGCTGATGCCGCTGATCGTCCCGCAGGTCGCGGGCAATCCGAATGCGCCGCTGCTGCAGAACTGGATCTGGTTCTTCGGCATCTTCGTGGTGGTCGGCATGCTGTTTGGACATCTCGGCCGGCTGGCGCTGAGCGACACGATACGCGACGCCGGCATCGGCGACCGCCTCGGCGGCGCCGCGCTCGGCGCCATCAGGGTCGGCCTCGTCGCCACCACCTTGGTGCTGGTGTTCGACCAGATCGTGCCGGCCAACCGGCAGCCGCCGTTCCTCGCCGGTTCGCATCTGCGGCCGCTGTTCTCGACGGTCGGCCAGATGGGCTTCAAGTCGCTGCCGCCGGAGGCGGCCTCCGCGATCGACCGTCTCAAGCAGGAGCGGCGCATCTGATGAGGCGCATTTGCATCGCCGCGCAAGCGTGCATGCATTTTGATGCGAGCCAATCCCTTATCAGCGGCGCCAAGGTTGGCTAGAATAGCGGCTCTAAAAACCTGCCTGACATTACGGGAGTGAAACAGTGGATCTTGGGATCAAAGGCCGCCGCGCCATCGTCTGCGCATCCAGCAAAGGCCTCGGACGCGCCTGCGCCATCTCGCTGGCCGAGGCCGGCGTTCACGTCACGCTGACCGCGCGCGGCGCCGAGGCCCTGAAGAAGACGGCCGACGACATCCGCAAGGCCTATCCTGGTGTGACCGTCACCGAGATCGTCGGCGACATCACGACGCCGGCGGGCCGCGAGGCGGTGCTGAAGGCCTGCCCCGAGCCGGATATCCTGATCAACAATGCCGGCGGACCTCCGCCCGGCGATTTCCGCAACTGGACCCGCGACGACTGGATCAAGGCAATCGATGCCAACATGCTGACCCCGATCGAGCTGATCAAGTCGACGGTGGACGGCATGATGGCCCGCAAGTTCGGCCGCATCGTCAACATCACCTCAGCGGCGGTGAAGGCGCCGATCGACATCCTCGGTCTCTCCAACGGCGCGCGCGCCGGCCTCACCGGCTTCATCGCCGGCCTCTCGCGCAAGACCGTGATCAACAACGTCACCATCAACGGCCTGCTGCCGGGCCCGTTTGAGACCGATCGCCTGCGCAGCACCGCGAAGGGGGAATCCGAGAAGCGCGGCATCACGCCGGACCAGGTTCTGGCCGAGCGCGCCAAGCTCAATCCCGCGGGCCGCTTCGGCGATCCCGAGGAGTTCGGCTACGCCTGCGCATTCCTGTGCGGCGCCAAGGCCGGCTTCATCACCGGGCAGAACCTTCTGCTCGATGGCGGTGCCTTCCCGGGAACGCTGTGAGGGCGGTCTGGTACGAGGAGACAGGACCGGCGGCGGACGTCCTCACCTATGGTGAGATGGCCACGCCGGTCGCAGGTCCAGGCGAAGTTCGTATTCGCCTGGAAGCCTCCGGCGTCAATCCGGCCGATGTCGGCCGGCGCGGGGGCGGCTATCGCGCCAAGGAATTTTCGCGCGTCATTCCGAACAGCGATGGCGCGGGCTTTATCGACCAGATCGGCGATGGCGCGACGCGGTTCAAGATCGGCGACAGGGTCTGGCTGTTCAACGGCCAGCGCAACGGCCGCGCCTTTGGCACCGCGGCCGAATATATCGCGCTTGCCGAGCATCTGGTGACGCCGTTGCCGGACAATCTCTCTTTTGCGCAAGGCGCGACGCTGGGCATTCCCGCAATGACGGCGTGGTGCTCCCTGTTTGCGGACGGGCCGATCGTCGGCAAGTCGGTGCTGGTCACCGGCGGCGCGGGTGCAGTCGGGCATTACGCCGTGCAACTCGCGAAATGGGGCGGCGCGCAGGTGATCGCGACCGTCAGCTCGGCGATAAAAGGCGAGCATGCGCGACAAGCCGGTGCCGATCTCGTGGTCAATTACAGGGACGAAGATGTCGTTGCCAAGGCCATGGCCTTCACCGGCGGACGCGGGGTCGACCAATTGGTCGATGTCGATTTCGGCGGCAACATCGCGACGACCCTGAAATTGATGGCCATGAATTCGACAATCGCGGTCTACGCCACGAACGGCAACCGCACGCCGACCGTGCCGATGCGCGAGCTGATGGAGAAGTGCATTACGCTCCGCTCGCTCGTCTTGTTCGCGCTGCCGCCGGCGCTGCTTGCGGCGGCGCAGGCCGACATCTCGAAATGGCTGGCAGCGGGGCCGCGAATCCACAATGTCGCGGCGCAGTTTGCGCTGTCGGAGACGGCGCAGGCCCATGTCGCCGTCGAGAAAGGCGACAAGCTCGGCACCGTGGTGGTCGACTGCGCGCGCTGATATCGGCCGGAATCACCGCTGCTTGGTGATCTCGTCTTCGTCCCGCTGGCTTGGAGCGGATGAATCGGCCACCAGGTCTCCGTCGGTCCAGTCGACGCCGAATTCATCGAGCCCGTCGGCGAGCAGATCGCCCAGCATCGGCTCACCGAGCAGATAATGCGCCGTCTCGCGCCGGGGACTGCGATACTCCGCGCGTGCCTCCACGGCGCGTGCGCGCAAATCGTCCCAATCGTCGATCGTGCCGTCGCCGCGGCCGAGCCAGGTCAGCGCGACGAGATCGATCTGCTCGTCCTCGTTCATGGCCACGATGAAACTTCCGAGTTCGTTGACGACCGGATCGGAGCCGTCATCCTCGAGGACGTCGACCGCATCGTCATCAGTCGCATTCGAGCCGGAATCCGGATCGGAATCCGCCTGCTTGACGTCGAATTCACGCGCCTTTTCGATGATGAAGGCGACCTTCTCCGCGGAAATCGCAAGCTCTGGCATGGCTGGCCCTTTGTCTTTCCCTGGGTTCCCGCGATAACGCCGCACGGCGTCAGATGATCCATTGCGCCTGAGGGCGAAACTGCGCATGTTCCCCCGCAAAGCAAGAACATCAAACAAGAACATGGGGATGCGCCGGATGCAGTGGAAAGTCGGCAGGGTCAAGATCACCAAACTCGTCGAGATGGAGACGGTGGGTTCAACCCGCTTCATCCTCCCGGCAGCAACCAACGATGAAATCCGGAAGCTGCCCTGGCTGATCCCGCATTTCGCCACGGAAGAAGGCCGGCTGAAAATGTCGATCCATTCGCTGGTGCTCGAAACTCCTTCGCGCCGCATCGTGGTCGATACCGGACTTGGCAACGACAAGCAGGGCCGCAACGTCCCGACCTGGAACAATCGCACCACACCATTCCTGGAGACGATGATTGCGGCGGGCTTTCCGCCCGACAGCATCGATACCGTGCTGTGCACGCATCTTCATGTCGATCATGTCGGCTGGAACACGAAATGGGTCGACGGCAAATGGGTGCCGAGCTTCCCCAACGCGCGCTACGTCTTCGGCAAGACCGAATACCAGCACTGGCGCGACCACTCCACCGAGCCGGACAAGCAGGCCGTGTTTGTCGATTCCGTGAAGCCGATCGTCGATGCCGGCCGGGCGGAGTTGGTCGCGAGCGACCACCGGCTCAGCGAGGAGATCAGCATGATCCCAACCCCCGGCCACAGCCCCGGGCATATGAGCGTTCTGATCCGGTCGGACGGCGAGCAGGGACTGCTGACGGGCGACGTCGCCCATCATCCCTGCCAGATGGCGCATCTCGGCTGGTCCTCGAACGCGGATTCCGATCAGAGCCAATCTGCCGCGACGCGGCGCGAATTGTTCGGCCGGTTTGCCGACACCCCGACGCTGGTGATCGGCGGGCACTTTTCGGCCGGGCACATCAAGCGGGATGGGGACGCATTCAGGTTCGAGGCGCTGGCCTAGTCTCGTGCCCCGGACGAACCTCCCGAATCGAGAGGGCTGCAATGCGCCCTCTTTGAGCGGTTGAATTTCCCGCCGCCCTGTTCCATGAAGCTGTTTAACCGATCGGTCCATTCCAGGGAGAAACGAGAATGAAGCTTGTTCGTTATGGCGAGAAGGGTGCGGAAAAGCCCGGCCTGATCGACAAATCCGGCCAGTTGCGGGACCTGTCGGCGCATGTGAAGGACCTGACCGGCGAGGCCTATTCGCCCGAGAGCCTGAAGAAGCTGGCGGCGCTCGATCCGGCCTCGCTGCCCGCCGTCTCCGGCAAGCCGCGGTTCGGCGCCCCCGTTATCGGCATGTCGAAATTCGTGGCGATCGGCCTCAACTACAGCGACCACGCCAAGGAGACCGGCGCGGAAATCCCGAGCGAGCCGATCATTTTCATGAAGGCCAACACCTCGCTGTCCGGCCCGAACGACGCCATCGAGAAGCCGCGCGGCTCGACCAAGCTCGACTGGGAGGTCGAGATCGCCGCGATCATCGGCACGCGCGCAAAATACGTTTCGGAAGCCGACGCGCTCAACCACGTCGCCGGCTACTGCGTCTGCAACGACGTCTCCGAGCGCGCCTTCCAGATCGAGCGCCTGGGTCAGTGGACCAAGGGCAAGTCGCACGACACGTTCGGCCCGCTCGGTCCCTGGCTCGCCACCAAGGACGAGATCAAGGACGTGCAGAACCTGCCGATGTGGCTCGACGTGAACGGCCAGCGCCGTCAGACCGGCTCGACCAAGACCATGATCTTCTCGATGGCCAAGTGCATCTCCTATGTCTCGCAGTTCATGACGCTGCTGCCGGGCGACATCATCACGACAGGCACCCCGCCCGGCGTCGGCCTCGGCATGAAGCCGCCGACCTTCCTCAATGTCGGCGACGTCATCACGCTCGGCATCGAGGGCCTCGGCGAGCAGCGCCAGGAGATCGTCGCGGCGTAAGCCGCGGCCAGCGCACACTCGTCGTCATGCCCGGGCTTGTCCCGGGCATCCACGTCTCACAGTCTATCCACGCGGACGCGCGTGGATGGCCGGGTCAAGCCCGGCCATGACGGACGAGACACCATTTGCTCAAGACCGATCGCAGGGAATTGTCCCATGAAGCTCACCTTCTCCCCCGCCTCGCCCTTTGCCCGCAAGGTGCGCATCGCCGCGATCGAGCTCGGGCTGATCGACAAGATCGAACTCACGCCGGCGAGCGTCGCGCCCGGCACGGCCAACGAGGACTATTCACGCATCACGCCGCTGAAAAAGCTGCCGGTGCTGATCACCAATGACGGCGACGTCATCCTGGACTCGTATGTCATCGTCGAATATCTCAATGAGATGGCCGGCGGCAGCCTGATCCCCGATTACGGTCCGCGGCGCTGGAAGGCCAAGACCAATCATTCCCTGATCAACGGCATGCTCGATTCCATGCTGCTGTGCCGCTACGAGAAGATGGTGCGGCCGCAGGGCCTGCAATGGCAGGCGTGGTCGGACGACCATTGGAACCGGGCCTGGACCGGCATGGCGCGCTTCGAGAACATGCCCGATGTCCTCAACGGTCCGTTCGACATCTCGCAGATCGGCCTCGTCTGCGTGCTCGGCTATGCCGACTTCCGCTTCGCCGATTGCGGCTGGCGCAAGGCCTATCCGAAGCTCGACGCGTTCCACCAGAAAATGCTGGAGCGGCCCTCCGTGAAGATCTCAGTGCCGCCAGCGGCGTAGTATCGCGACGGCGGGGAGAAGGATGATGCTCGATCGCTTCCCCCGCCTCGGCATTCTCGGCGCGAGCCTCATGCTCGCGTTGACCGTCTCAACCACTTCCGTGCAAGCCGACGGCATGGTGCCTGGACAGCGAAACCTCGCCTGCGAACCGCCATCGTCAACCGACGACGGCTGGATGACTGCGTCGCCCGACAGCGTCGGCATGGACGGCGCGCAACTTTGCGGCATCGCCGCCCGACTCGGGCAACGCGCGACTTCGGTCCATTCGGTTGTCGTCGCGCGCCACGGCAAGCTCGTCTTCGAGCAATACTTCGCCGGCTACGACCAACCCTGGGGACAACCGGAAGGCCAGCGCGAATTCACCGCGACGACGAAGCACGACATCCGTTCGGCATCGAAGAGCATCGTTTCGCTGCTCGTCGGCATCGCGATCGATCGCAAGCTGATCGAAGGCGTCGACGAGCCTGTGCTCAAGTTCTTCCCCGATCATCAGGCGGTGAAGCAAGCGGGCTGGGAGGCCATCACGCTGCGCCATCTGCTGACGATGTCCTCGGGAATGAAATGGGACGAGGCGCGAGCATGGACCGATCCGAACAACGACGAGCCGCATCTCACCTTTGAAGCCGATCCGATCAGCTATGTGCTCGCAAGACCGATCGCCGCACCGCCGGATGTACTCTGGACCTATAATGGCGGCGGGACTGAACTGCTCGGCAACATCCTCGAACGCGTCTCGGGCAAGCCGCTAGAGACGTTTGCGCGCGAGGTGCTGTTCCAGCCGCTCGGGATCACCGATTTCGAGTGGAAGGCCTACCCGAAGAACGGCAAGATCGCGGCGGCCGCCGGCCTGCGCTTGCGTCCGCGAGATGCCGCCAAGCTCGGCCAGCTCGTGCTCGATCGCGGCCAGTGGAACGGCCAACAAATCGTCTCGGCCGATTGGATTGCACAATCGATCGCGCCGCGCTTCCAGGCGATCGGCTATTTCGGCGGCACGCTGTTCTACGGCTATCAATGGTGGATGGGCCGCTCGCTGGCCGGCGGGATGGAAATCAAATGGGTTGGCGCCTTCGGCTGGGGCGGACAACGCATTTTCATCGTGCCTGAGCTTGACCTCGTCATGATGACCACCGCTGCCCAATACGGCCAGCCGAAGGAAGGGCTGGCCGCGATCGACGTCCTCTCCAACATCGTCATTCCGTCCGTGCGTGACGCACGCTGAGTGCAAGGAAGCGAGCATGAGCCTGAAATACGCGGTCGGCGATCTCACCATCCATCGCATCATCGAGCAGGAAACCTCGTTCGTCCCGGCGCTGGAGATGTTGCCGGGGCTGACACCGGAGCTGCTGGCCGAGAACCGCGCGTGGATGAGGGAGGCGAAAGCCCTGGATGACAGCGACACATTGATGCTGTGCTTCCAGTCCTATGTGATCAAGACGCCGCACCACACCATTCTGGTCGACAGCTGCATCGGCAACGACAAGCCGCGGCCGCAGCGCCCGAAATGGAACATGAAGACCGACGACACCTATCTGCGCGGACTCAACGCTGCCGGATTCTCGCCTCACGACATCGACTTCGTGATGTGCACGCATCTGCATGTCGATCACGTCGGCTGGAACACGCGTCTGGAGAACGGCCGCTGGGTGCCGACCTTCCCGAAAGCGCGCTACGTCTTCGCCAAGCAGGAGTTCGATCATTGGACCGAGCAGAACGCGAAGGCGGAGGTGCCGCCCTTCGCCGACAGCGTGCTGCCGGTGGTCGAGGCCAAACGCCACGAGCTTGTCGGCAACGATCACCAGATCGGCGACCACGTTCGTATTCTGCCGACGCCGGGCCACACGCCGGGCCATATCGCCATCACGATGGGCCACGGCAGGGATGACGCCGTGTTCTCCGGCGACCTCATGCACTCGCCGTTGCAGACGCTCTATCCGGAGCTGTCGGTCAAGTTCGACCTCGATCAGGCCAAGGCGGCAACGACGCGCCGCAGCTTCCTGGAACGCTATTGCGATACCGACACGTTGTGCTGCACCGCGCATTTCCCCTCGCCGTCCGTTGGGAATATCCGGCGCAAGGGCAGTGGCTTCGTATGCGCGGCGGTGTAGTCGAATGGCGCAATCGTAGGGTGGGCAAAGCGAAGCGTGCCCACCATGCCAAACGCGTTGTAGAATGATGGTGGGCACGGCGCGCGAAGCGCGCCTTTGCCCACCTTACGATTCCACCCGTGTGGAGAAAGCAAATGACAATGCTCCCCGACATCCCGCTCCCCGCCGGCATCCGCTCACGCTATGTCGACGATATCAACGGCCTGCGCATGCATGTGCTGGAGGCCGGCTTCGAGACCAAGGGGCGGCCCTGCACCCTGCTGCTGCACGGCTTTCCCGAGCTTGCCTTCTCCTGGCGAAAGGTGATGCCGGCGCTGAGCTCGGCTGGCTATCACGTGATCGCGCCGGACCAGCGCGGCTATGGCCGGACGACGGGATGGAGCGCGGAGTATGACGGCGATCTCGCGCCCTTTTCGCTCTTCAACCTGGTGCGGGATGCGCTCGGGCTGGTGTCGGCGTTCGGCTACAGGCAAGTCGACGTGGTCGGACATGATTTCGGCAGCCCAGTCGCGGCCTGGTGCGCGCTGATGCGGCCCGACGTATTTCGTTCGGTGACGATGATGAGCGCGCCATTCGGCGGAGCGCCGCCGCTGCCGTTCAACACGGTCGACACGCCGGTAAAGCCAGCGGCCGAAGACCCCGTGCATCGCGAGCTCGCCGCCTTGCCGCGTCCACGCAAGCATTATCAATGGTACTATGCGACACGCCCGGCCAATGCCGACATGCACCGCGCGCCACAGGGCGTGCATGATTTCCTGCGCGCCTACTATCATCACAAGAGCGCGGACTGGACCGACAACAAGCCATATCCGCTGAAATCCTGGTCGGCGAACGAGCTTGCGAAGCTGCCGACCTATTATGTGATGGACCTGAACGAGACCATGGCCGAGACGGTCGCGAAGGAGATGCCCTCGCAGGCCGCAATCGCCGCCAATCAATGGCTGCCCGACCGCGAGCTCGGCTACTACAGCGCCGAATATGGCCGCACTGGATTCCAGGGCGGCCTGCAATGGTACCGCTGCGGCACATCGGGCGCATTCAACAGCCAGCTCCAATTGCTGGCCGGCCGCAACATCGACATCCCCTCCTGCTTCATCTCGGGCAAGCAGGATTGGGGCACCTATCAGCGTCCCGGCGTATTCGAGGCCATGCAGGCGCGGGCCTGCACGAAGCTGCTGGGCTGCCACCTCGTCGACGGCGCCGGTCACTGGGTGCAGCAGGAGCAGCCGGCCGAGGTGAGCCGCCTGCTGCTCGATTTCCTGGCGAAGAGCCGAAGCGTGGTTTGACCCGGGAACCCAAGCGCCCTATATAGTTTAGAATTATTCTAAACTAATCAGACAGGGCCGCCGTGAAGAATTTTGCCGATCTGACCGAGCGCGAGGTGCTTGCGGTCGCAATCTCCTCCGAGGAGGAGGACAGCCGCATCTACATGAGCTTCGCCGAAGACCTGAAGGAGCGCTATCCGGACTCCGCCAAGATCTTCGAACAGATGGCCGAGGAAGAGCGCGGCCATCGCCACATGCTGCTGGAAATGTACGAGCAGCGCTTCGGTCCGCATTTGCCCCCGATCCGCCGCGAGGACGTCAAAGGCTTCCTGCGCCGCCGTCCGGTCTGGCTCACCAAAAACCTGTCGCTCGACACCATCCGCAAGGAGGTCGAGACAATGGAATTGCAGGCCGAGCGCTTTTACGTGAAGGCCGCTGAACAGGCGCAGGATGTCGGCGTGCGCCGCCTGCTCGGCGATCTGGCCGAGGCCGAGAAGGGCCACGAAGAGGTGGCGGCGAAGCTGACGGACCGGATCCTGAGTTCAGACGTGCGCGCCGAGGAAGACCGCACCAACCGGCGCATGTTCGTGCTGCAATATGTGCAGCCAGGTCTCGCCGGCCTGATGGACGGCTCCGTCTCGACGCTGGCGCCGCTGTTTGCGGCTGCCTTCGCCACGCATCAGAATTGGCAAACATTTCTGGTCGGCCTCGCCGCCTCGATCGGTGCCGGCATCAGCATGGGCTTTGCGGAAGCGCTGTCCGACGACGGCTCGCTGACCGGGCGTGGTTCGCCCTGGCTGCGCGGTCTCACCTGCGGCTTGATGACGACGCTCGGCGGGCTTGGGCACACCCTGCCCTATCTCGTGCCCGATAGCTGGGCCAACGCATTCTGGATCGCGACGGGAATCGCCGGAATTGTCGTGTTCTTCGAATTGTGGGCGATCGCCTTCATCCGCGCGCGCTACATGGACACGCCGTTCCTCCAGGCCGTGTTCCAGATCGTGCTCGGCGGCGCGATCGTGCTGGCGGTGGGGATATTGATCGGAGCGGCGTAGGACGCCTTCATGCCCCGGCTTGACCGGGCATCCAGCACGCCGCGACCTGTCCGTGTCCAATCGGCGCCGGTGGAATACTGGATCGCCCGGTCAAGCCGGGCGATGACTGCGAGTGGTTGCTTGGCTCACCGCGTTCCGTCTTGCTCAGATGTCAATCGCGATCAAACGGCGGTTGCGGTGCTGGGCCAAACTGCGCATCATTGTTCCACGCTAAGAACAGGAGATGCGGGATGGCCAAATCCGAATGGAGCTTCAAGAGCGCGGTCGAGCTGTCGGCGGCACTGACGGCCAAGAAGGTTTCCGCGGTCGAGCTCACGCAGGATGCGATCGACCGCATCGAACGGCACGACAGCAAGGTCAACGCGATCTGCGTCCGGGATTTCGACCGTGCGCTGGACGCCGCACGCGAGGCAGACGCCGCATTGGCGCGCGGCGAGCGAAAGCCGCTGCTCGGTCTCCCCATCACTGTGAAAGAATCCTACAACATCGCCGGCCTGCCCACGACCTGGGGCTGGACGCCGCAGAAAGATTTCAAGCCGGCGGAGGACGCGCTGTCGATCGCCCGGGTCAAGGAGGCCGGTGGCGTCATCCTCGGCAAGACCAACGTCCCCGTGGGCTTGGCGGATTGGCAGAGCTACAACGAGATCTACGGCACGACGAACAATCCGTTCGATCTCGGCCGCACGCCGGGTGGCTCGTCGGGCGGCTCGTCTGCGGCGCTCGCGGCAGGCTACGGACCACTCTCGCTTGGGTCCGACATCGGCGGCTCGTTGCGCGTGCCCGCCTTCCATTGCGGGGTCTATGCGCATAAGCCGACCTACAATCTCTGTCCAACGCGTGGCCACACGCCGCCGCCCTTTCCAGCCATCCCGATGGAGCGCGATATGGCGGTGATCGGTCCGATGGCGCGGAGCGCAGTCGACCTGCCCCTGCTCCTGGACGTGGTGGCAGGCCCCGATCCGTTGGACCTGGGCATCGGATACAAGCTCGCGCTGCCGGAGGCGCGACACCGCGCGCTGAAGGATTTCCGGGTGCTGGTGATCGACAGCCATCCGCTGCTGCCTGCGAATGCAGATATTCGCGGCGCGATCGAAAAACTGGCGGGGCAATTGACGGGCACGGGCGCGCGCGTGGCGCGCGAAAGTCCGCTGTTTCCGGACTTCACGGAGGCTTCTCGCCTCTACATGCGCATGCTGATGAGCTTCCTCGGCGCCTTCCTTCCGCCGGACAATCTCGCGGGCGCGCGTGCCGGTGCAGCGCAGCTCTCACCCGACGACAAGAGTCTCGCTGCCGAACGGCTGCGTGGTATCACCAGCACGCATCAGGCCTGGGTATTCGACGAGGGCGCCCGCGCCGGCCTGCGCGCGCAATGGCGGCAATTGTTCAAGACATTCGATGCGGTGATCTGTCCGATCATGCCCACGCCGGCCTATCCGCATGATCATTCGCCGGAGCAGGAAAAGCGCCGAATCAACATCGATGGCAAGGACCACGCCTATCCGGACCAGCTTGCGTGGCCCGGCATCGCCACGCTGACGGGCCTGCCGGCAACGGCTGTTCCACTCGGCCTATCGAAGGACGGCCTGCCGGTCGGCGTGCAAATCATCGGGCCCTTCCTCGAGGACCACACGCCGTTGAAGCTCGCCGAGCTGATCGAACGCGAGTTCGGCGGGTTCGTGCCGCCGCCCTTGTTCAATGACTGAGAGAAACCCCATGAGCAACGACCTCGAACAGCTCACCGCGCTCAACCGCGACTATGTGGCCTCGGTGCAGAATTGCGACGTCAAGCGCTTCGACGAGATTTTGGCGCCGGAGTTCTACTGCTCCAATCCCGACAAGACGCTGGTCGATCGCGAGGCCTTCCTGAAGCAGACGGCGCGGCCGATTGCGATCCGAAACCTCAGAGAGCACGACGTCATCATCCGTATCATGGGTGATTTCGCCATCATCCACGCGGCAACGAGCTACACCAATGCGGACGGCCAGCAGGCCACCGGGCGCTATACCGATTGCTGGGCGAAGACGAACGGGACGTGGCTGGCGGTGTCGGCGCACGTGTCGCGGTAAAGAGCGCGTCACACCACACATTCTCCGGCACAGCCAGATATTCGGGAGGCCGCGAGCTCACCGCTCCAGATTCTTCAGCAGCAATTTCAGCGCTGTCGCTGCAAAGGTCTGCATATTGGCCAAGCGGTCGTTGCTGCCCGTCTCAAGCGTCATCACCTCGACTGCGGGCCCGGCGACCGCCATGCAGCTGTGGCCCGCCGCATCGCCGTAGCGATTGCCGGTGGGACCGGACGCCCCGGTCTCCGACAGGCCCCAATCGCAGTTGAAACGGCTGCGCATCTGCCCGGCCAGCAATTGCGCGTAGGGCTCCGAGGAGGAACGAAAGCCCTTCATTCCTTCGTCCGAAATATCCATCAGCACGCGCCTGGCATCGCGAGTGTAGACCACGGCCCCGCCGAGGAAATAAGCGGACGCGCCGGGCACCGCGAGAAGGCTGGCCGAGATCAGGCCGCCGGTCGAGGATTCCGCAACAGCAATGGTCTGTTTGCGCGCGATCAGCTTCGCTGCGACCTGTTCCGCAATGCCGACGAGCTCTTTCATTCCTTGACCCCTTATTGCTTCGCAACCGAGCTCGGCCTTTCTAGCATATGACAGCGCCGTTGGCCGAGTTGCAGCCAACGGGCAGGCCTGCTTGAATGGCGGCCAAAGGGCGGAGCGGCCAAGCTCTGCCCGCGGGAAAGACGCGACGAGGAAACGTGAAGGACACGTCATGGCGTCCCTGATCGCCGGCGGAGTGGATTGCGATGTGCATCCGGCCGTGCCGCATCTGACCAGCCTGCTGCCGTACCTGAACGAGTATTGGCGCGATCAGGTGACGACGCGCGGCATGGTCGATCTCATCTCGCAATCCTACCCGCAGAACTCGCCGATCACGGCGCGGCCCGACTGGCGCCCCGAAAGCGGCAAGCCGGGTGAAAGCCTGGCGGACATGCAGCGCCATGTGCTCGATCCCTTCCAGCTCTCGCACGCCATCTGCAATCCGCTCTACGGCGTGCAGATGGTGTTTTCAGAGGATCTGCAGGCCGCCTTCTGCCGCGCGCTGAACGACTGGCTCGTGAAGGAATGGCTCGATCGCGATCCGCGGCTGCGCGGCTCGATCGTGATCCCCACCCAAAGCGTCGAGAAGGCCGTCGCCGAGATCGAGCGCTGTGCGACGGACCGCCGCTTCGTGCAGGTGCTGATGCTCGTGATGGGCGATACGCCGCTCGGCAAGCGCGCGCTCTGGCCGATCTACGAGGCGGCGGAACGGCTGGAATTACCGATCGGCATTCATGCCGGTTCCGCCTATCACAATCCGCCGACCGCCGTGGGCTGGGGTTCCTACCACATCGAGGATTATGCCGGTCAGGCCCAGGCGTTCCAGACCCAGCTCACCAGCCTGATCGTCGAGGGCGTGTTCGTCAAATATCCGCGGCTGAAGATGGTGATGCTTGAATCCGGGGTGTCCTGGATCTCCCCATTTCTATGGCGCCTGCACAAGTTCTGGCGTGGGGTGCGGATGGAGACGCCGTGGGTTGATCGCGCGCCGCTGGACATTGTGCGCAGCAACATCCGCTTCTCGTTGCAGCCATTCGATGCACCGCCGGATGAGGCGACATTAATTCGCCTGTTTGATCATATGCAGTCCGACGAATTGGTCGTATTCTCCACCGACTATCCGCACTGGCAGTTCGACGGCCAGGAGGCGCTGCCCGCAGGTCTCACCCCCGATCTCGTGCGCAAGATCATGATCGATAATCCGCAAGCGACCTATCCCCGCCTGACTTAGCCGCTGCCAAAGGAGGCAAGGCGATGAATATTCAGTTCCGCGAAAGCTCCGAAGCCGCTTCCCCACTGGCCGTCAAAACCGCGATCGCGGACTGCGACATCCATCCGGCACGCGCGACCCGCGCCGAGCTCTATCCCTACCTGGCCAAACGCTGGCAGCATCATCTCGAAGTGTACGGCGTCCATGCCTATCAGGGCATGATGGAAGGCCCGCCCTATCCGAAGGCCCAGCCCAACGCCTCGCGCCGCGACGCCTATCCGCCGGAAGGCGGGCCGCAGGGCTCCTCGCTGTCCTTCATGCAGAAGCAGCTGCTCGATCCCAACAACGTGCAGCTCGGCGTGCTCAATCCGCTCAACACCGGGCAAGGCATCCGCAATCACGAGCTTTCGGCGGCCTTGTGCTCGGCGATCAACGACTGGCAGATCGACAAATGGACCAGCAAGGACAAGCGGCTGAAGGCGTCCATCGTCGTCGGCAATGAGGACGGGCTGTCAGCCGCCGCGGAAATCCGCGAGCGTGCCGGCGACAAGAATTTCGTGCAGGTGCTGCTGCTCAGCCGCAATGTCGAGCCGCTCGGCCAGCGTCGCTACTGGCCTATCTATCAGGCTGCGGAAGAGGCCGGCCTTCCCGTCGGCGTCCACGCCTTCGGCTTCGGCGGCAACCCCATCACGCCGTCGGGCTGGCCCTCCTATTACATCGAGGAGATGGTCGGCCACTCGCAGTGCCAGCAATCGGCGCTCGCAAGCCTCGTGCTGGAGGGCGTGTTCGAGCGCTTCCCGAAGTTGAAGATGGTGATGATCGAGGCCGGCTTCGGCTGGGCGCCGTCGCTAGCATGGCGGCTCGACAAAGTCTGGCAGCGCCTGCGCAGCGAGGTGCCGCATGTCAAGCGGCCGCCGTCCGAATATATCCGCGAGCAGGTGTGGTGGACGACGCAGCCGATGGAGGATCCGGAGCGGCGCGAGGATCTGTTCGATGTCATCAAGTGGATCGGCTGGGACCGGCTACTGTTCGCGACCGACTATCCGCACTGGGATTACGACGAGCCGTCGCGCGTGCTGCCCGCGGGCGTCAGCGACGACGACCGCGAGGCCTTCTATCTCGGCAATGCGAAGAAGCTGTACGGGATCAGTTGATGGCGCGGCATGTGATTGCCGCGGTCGACGAGCTTCCGCCCGGCACGCGAAAATTTCTGGAGATCGACGGACGGCCGATCGCAATCTTCAACATCAAGGGTGAATATTTCGGCCTGATGAACCGCTGCCCGCATCAGGGCGCTGCGCTGTGCGAGGGACCCTTGATCGGGCTCGCGCAATCGAAGGATCCGGGCGAGATCGAATATACCAAGCTCGGCGAGATCATTCGCTGCCCCTGGCATGGCTGGGAGTTCGACATCCGCACCGGCCAGTCCTACTGCGACCCTCGCCGCTTCCGCGTGAAGGCCTACCCGGCCCATGTCGAGCCGGGTGCAAGCGTGGTGAAGGGGCCGTATGTCGCCGAGACGATACCCGTGAAGATCGAGAGCGACTACGTCGTGGTGGAGCTGTAGCGAGAAGCAGGTTGCGCGGACATGCGCCGGCACGATTTCAGGCCTTATTCCGCGTTGCCGCGATCATCCACTCACGGAATGCGGCGAGCTTCGGCGCTTCGCGGCGCCCCTCCGGCGCGACCAGGTAGAAGCCCGCATCGGCCGGCAGCGCGATCTTGAAGGGGACCACTAGTCGCCCCTTGGCGATGTCGTCCTGGACATAGGAGGTCCGCCCCATCGCCACGCCGATGCCGTCGATCGCGGCCTGGATGGTCATGAAGATCATGTCGAAGGTGATGCCGGGCTGCCTGGCGATGTCGGCCGGCAGACCCGCCGCCGTCAACCACAGCCGCCAGTCGTCGCTGTTGGCGTTGGAGGTGTGCAGCAGCATGTGGCTCTTGAGGTCCTCGGGACAGCGCAACGGCTTGTCGCCACGCAGCAGAGACGGGCTGCAGACCGGAAACAGCTCGTCCGCCATCAGCCAGTCGGCGCGCAAGCCCGGCCACTGGCCGCGCCCGTAGCGGATCGCGGCATCGACATTGTCGCGCTGGAAGTCGACGAGGCTGGTGGAGGTCGTGATACGGACGTCGATGCCGGGATGGTGCTCCTGGAAATCGGTCAGCCGCGGCAGCAGCCATTTTGCGGCGAGCGAAGCCAGCGTCGAGACCGTCAGCACCTTGTCATCGTCCTTGCGCAGCAGCCGATCGGTGGCAAGCCGGAGGTCGTTGAAGGCGGCGCGGACGCCCGGCAGATAGTCGCGCGCCTCGGCCGTCAGCGCCAGCGCGCGGTTCTGCCGGACGAACAGGCGGATGCCGAGCTCCTCCTCGAGCCTGCGGATCTGGTGGCTGATCGCGGTCTGGGTCACGTTCAGCTCGGACGCCGCCAGCGTGAAGCTGAGATGGCGCGCGGCGGCCTCAAAGGCCCGCAATCCATTCAGGGAGGGCAATCTGGCAGTCATCTGGCAGCAGGATACATGACGTTATTTCATGCGAAAGAGTACAAATTGTCGTTTGTCGCAGTGCACCCGGAAGCAGATATTAGCGGTCAACTTAGCTCCAGGAGCTGGCAATGTCTACTTTGACCCAGAATTCGATGACAAATCATCATGCGCCAGGGCTGATCCACCAGATCGGCGAGACGCTTCACGTTTGGCACGAGCGTTACCGGACCCGGCGTGAGCTCACCAACTGGTCCGCGCGCGACCTTCAGGACGTCGGACTGTCCTGGAGCGATGTCGCCTACGAGGCCGACAAACCCTTCTGGCGGGCCTGATTGGCCGCCAGGCCGGCGCCGCCTGACTGTGGGGGCGCCGGCGGTCCCTTTCCCCTTTGGTCCCCTTGGGGGCGCGTGTCATGAGCACCCTTCGCCTGGAAGATCTGAAGCAATATTCGGACACGCTGCGCACGCGACACGGCGAGGCGCTGCGCGTTCGTTTCGTCGAGCCGCGCGACACCGAGGAGCTCCAGCACTATTTTCGCTCGCTCTCGACGCGGTCCCGATACAACCGCTTCTTCGGCGCGATCAGCGAACTGCCGCAGGGCCTGCTGCACGAATTCCTTCAAATCGGCGAGCGCGAACGTTTTACCGTGGTGGCGACCATGATGGTCGACGGCTTCGAGACCATCGTCGCCGAAGCGCGCTATGCGCTGCATGCCGAAACCGCGACGCTTGAATTCGGTCTGTCGGTTGCCGACCGCTGGCAGGGCCACGGCATCGCCACCGTGCTGATGAAGAATCTTGAATGCCGCGCGGCCGCGCTCGGCGCCGACCACATGTTCGGCGACACGCTGCGCTCCAACGCCGCCATGATCTCGGTCGCGCGTAAATCGGACTTCGCCTTCGTCAACCATCCGGACGACTGGAAGCTAGTGCGCTTCGACAAGGAGATCTCCGTCGCACCGAAAGACATTCCCTGCGCGAGCTGGCGCCTCGTCGCTCTTTCCCGTCAGGCCGATAGCCCCTCAGCCTCGGCCTGACACCACTCGAGCCCGGCCTGGCGAAAACCAGAGCCGGGCATTTTTGCGCCGCTACTTCCCCGTGAACACCGCCTTGCGTTTCTCGATGAAGGCCTGCACCGCTTCCTTGTGATCGGCGGTCGTGGTCAGGCGAACCAGACGTTCGGCCTCGTGGTCGCGCGCGGTCTCGAAGTCGAACAGCAGGGCCTCGTCGAGATTGTCCTTCATGTAGCGCAACGCGAGGCGCGGACCTTCAGCGAGGGATTTTGCCAGTGCAAAGGCCTCCGCCTGCAATTTGTCATCGGGCACCACGCGGTTGACGAGGCCGATGGCCTCGCACCTGACAGCATCGACCCGATCGCCGGTGAACAGCAGCTCGCGCGCCCGCGCGGTGCCGACGAGGCGCGTCAACAGCCACGCGATGCCATAGTCACCGGACAGCGCGATGCGCGCATAGCCGGTGGCCACGAAGGCCGATTGCGCGGCAATGCGGATATCGCAGGCCATGGCGATGGCGAGCCCCGCGCCGACCGCCGGCCCCGGCAGCGCCGCGATGGTCGGCTTGCGCACCGACACCAGCGCGCCGGTGAGCAGGCGCTGCCGCTCCTGGAGATCGGCGACCTTGTCGTCAAAGGACATCTCCAGCTTCTTCGGGTCGCGATGCGCGCCCATGCCCTTGACGTTGCCGCCGGCGCAGAACGCTTCGCCGGCGCCGGTGATCAGCAGCGCGCCGACATCGGGGTTCTCGCCGCAGGAGCGGATCATCGTACGCAGCGCCGGGGTCAGCGCGTCCGACAGCGAGTTGCGCGCCTCGGGCCGGTTCAGCGTGATCAATGCGACGCGATCGCGGATCACGCAGAGGAGTTCACTGGTGCCGGTATCGATGGTGGTTTCCGTGGACATGATTCCCGCCCTTGTAGGATGGGCAAAGCGAAGCGTGCCCACCAATTGCTGTTTCGTCGTTGATAGTGGGCACGGCGCTATGCGCCTTTGCCCACCCTACGGCAGCTTGCCTCAAAACTTCTCCACCCAGGGCCGCAGCTCCAGCTCCCAGCTCCAGGCGCTGCGCGGCTGCTGCAACACGTTCCAGTAGCTCTCCGCGATGGCATCGGGATCGAGCATTGAATCCGGCTTCTCCGGCGCTTCCGTGCGCGCTGCGCTCCTGATGCCGCCATCGATCACGAAATGGGCGACATGGATGCCTTGCGGCGACAATTCGCGCGCCATGCTCTGCGCGAGCCCGCGCAGTGCGAACTTGCCCATCGCGAACGGCGCGGACTGCGCATAGCCCTTGACGCTTGCCGAAGCGCCGGTGAACAGGATCGCGCCGTGCTGGTTCGGCAGCATGCGCCTGGCCGCTTGCTGCGCCACCAGGAAGCCGCCATAGGCACTGACCGCAATGGCGTTCGCCACGTCGGCCGGAACGAGATCGACGAACGGCCCGCGCGCGCGGCCGCTGGCGTTGTAGACGACCACGTCGGGCATGCCGATCTCGCGTTCGACCAGGCCAAACAGGCGTTCGACCGCATCAGGCTCGGTGGCGTTGCAGGCATAGGCCTTGGCGCCGGTCTCGCTGCAGAGCGCGCCGAGCTTCTCGATTTTTCGCGCGGCCAGCGCGACGCGGATGCCCTGGGCGGACAACAACCGCGCCAGCGAGGCGCTCAGGCCTTCGCCGGCGCCGACGATGAGGGCGATCTTGTATTTCGGGTGTTCCATGGCGTGATCTCTCGAAGACGGGAAGCCGCTGATCTATGCACGGTCCGCGCGGACAACCAGCCGGGACGATCATAATTCCGCAGAGCGAATTGCGCCCTCACGGCGATCATGCCTCCCTGACAATTTGCGGCTTTATCCGCTTTCGCGACTGGAGCATGATCGACATCATCACAAGCGGCAAGCGCCAAATCAGCGCAAAATGACCGCAAGGCGGAAACGAAGAGGATGATCATGCGACAGCCGGCCCCCGCGCAGCCAAAACAGGTCGCGGCCGCACCATCCGGACTGCTGGCTCCCGATACCACCGGCATGAATTTCTACCGCGCCGATCAGGCACTCACCGATCTCCTCCGCATTCATCTACCGGAGACGCTATTCCGCCACATCGAGCCGCATCTCGATCGGCTGGGCGAACTCGCCGGCGGCGTGCTCGATGAATGCGCGCGGCTCGCCGACCGGCACACACCGGTGCTGCACCAGCGCGACAAGTTCGGTCGCGACGTGCAGTGGATCGAATACCACCCGGCCTATCGCGAGCTGGAGAAGGCCGCCTTCGGCGAGTTCGGCATCCACGCGCTCTCGATCCGCAAGGGCATCATGGGCTGGCCGGACAAATATCCTGTCGTCGCCAAGCACGCCTTCACCTTCCTGTTCAACCAGACCGAATTCGGCATGGGTTGCCCGATCAACGTCACCGACGGCTGCGCCAAGCTGCTCGCGAATTTCGGCAGCGAGGCGCTGAAGGCGAAATATCTCGACGGACTAACCCAGACCGACATGAGCAAGCTGACCCAGGGCGGCCAGTTCATGACCGAGAAGGAAGGCGGCTCCGATGTCGGCACGCTGACCACGACGGCCGTGCAGGAAGGCGACCATTGGCGCCTCACCGGCGAAAAATGGTTCTGCTCGAACGCCGACGCAAAGATCGTGATGCTGCTGGCGCGCCCCGAAGGTGCCGGCCCCGGCACGCGCGGAGTCGGCCTGTTTCTGATGCCGCGCTTCCTCGACGACGGCTCGCAGAACCACTACCGGATCGTGCGTCTGAAGGACAAGCTCGGCACGCGCTCGATGGCCTCGGGTGAAATCAAGCTCGAAGGCGCGATCGCCTACGCGGTCGGCAAGCTCGACCGCGGCTTCGTGCAGATGGCCGAGATGGTGAACTCGTCGCGGCTCTCAAATGGCGTCAAATCCACCGCGCTGATGCGGCGGGCCTACCATGACGCGATGACGGTGGCGAAAAACCGCGTGGTGTTCGGCAACCGCATCATCGACCTGCCGCTAGGTCGGCGCCAGATGCTGAAGATCATGCTGCCGGTCGAGCAGGCGTTGTCGATGAGCTTTCTCACTGCGGACGCGCTCGACCGCGCCGAGGCCGGCAGCCAGGATGCGGCCGCACTGCTGCGCATCCTGACGCCGACCTTGAAATTCCGCGCCACCCGCGATGCGCGAAAGGTCTGTGGCGATGCGCTCGAGATGCGCGGCGGCATCGGCTATATCGAGGAATTCGCGACCGCCCGCCTGCTCCGCGACGCGCATCTCGGTTCGGTCTGGGAAGGCACCGGCAACATCGTCGCGATCGATGCGCTGAGGCGTGCGGTCGGCCGCCACGGCGCCGAATCCGCGCTGGCCGCCGATCTGCATGCTCGCCTCGATGACAGCCCCTCGGTGCCGCAGGCCTGGCGCGACCGGCTGCACACGCTCACCGATCGTGCGGTGGGCTTCGCACGCGAGGTCGCGGGAAAGGCCGACAATGAGGCCGATGCGCGCCGCGCCACCAGCCTGCTCTATCATGTCGCCGGTGCCGTCGCGCTCGCCTGGGAGGCGCATCGTATTCACGACATGCGGGGCGATGCGCGCAGGCTGTTGTTGTCGCGGCTGGTGATCGATCACCGGGTGTCGCCGAGCGATCCGTTCCGGCTGACGGAAAATGCCGTGCAGCAGAAGATCGCGGCGCTGCTGCTCGGCGATCGTGCAGGCAGCATGAGCGAGGTTGGCGAACTGGTCCTGGCAGCGTAGGCTGCACCCACGTTCGAAGCAAAAAAAGCGATAGGGAGTGCTCGATGAAGGCGGCCGTCCTCCATGAAGTCAACAAGCCCCTAGTCATCGAGGATGTCAGCCTGCCGAAGCCCGGCCCGCGCGAGGTCCTGATCCGGACCTCGGTCGCAGGTCTCTGCCACTCCGATCTGCACTTCATGGAAGGCCTTTATCCGCATCCGCTGCCCGCGGTGCTCGGGCACGAGTCGGCCGGTGTCGTCGAGCAGGTCGGCTCCGACGTCACCTATGTGAAGCCCGGTGATCATGTCGTCACCTGTCTTTCGGTATTCTGCGGCACCTGCGACAACTGCACCACGGGCCGCACGGTGCTCTGCACCGACACCACGGTGAAATTGCTGCCGGGGGTGTCCAATCGGATGCAATGGGCTCGCTCCGAGAAGCTGCATCAGTTCCTCAACCTCTCGTCCTTCGCCGAGCAGATGCTGGTGCACGAGAACGCGATCGTCAAAATCCGCAAGGAGATGCCGCTCGATCTGGCCGCGCTGATCGGCTGCGGCGTCATCACCGGCTACGGCGCGGTCGTGAACACGGCGAAGGTGACGGCCGGCGAGACCGTGGCCGTGATCGGCTGCGGCGGTGTCGGCATGGCCGCGATCAACGGCGCGCAGATCGCGGGCGCCGGCCGCATCATTGCCATCGACACCAACCCGGCCAAGCTCCAGCTCGCGACCAAGCTGGGCGCCACCGACATCATTAATCCGGCAGACGGCGACGTCGTGAAGCAGGTGCGCGATCTCACCAATGGCGGCGTGCATCATTCCTTCGAGGTGCTCGGCCGCAAGGAGACCGCGGAGCAGGCCTTCGGCATGCTCGCCTCGGGCGGCACGGCCACCATCGTCGGCATGATTCCGTTCGGCCAGAAGATCGAGCTGCACGGCTTCGACTTCCTGCGCGAGCGCAGGATCCAGGGCTCATCGATGGGCTCGAACCATTTTCGCGTCGACATGCCGCGGCTGGTGGATTTCTACCTGCGCGGCCGGCTGCATCTGGAAGACTGGATCTCGGCCAAGCTGAAGCTCTCCGAGATCAACGAAGGGTTTGCCAACATGAAGGCCGGCAAGACGCTGCGCAGCGTGATCATGTTTGACAGCTGATGGCTCGATGACGCGGGTCGCCCAGGATTAAGGCAACTGGTCCGGGCCGGCCAAGTCGCCACGCGACTCTTTCAGGAGCAGCAGCGCCGCAGCTGTCACGAGACCCGTGGCGAGCAGGTACAGGGGCGATATGTTCAAACCGGGCCCTTCGATGACCAGATAGGAGAACAATCCCGCGGTCGACGCGATGAAGCCGAGCCAAGCAAGCTTCGGAAAGCGAAATCCACGTTCGCCGCGCCAAAGATCATGCACGAGGTAGTACACGAGAAGGCTGTTGCAGAGTGCCGCCGGCAGCACGCCCAGGACGATTCCGTTTTCGAACGCGAGATAGGATAACACGCCGTCGACCTGAGCAATCACCGCGAAGGGCACATAGCGCGGATTGAGGCAGGCCAGCGCGATCGACGCAAGCTCGAACGCGTAGAAGTACCGCTCGTGCATCTTCGGGAGCAGATACGGCATGAGCATGAGCGATACACAGGCGACGAGCAGAATAAACTCCGGCCCCGCCCGTCGAGAGCGCGCGATGAAGATCGACAAGGCGAGCCCGCGCGCGGCCGCGAGCACCATGCCGACGGCGACTCCGATCGCGTACGGCAGTCCGCCAGCCAGCACCCAGATGTTCGCTGCGTTCATGGTGAGGCGATTGAAGGTGTGAGCTTGGTCCAGATAGACCGCGAACACGGAGGCCAAAGATCTACCGGCGACCAGAACCGGAATGGCGAGAACCACATAGATCCCGGGAACGGTGGCGAGCCATGCCGGGTGGATCCTGCGGCGCAGAATCATGCCGAGCACGAAGGGTCCCAGGAACACGCCCTGAGCCTTCACCGAAAATGCCATCGCAAATGACGCAACGCCATTTCGGTCCCGCATGAACAGCGCGATGGAAACCAGCGTGAAGTACGTCCAGATCGAATCACTCTCCGCCCACACCGCGCCGTTGAAGATCACCGTCGGTGCAAGCCAGACAGCGCAGAAGGCCAGGGAAGCTCGCAACGGCAGCTTTGTCGCTCGCCAGACGATCTGGGCCACAGTGATCGCGCAGCCCAACTCGAATACTGCCGAGATCGCTTTCACGAGGGAAAGTGGCTCGCCTAGCCAATCAAATCGGGCGGCAATCAGCAGGAGGTAGCTGTAGAACGGCGTGTAGTTGGTAAAGGCTTCGGCCAGCCCGGCGACTCCGTGATCGCGAGCAAAGACATACCAGGGGATCAGATGCTGAATGGCGTCATCGGTCGCGTGTTCCCGGGCAACGTAGCGGAGCGCAAGGCCGACAAGTCCACATCCGATCGCGACGGCGATTGCAAGCCGCCAACTCTCTGGCTGCGTCTTGTTCGGATTGACGTCATGACCGGGCCCGCGGATCGCGTCGATTCCAACAATGTCTTTTGTCACGCGATCACTCGTGAGGCTCCATTTCGTGACCCAACCTCTACGGGCCATCAATTCATAGCTGGATAACGTCTGGTTTCGCAGGTCTTAAGATTGCCGCGAAACGGTTGCTTGGTTAGCGAATGCTTTAGAGGAATTGACGCTCGTCGAAATGGCTGCCGGCGGGAAGGTAAGCCCGGCAAGACCAAATCTTGACCAACTGATGAACTGTCCTGGAGCATGATTGCGGAGGCTGGAGCGGCACTATCGCTGCAAATGTCGCGTGAAGATCCGCACCACATGGCCCCTGACCCGCGGCGCCTCGTCGTAGAGGTCTGAGGCGAGCCGCTCGATGGTCTCGCGCAGCGACAGGAACTGGGCCTGCCGCGCGCTGCTTTCGGTGCCTTGCATGCCCGCAAGCTCGTCCATGGCGGCGTCGCTGATCTGGCACTGCACGACCTCGCCGTCGTTCAGCATGGTGAAGCGAAAGGCGAGCCGTTCGAGATCATGGCCAATGATCCTGTCGCGCATGAGTGGCATCAATTCGTCCCGGTCGACCCCCGCGCCGAAAATGCCGAAAATCCCGCTGCTTGTCAGCAGCAAAGGCAATCCATGGCCTACTGAAATGCAACTTCGGCGAAACTGCGGAGCTTGCGGGAATGCAGTCGCTCGGATTCCTGCTGCTTGAGCCGTTCCAGCGCCTTTAAGCCGATCTCGAGATGCTGGCCGACGCGGCGGCGGTAGAATTCGCTGGCCATGCCTGCGAGCTTGATCTCGCCGTGGAGAGGCTTGTCGGAGACGCACAGCAGCGTGCCGTAAGGGACGCGAAAGCGGTAGCCGTTGGCGGCAATCGCGGCCGATTCCATGTCGAGCGCAACCGCGCGCGATTGCGACAAGCGGCGAATGACATCGGGCCCGCTGATCTCCCAATTGCGGTTGTCGACGCTCGCGACGGTGCCGGTGCGCATCAGGCGCTTGAGCTCGAATCCTTCGAGCCCGGTGACGTCCTCGACCGCCTCCTCGAGCGCCACCTGCATCTCCGCGAGCGCCGGGATCGGCACCCACAGCGGCAACTCACGATCGAGCACATGGTCCTCGCGCACATAGCCATGGGCGAGCACGTAGTCGCCGAGCCGCTGCGTGTTGCGCAGGCCCGCGCAATGGCCGAGCATCAGCCAGGCATGGGGCCGCAGCACGGCAACATGGTCGGTGACGTTGCGCGCGTTCGACGGACCGGTGCCGATGTTGATCAGGGTGATACCACGATAGCCGGGCGCGGCCAGGTGGAAGGCAGGCATCTGCGGCGTGCGCGCGGGCGCAACGCCCGTCGTCGCGCCGCCGCTGCGCGTGATCACATTGCCTGGAGCGACGAAGGCATCGAGGCCCGCCTCGCCAGCCTGAAGCCGCTGCTGGCAAAGCTGCGCGAAGGCGTCGACATAGAACTGGTAGTTGGTGAAGATCACGAAGTTCTGGAAATACTCTGGATCCGTGCCCGTGTAGTGGTAGAGCCGGCGCAGCGAGTAGTCGACGCGGGCCGCCCGAAACAGGGACAGCGGTTCGGGCGCGCCGGGCTGGAGCTCGAAAGTGCCGTCGGCGATGGCATCGTCCATGGTGGCCAGATCAGGCACGTCAAACGCATCGCGCAGCGATCGCGTCACCGGCGAGTTCTCGCTGGTGGTGATGGCGGCTTCGATGTTGATGTCGCGGCGATAGGCGAAGTGAACGGGGATCGGTTCGCTGGACTCGCCGATTTCGACTGGGACACCGTGGTTCTGGATCAACAGTCCGATCTGCTCTGTGAGATAAGTCCGGAACAGATCCGGCCGCGTGACGCTGGTCTCGTGCACACCGGGCCGCGCGACGAAGCCGTAGGCGAGCCGCGAATCCAGCCGCGCATGCGTCGCGGTGGTGATACGGACGAAGGGATAGAAGGCCCGCACCCGCGTCGTGATTGCCTCGCCGTTGACGTAAGCTTCGAACCGGTCACGCAGGAACTTCGTGTTGCGCTCGTAGATCTCTTCGAGGCGGGCGACGGCGAGGCCAGCGTCGGAATAGGATTCGGTGGCGATGGTAGGTGGAGATTGCATTGTTCGACGCCGGGTTGCTGGGGCTGAATCGAACTATAGCAAGAATGACGCCTCGCCGTCATCGCTCGCAATGACGGATGGGATGACGCGCTTTCGCGCGTCACTTCTCCCGGAACGCCCGCATGAACTGGTCGTGCAGCGGCTTCATCAGGTAGGACAGCATGGTGCGATCACCGGTCTGGACGAACGCTTCCGCGGGCATGCCGGGGATCAGCCTGGAGTCCCCGAGCTTGGCGACCTCCTCCGCGGACAGCGAGACGCGGATGGTGTAGTAGCTCTGGCCGGTGCGCTGATCGGTGGTGACGTCGGGCGAGACGCGGCTGACGACGCCGTTGAGCTCCGGCGTGGTGCGCTGGTTGAAGGCGGACAGGCGCAGCAGCGTCTTCTGGCCGATCTGGAGCTTGTCGATATCGACCGGATTGACCTTGGCTTCGACCTGGAGATCGTCGGCCTGCGGCACGATCAGCATGAGGGCGTCGCCGGCGGTGATGACGCCACCAACGGTATGCACGGTCGATTGCAGCACCATGCCGTCCTGCGGCGCGCGAATGTCGACGCGGCGAAGCTGGTCCTCGGCGGCGACCTTGCGCTCGATCATTTCGCCGATCTTGTCGTTGGTCTCGCGCAGATCCTTGGAGACCTCGCTGACCATGTCTTTGTCGACCTGGATGATCTGGAGCTCGGTCTCGGTGATCTTGCCCTTGGCCTGCGCCCGCGAGGCGATGTATTGCGCGCGCTCGCCGTTGAGGCGGGCGCTGTCGCGTTCGAGCGTGGTCAGACGGGAGATCTGCACCAGGTGCTTGTCATAGAGATCGCGGACCCCCACGAGCTCCTGCTGCACCAGCGAGATTTCCCTGTCCTTGGCTCGCTCCTGCGCGGAGAGGCCCTCGATCTCCTCGTTGAGCTGCTGGATGCGCTCGCGCAGCTGCGCCTTCTGGCCGGCGCGTCCGTTGACGCGGACGTCGAACAGCTTGGTTTCGGCGGAGAGCAGCGCCTTGACGTCGGGATCGTTGCCGCGATCGAGCAACGCTTGCGGGTAGTCGATCCTGTCGATTCCGCGCTGCTCGGCCTGGAGCCGCGCCGCACGCGCCTGCGCCGCGTCGAGATTCTTGGTGACGATGGCGAGATTCGCCTTGGTGACGGTGTCGTCGAGCCGCACCACGATGTCGCCGGCCTTGACCACGTCGCCATCGCGCGCACGCACCTCGCCGACCACGCCGCCGGTCGGATGCTGCACCTTTTTGACATTGGACTCGACGACGATCTGACCCGGCGCGATCAGCGCGCCCGAAATCTGCACCGTCGAAGCCCAGCCGCCGAGGCCGACCAGGAGGACCAGCACGATCCCAAGCCCGAGCATCAAGTGAAACCGGATCGACTGCCGTACGGTCCTCTTCGCGGCAGGCTTCGCGCCGCCGAGCGCCATCGTGCTCATGCCTTGGCTCCGCCTTCGCTGACGATCTTGATCGGCGCCGGCGGCGTCACGCGCGGCTGGAGCACCTGGGCGAGCACCTGTTCCTTCGGCCCGAAGGCCTGCATGCGGCCGTCGCGCAGCACCAGGATCTGGTCAACCGCTTCCACGCCGATCGGACGGTGCGCCACTACGATGACGATGGCGCCGCGCTCGCGCGTCGCGCGGATGGCGCGGGTCAGCGCCTCGTCGCCTTCGGTATCGAGATTGGAATTGGGCTCGTCGAGCACGATCAGGAAGGGGTTGCCATAGAGCGCGCGCGCCAGCGCCACGCGCTGCGCCTGGCCCGCGGAGAGCGCCGTGCCCTGCTCGCCGACCTGGGTGTTGTAGCCCTCGCGCATCTTGATGATCATCTCGTGCACGCCGGCTTCCTTGGCGGCGGCGATGATGCCGTCAGACGTGGCCTCGGGATCGAAGCGGCTGATGTTCTGCGCGATGGTGCCGCCGAACAATTCGACGTCCTGCGGCAGATAGCCGATGTGGCGGCCAAGCATGTCCGACGACCACTGGTCGAGCGCCGCGCCGTCGAGCCGCACCTTGCCGCGGACCGGCTGCCAGACGCCGACCAGCGCGCGGATCAGCGACGACTTGCCGGAGCCGCTCGGTCCGATCACGCCGAGGCCATTGCCGGCTTCGAGCGCAAAGGTGATGTCTTGCACGATGAGGCGCTGGTCGCCCGGCGGCACCATGGCGATACCTTCGACCGAGAGGCGGCTGGTGGGCGCCTGCAACTGGGTCGGCATCGTCTGCGCCGGCATCTGCTCGAGAAGGCGGGTCAGACGATGCCAGCTCTGGCGTGCCGCGACAAAGGATTTCCAGTGCGCGATCGCGAGGTCGACCGGCGCGAGCGCGCGTGCCGAGAGGATCGAGCCGGCGATGATGATGCCGGCGGTCGCCTCCTGGTGGATGACGAGATAGGCGCCGACCGCGAGCACGGCCGATTGCAGCATCATGCGCAGCACTTTTGCGACCGCGCCGAGACCGCCGGCGACGTCGCTCGCACGCTGGTTGCCGTCGAGATATTTTTCGTTGGCCTCGCTCCAGCGCGCGTTCATCCGGCCGGCCATGCCCATCGACACCATGACTTCGGCATTGCGGCGGCTGGCCTGGGCGAGATCGTTGCGCTGGGCGGCGAGCCCCATCGCCTCGCGCGCCGGCTGGCGGGACATCAACTCGGTGACCAGCGTCAACCCGACCAGGATGACGGCTCCGACCAGCGCGGTGACGCCGATCATGACGTGGAAGGCGAAGCAGATGGCGAGATAGAGCGGCAGCCAGGGCAGGTCGAAGAACGCGCTCGGTCCCATGCCGCCGAGGAAGGAACGGACATTGTCGAGATCCCGCAGCGGCTGAAGCCCCTCGTTGCGGCTGCCAACCAGCAGCGGCAGGCGCACGATGGTGTCGAACACCCGCTTGTTCAAGGCTTCGTCCAGGGCGGTACCGACCCGGCCCAAGATCCGGTTGCGGATCATGTCCAGCACGCCCTGCGCCATGTAGAGGAAACCGGCGAGGACGATCAGGCCGACCAGGGTCGGAATACTGCGGCTCGGCAGCACCCGGTCGTAGACCTCCAGCATGAAGATCGACCCGGTCAGATAGAGCAGGTTGATCATGCAGCTCATCAAGCCGACGCCGACAAACGCCGTGCGACAGGCGCGCAGCGCATCACCGAGCTCTGAGCGGCGGACGCCGGGAACGGCTGCCATCAGTCTGATCTCTTTCGGGTAGGGGCCAAAGTCCCTGATTTCAAAGGCAAATTCAGGAGTAATTGACCCGGATTAACATCGCGTTTGCGCTCATCGCCCAACGCAGTCGAACACCCGGGACCCCTATGGCCCACATCACCCCCGACCGACCCTGCACGCAAGTCCGGAATCTCACGATCTTGCGGCTTTTTCTTGCAGACATGTCACCTCTCCCCGGGCGGGGAGAGGTCAAAAGTTCGATCAATTGAACCCGGGCGCCATTAGAACCGGCCGCCGCCGCGGACCAGCCGCACGACCAGCAGCAGGATGACCGCGCCGATGGCGGAATAGATGATCTCCGATATCAGCCCGGTGCCGATGTGAATGCCGAGCTTCGGAAACAGGAAGCTTGCCACCAGCGCGCCGGCGATGCCGACCACGATATCGCCGATGATGCCGAACCCGGTTCCGCGCACCACCTTGCCGGCCAGCCAACCAGCGACGAGGCCGACGAACAGGATGACAAGCAAGCCTTCATTCGAAATGTACATAAATGAGGTCCCTCTCCGTGAACGGTTCCATGGAAGCGGAACCGGGATGAACGAGGTCTGAATGCTGTTCCCCCGTTCCCCGCTGGCGGTCCAAATATCATGACAGCGCGGTGACCGGCTCCGCCAGCACGCACCGTGCTGCCCGGCCCGGCCCGACCTCCACATTCCCAGGCAATTGCTCCAGGCAGCGCGGCTGGGCAGCGGCGCAGCGGGGCGCAAAGGAGCAGTTGTGCGGCCGCTCGCCCAGCGACGGCGGGGTGCCGGGGATGGTCTCGAGCCGCTGTCCCCGCTTGGCCCCGTGGACGGTCGAGGCGAGCAGGCCCCTGGCGTAGGGATGCACCGGCGAGCGGACGATGTCGCGAAGCGTGCCCTGCTCCACGATCTGGCCGGCATACATCACCGCGACCCGGTCGCAGATCTCGATGGCGACCCCGATGTCATGGGTGACGAAGATGACGGACATGCCGAACTCGCGCTGCAGCTCGCGCAACAGCAGCAGGATCTGGATCTGCACGGTGGCATCGAGCGCCGTGGTCGGCTCGTCCGCGAGCAATATCTTGGGACGACACGCGAGCGCCAGCGCGATCATCGCGCGCTGACGCATGCCGCCGGACATCTCATGCGGATAGGCATCGAGCCGCCGTTTTGCGGAAGGAATGCGCACGACCTCGAGCATTTCGAGTGCGCGCGCCCTGCCCTCCGCATACGACTTGCCTTCGTGACGCACCACGCTTTCGGCGATCTGCGCGCCGATGGTGTAGACCGGATCGAGCGCCAGCGCCGGCTCCTGAAAGATCATCGACACGGTTTGGCCGCGGAACGACGACAGCTGCTCGTCGTTCATGGCGAGCACGTCGCGGCCCATGACGTTGACCTTGCCCGTGATCTGCGTGCGCTTCTTCGGCAACAGGCGCATCAGCGCGCGCAAGGTCACGCTCTTGCCCGAGCCGGACTCTCCGAGCAGGCCCAGCACCTCGCCGTCGCCGAGCGAGAGACTGAGACCGTTCACGGCATAGACCGTGCGCTCCCCGGTGAAGCGGATGTTAAGGCCTGAGATCTCGACGAGCTTTGTCATGACGGAAGTTTCGGCAGCCTTTCGTGGTAGTCGGTGGCGCGCTGGAACGCGGCGCCGATGGTGAGCAAGGTCGCTTCATCGAACGAGCGGCCGATCAGCTGCATGCCGATCGGAAGACCGCTTTTGGTGAAGCCCGAGGGCACCGTGAGCGACGGCAGGCCGAGGTAATTCACCGGACGGGTGAACAGCGTCAGCCGCTGCAACAGCGCCGGCGCATTCGGCCCGCCGCCAACGTCGCTCTCCTCGATCGTTGGCGCCGGCACGGGGGACGCCGGCGCGATCATCGCGTCGACGCCCGATGTGGCAGCGTTGTGCGCGGCGAGCGCAGGTCCGCGCCAGCGCATCGCCTCGAGATAGGTGATGGCGGGGACCGCGAGGCCGTTCTGGAGCCGCATCAACACCTGCGGACCATAATCCTGCGGCCGCTCAATCATCCAGCGCTTGTGGAAGGCGGCGGCTTCGGCTGCGAGCACGAGCTGGCTTGCCGAGGACAATTGCCGCTGGTCGGGCAGCTCGACCGTGACGATGTCGGCGCCCTCACGCTTGAGCACCGCGACGGTCTCGTCCAGCACGCGCGCGACCTCGCCGTCGAGATCATCGACATAGAAGGACGAGGGGACGCCGACCTTGAGGCCCTTCAGCGAGCCCTTGGTCGCGCCGACATAGTCAGACAGCGGCTCATGACTGCAGGTCGAATCCTCGGGATCAGGGCCGGCCATCAGCGCCAGCAGCAGCGCGCAATCCTCGGCGGTGCGGGCGAGCGGGCCGACCGTGTCGAGCGACTGCGACAGCGGCATCGCGCCGGCGCGGCTGACCCGGCCGACGGTGGTCTTCAATCCCGTGACGCCGCAGAAATGCGCGGGCATGCGGATCGAGCCGCCGGTGTCGGAGCCGAGCGCCGCATAGGTCAGTCGCGCCGCGACCGCCGAGCCCGAGCCCGACGACGAGCCGCCGGTGATGTGCGCAGCGTTCCAGGGATTGCGAACCGGGCCGTAATGGGCGTTATGGCCAGTCGGGCCATAGGCGAATTCGGCGAGATGCAACGTGCCGAGGCGAACCTGGCCGGCGTCCTTCAGCCGCTGCAAGGCGGTGGAGGTGACGGTCGGAACGAAATCGCGGCGGATCAACGAGCCGCAGGTCGCGACGTGACCTGCGTCGTAATACATATCCTTGTGCGCGAGCGGCACACCGTGCAGCGGACCGCGGACTTCCCCCTTGGCGAGTTCGGCGTCGGCGGCATCGGCGGCCTTCAGCGCTGCCTCTGCCTCGATCGACATGAAGGCGTTGAGGTGCGGCTGCCACTGCGCGATGCGATGCAGCAGCGCACGCGTCACCTCATGCGAGGACACCTGCTTCATCGCGATCGCGCGCGCGACCTCGGTGAGCGTCATCAATGCGGGCTCGGTGCTCATTTCGAGACCTTGGCAGTCTGCGCGATCGGATAAAGCGCGGGCTCGAGATCGAACGGCAACGTGCCGGCAATGGCCGCAAAGCCCTCGAAGGCCGGTCCGATGGAATTGGAGATGCGCGTCGCGATCTCGTCGTCGACGGGAACGCCGGCGACCTGTGCCGTCGCCTTGATCTCTTTTGTCGTCGGTCTCATGCGGTTTCCTCCTTCGGCGCGCGGCTATGGCCTGAACCCGGGATCGCCATGTAGCACGCGGCCTCGTGGCCCATTCTATCGAGCGCGGTGAGTTTTGGTGTCGCATTTGCGCAGAGCGGCTCCGCAAACGGGCAACGGGTGTGGAAGCGGCAGCCCGAGGGTGGATCGATCGGATTGGGCGGATCGCCCGTGATCGGCGGCGTCTCGGTGCGGCGGTCCGGATCCGAGGACGGCATCGCGGCAAGAAGTGCGCGCGTATAGGGATGCGCCGGTTGGTCCCAGACCTGGTCGACCGGGCCGAGCTCGACGACCTCGCCGAGATACATCACCAGCACGCGATCGCTGATATAGCGCACGACGTTGAGGTCGTGACTGATGAAGAGATAGGTCAGGCCGAACTCACTCTTGAGATCGGCAAGCAAATTGAGCACCTGCGCCTCGACCGACTTGTCGAGCGCGGAGACGGCTTCGTCGAGAATCACCAGCCGCGGCGACAGGGCCAGCGCACGCGCGATGTTGACGCGCTGGCGCTGGCCGCCGGAGATCTCATGCGGGTAGCGGTTGGCAAAGTTTGCAGGAACCAGGCCCACTTTGCCCAGCAGCTCGCGCGCCAGCGCGCGCGCGGCGCCGTCGGCCATGCCGTGCACCTTTGGGCCGAAGGCGATCGAGTCCTCGATGGTCAGGCGCGGGTTGAGCGAAGCGTAGGAATCCTGGAACACCATCTGCATGCCGCGGCGCAGCTCGCGCAAGGAGAGCGACTGGCCGACGCTCATGCCGTCATAGATGATGTCGCCGGTGTCGCGCGGCATCAGATGCATGAGCAGCCGCGCGGTGGTCGACTTGCCGCAACCGGACTCGCCGACGATGCCGACGGTCTCGCCCTTGGCGACGGTGAACGAGACATTATCGACCGCCCGCACGGTGCGCTTTGCGGCGAACAGGCCGCCACGAACCGGGAAATGCTTGGTGAGGCCGTTGACCTGGAGCAGCGGCTGGGCGACGCCGCCGAGGTCTTCGATCGGCTCCAGCATTGCGACGGAGAGGTTGGTTTCGCTCATGGCTAGTTCCTGATGTCCATGGCGCTGCGCAGGCCGTCCGAGAGCAGGTTGAAGCAGATCGAGACCGCGAAGATCATTGCACCGGGGAGCGCGGCGACCCAGGGGTTGACATAGATCGCGGTCCGCAAGGTATTCAACATCAGGCCCCATTCCGGCTCCGGCGGTTTGGTGCCGAGGCCGAGGAACGACAGGCCTGCCGCGAGGATCATCGAGACCGAGATCAGGCTGGTCGCGTAGACGAAGATCGAACCGAGCACATTGCCGAGGATATGAACGCGCATGATGGTGAACGGTCCCGCGCCCGAGGCGCGCGCGGCGTCGACGAAGTCCATGTTGCGCACGCCCGTCGTGACGCTTTCGGCGACGCGGGTGATCTGCGGCACGAACACGACGGTCAACGACACGATGGAATTGAGGATGCCCGCGCCCAGCGCGCCCGAGATCGCGATCGCCAGCAGCACGGACGGAAACGCGTAGAACACGTCGATCGTGCGCATGATCGCAGTGTTGAGCTTGCCGCCGACATAGCCGGCAACGAGGCCGAGCGAGGTGCCGATGCAGAAGGCGAGGATCACCGGCAAAATGCCGATGAGAAGCGACAGCCGGCCGCCATAGATCAA
This sequence comes from Bradyrhizobium sp. MI1.4, assembly GCF_055811315.1. Classification (NCBI taxonomy): domain Bacteria; kingdom Pseudomonadati; phylum Pseudomonadota; class Alphaproteobacteria; order Hyphomicrobiales; family Nitrobacteraceae; genus Bradyrhizobium; species Bradyrhizobium sp. MI1.4. Next base: position 5,051 of record NZ_JBVVPP010000021.1, on the reverse strand, counting down.
CCGCGCCAGCATGTCGCGGCCGAGTTCGTCGGTGCCGAGCGGGTAGCCGGATGTGCCAATGTGCCGAAGGCGGCGGATCATCGAGCCCTTGTAGGGATCTTCCAGACCGAGCCACGGCGCAACGATCGCGGAGAGGAAGATCAGCAGCAGCACCAGCGCGCAGACCATGCTGACCTTGTCACGCCGGATACGACGGCCGACGGTCGCCCAATAGCCGCGCGCCTTGGTCGCGGGCGCGGACTGAAGCGCCGTATCGCTGGTGACGGACAACGGAAGCTCGCTCATCGCTAGCCCCGTTTGATGCGCGGGTCGATCGCGGCTTGCGCGATGTCGACCATCAGATTGAGGAAGACGAAGAACAGCGCCAGGATCAGGATCGTGCCCTGCAGCAGCGGCAGGTCGCGCTGGAAAATCGCGGAGTTGAGCAGGAAGCCCGAGCCCGGCCAGGAGAACACCGTCTCGATCAGGATCGAGCCGCCGAGCATGTAACCGAGCTGAAGTCCCATCACCGCGAGCGCGGTGGGGGCGGCGTTCTTGATGACGTGGCGGAACACGCCGCGCTCATGCAGGCCTTTTGCACGCAGCGCCTCGACGAAGTCCTGGCTGAGAATGTCGCCGGTCAGCGCGCGCACCGTGCGAGTGACGATGCCCATCGGGATCACCGAGGTCGTGATCGCTGGCAGCACGAGATATTGCAAATGCGCCCAGTCCCAGGCCCAGGCGGCCGAGCCGCCGGGTCCGGCGCCGACAGCGGGCAGCCAGTTCAGCTGGACCGAGAAGATGATGACGAGCACCATGCCAAGCCAGTAATGCGGCACCGAAACGCCGGCGATGGCAAAGGAGGTCGCCAGCTTGTCGATCCAGGTCTCGCGGAAATAGCCGGCGATCAGGCCGAGCAGGATGCCCATGGTGAAGCCGATGATCGCCGCCGCAATCGCCAGCGTGACCGTGTTGCTGACCGCGCGCATGACCTCGGCGAGCACCGGGCGGCCCGTGGCGATGGAATTGCCGAGATCGCCATGAAGCGCGCGGAGCAGCCAAAGCCCGAACTGCACCGGCAGCGGGCGGTCGAAACCATAGGCTGTCCGGAGCTGCGCGGCGAGCTCCTGCGAGGCGTCTGCGGGGAGCACCGCGACGAGCGGATCGCCCGGCGTGATGTGCACGAGCAGAAAACACACCAGCGCGACGCTGATGACGATCGGGATGACGTAGACGATGCGTCTGGCGATATAGGCGAGCACGTTGTTTCTTTTCTTCCCTTCTCCCCTTGTGGGAGAAGGTGGCGCAAAGCGCCGGATGAGGGCTCTAACCCCGGATGCAGTGTTAACGAAAAAGAGAGAGGGTCATCCGCGGAAAGAGATCCCTCACCCGGCTTCGCTTGCGCGAAGCCACCCTCTCCCGCAAGGGGAGAGGGTGCACTGCGTATGAGGCGCGAACTATTGCATCGACACCAGTGAGAAGTCGATGAACCAGCTCTTTGGCTGCACGACGCCTGTCACCTTCGGGCTGATGGCGCGGGGACCGACGTCGTGGGCGACATAGAGGAAGGCCGCGTCATCGACGGAGGCCGCGTGCAGTTCGGCGAGCGCGGCGTCACGCGCGGCGGGATCGAAGGTCTGCCGCGCCTTCTTCACCAGCTCGTCGAATTTGGGATTGTTGATGAAACCCCAATTGTTCGAGACCGGCGGCGCCATGCCCGATTGCAGGAAGCGCACCAGCGCGAAGAACGGGTCCATCGCCGCATAGGTGACGTTGGTCGCGTTCGAGCCGTTGGCACTGGGATCCTTGGCGCCGCGGCGCCAGTTGGTGAACAGCGTATTCCACTCGATGACATCGAGCTGCACGTCGAAATAGCATTCGGCCAGCGCCTGCTGGATATATTCGTTCATCGGCAACGGCTGCATCTGGCCCGAGCCGGACGCAGACGTCTGGGTCTTCACCGTCAGCTTCTTGTTCGGGCCGAATCCGGCCTCCTGCATCAGCTTCTGTGCAGCAGCCTTGTCGTACTTGATCTCGAAGGTCGGTCTGCCGCGCCAGGGATGGCCGACCTCGAACGTGCCGGTCGCGGGCACCATCAGCCCCGCGAGCAGGCCGTCCTTGAGGCCTTCGCGATCGACGCAGAGGTTCGCGGCCTTGCGCACGCGGATGTCGTTCCAGGGCGAGCCCTCGACGCGCGAGAACTGCCACGGCCAGACGTGCGGCTGCTCGTTGGCGTAGAGCTTGAAGCCGCGCTGCTTGAGCTCGGGCAACGCGTCCGGCGCCGGCGCCTCGACCCAATCGACCTGCCCGGAAAGCAGCGCCGCGGTGCGCGCGTTGGCCTCCGGCATCGGCAACAGCACCATCTTGTCGACCTTGGGCACGCGGTCCTTGTTCCAGTAGCTCGCATTCTTGACCAGCTCCAGCCGCTCGCGCGGGGTGAAGCCCGCCATCTTCCACGGGCCGGTGCCCGCGGCGTCCTTGGCAAACGCGGTCCATGCGGCCTGCGACTTGGCCTTGGCGTCGGCGCCCTCCGCCTTGTCGTAGAAGGCCTGCCACTTCGCCGGGCTCGCCATGAAGAGATTGGTGAGGTTGATCGGCAGGAAGCTGTCGGGCTCCTTGGTGGTGAGCTCGACCGTCATGTCGTCGACCTTCTTCGCTGATGCCAGCGTCGGCATGCGCGAGGCCGTGACACCGACCTGGCTGGCGTCGAATTGCGGCGCGTCCTGCTTCAGCACCTTCTCGACATTCCACACCACGGCGTCCGCATTGAACGGCGAGCCGTCATGGAAGGTGACGCCCGGCCGCAGCTTGAAAGTCCATTTGGTCTTGTCGGCATCGTCGACCTTCCACTCGGTAGCAAGGCCGGGGATCACCACGCTCGCCTTGTCGGCCGAGGAAAGGTCCCAGCCGGTGAGCGCGTCATACATGGTGAGGCCGGTGAAGCGGTTGCCTTCAAAGCCCTGATCGGGCTGGCCCAGCGTGCGCGGAATATCGGCAGCCGTCATGGCGATGCGCAGCACGGTTTCGGCAGTGGCCGCGCGCGGCCACGCAGCCGCGCTACTGAGCGCCAGCAACGCGATCAGCGCCGCGCGGGTCTTGTTTTTCTTGATCAACATTGACTCAATCCTTTTCCGGCTTCGATGACTAATTTTGATGCAATCGTATGCAATGCCTATGCCAATGGGGAAACTTATTCTGCAAATTGCCCCTGCGACGACAAGTCCTTGTGATGACACGTCGGCGAAAGCACCTCGCTGCCTATTCTGGCATCAAGATTGCAGGTTTGGCTCCGATTGTCCTTGAAGTCTTCCTTGGAGCTTTGGCCCATGCGTATCCGACTATCGACCTGTTTCGCCGTGCTTGCACTGGCGTTGTCCGCGATTCCGGCGGGCGCCGAAACGGTGCTACGCTACGGCATCTCGATGGCGGACATCCCGCTGACGACCGGCCAGCCCGATCGCGGCGCGGGCGCCTATCAGTTCACGGCCTACACCATCTACGATCCGCTCGTGGCGTGGGAGATGGACGTCGCCGACCGGCCGGGAAAGCTGGTGCCCGGATTGGCCACCGAGTGGAGGGTCGATGCCGAGAACAAGACCAAATGGCGCTTCACCTTGCGCAAGGGCGTGAAGTTTCACGATGGCAGCGAGTTCGATGCCGACGCCGTGATCTGGAATCTGGACAAGGTGCTCAATGACAAGGCGCCGCAATTCGACAAGCGCCAGAATGCGCAGGTCAAGACCCGCCTGCCTTCGGTCGCGAGCTACGCCAAGATCGACGACTTCACGGTGGAGATCACCACCAAGACGGTCGATTCCTTCTTTCCCTATCAGATGCTGTGGTTCCTGGTCTCCAGCCCGGCGCAATACGAGAAGCTCGGTAAGGACTGGGACAAGTTCGCGAGCCAGCCTTCGGGGACCGGCCCGTTCAAACTGACAAAACTGGTGCCGCGCGAACTCGCCGAGCTCACGAAGAATCCGGATTATTGGAACAAGAAGCGTATTCCCAAGGTCGACAAGCTCGTGCTGGTGCCGATGCCGGAAGCGCTGACGCGCACCAATGCGCTGCTGGCCGGGCAGGTCGATCTGATCGAGACGCCGGCGCCGGATGCCGTGCCGCAGCTCAAGGCCGCCGGCATGAAGCTCGTCGACAACGTTACGCCGCATGTCTGGAATTATCATCTGAGCGTGCTGCCGGGTTCGCCCTGGACCGACATCCGCCTGCGCAAGGCGCTGAACCTCGCGATCGATCGTGAAGCCGTGGTGGGCCTGATGAATGGCCTTGCGAAACCCGCCAAGGGACAGGTCGATCCGTCGAGCCCCTGGTTCGGCAAGCCGAGCTTCGAGCTGAAATACGATGTCGCAGCCGCCAAGAAGCTGGTCGAGGAAGCCGGCTACTCCAAGGCGAAGCCGCTGAAAGCGACCTTCATCATCGCACAGGGCGGCACCGGCCAGATGCTGTCGCTGCCGATGAACGAATTTTTGCAGCAGAGCTTCAAGGAGATCGGCATCGACATCGATTTCAAGGTCGTCGAGCTCGAGACACTCTATACGCATTGGCGCAAGGGCGCGGCCGACGAGATGAACGCCGGCATCACCGCCAACAACATCGCCTATGTCACCTCTGACCCGCTCTACGCCATCGTCCGCTTCTTCCATTCGAGCCAGATCGCGCCGGTCGGCGTCAACTGGGGCGGCTACAAAAACCCGAAGGTCGACGCGCTGATCGACGAGGCCAAGCAGACCTTCGACAGCGCCAAGCAGGATGAGCTGCTGGCGCAGGCGCACGCGCTGATCGTCGACGACGCCACGCTGGTATGGGTGGTGCACGACACCAACCCGCATGCGCTGTCGCCCAAGGTCAAGCAGTTCGTGCAGGCGCAGCACTGGTTCCAGGATCTCACGACGATCGGGGCGGAGTGAGGCTCAAGGTCGGCACCCCGCTTCCGCAAACACCACTGTCGGGGGGGGGGGGGGGGGGGCGCCCCCCCCGATTTTATTGGCGCCCCCCCGGGGGGGGGACACCCCGGGGGGGGGGGGGGGGGGGGGGGCGGGGCGCCGCCCCCCCGCCCC
>NZ_JBVVPP010000020.1:32703-105525 GCF_055811315.1 Bradyrhizobium sp. MI1.4 | reverse complement strand
GCGAGGCGGCATCACCAAAGCCGGTAATGGGCGGGCGCGACGTATTCTTGTAGAGGCGGCCTGGAGCTATCGATATCCGCCGCGCGTGAGCCGAGACAAGCAGCCAAAGGTGGAGGCCGCACCGAGAGTCGCGCGCGAGATTGCGTGGAAAGCGCAAACCAGGCTGTGCGGACGCTTCCGCTCACTCGAGCGGAAGGGCAAGCGGCGAACCGTAATCGTCACGGCGATTGCCCGAGAGCTATCCGCCTTCATTTGGGCGATCAATCGCGAGCTCATGCCACCTCGACAGGCGTGACATCGTTGGGGGCTGTGGACCGCTCGAGTCGTGAGGTGCGCTCGACCGGCCCACAGCCCCCTTTGTTGCAATCAAGATCAGGGGGCAGTCGCAGACATTAATCGTGCAGAAGTGAAGGCGGGACCACGGCAGGGGAAATCCTGAAATCCATTATGTGGCCGATCATCCGATCGACGCCCGACGCTAGACCAGGGACAGCCCCAGACGAAAAAACGGAAATGCGGTATCCAACCCGCGCATCAGAGCCTGTTCACCGACGTCTTTGAGTCCCGCCTTCTCCTCTGCACGATCCATCGGCACAAGAACTTCACGATGAGTCCTCGTGGAGATGAGAAACCGTGCGCTGTGTGCTTGACTCGGGACATCAGAGACTTGATGTCGATGGCGAGGCTCTCCTTCGACCTGTTGGTCCAGACGAACTGGCTCGACATCCCGTTCATCACGTGATCGTAGTCGCGGCAGAAATCGCCGTCGCCCGGCCGCTCGATCTTGATGACGCGGGCGCCCCAGTCCGCAAGATGCCGGCTGGCCAGAGGAGCCGCGATCGCCTGCTCGAGCGAGACCACCGTCACGCCCGACAGCGGCAGGTCCGCCTCATGTCGCTCCATGCAATCGTCTCCGCTCCTGCTCACGCTTTTGTCCAGCGCAGGAGACAAGCCGACCACCCCACGCACGTTCTGTGATGATGGCATCATGCTCCTGTTTTGCCCGACGAGTCAAACGCGATTTCGTAAAATCCGCAAAAATGCGATCCGCAAAGTTCAATCGCCACATGGACTTGGCTACTGTGCATGGGGTTGTTTTCGCGTTTTTGTTTTTGGGGGGTCCCTGTTGCCGAGACCGCACACGTCGCGGCTTTCGCATCTCCCCTCGGTTGCCAACGAACCCCCGTTCACCCACTATCGCCTCCGACTCGACATTTGGGGGGATCGATGCCGGCGTTCCGCTTTAAGAAATCCGTGAAGACATACACGGCTGCTGCGATCACGGGGATCGCCTTGGCCGTCCTGATCCAGCCGGGTGAAGGCTTTGCCTACTCCCAGGAGGAGCAGCAGGCCTGCACGCCGGATGCGATGCGGCTGTGCGGCGAGTTCGTTCCGAACGTCGACGCCATCACCGCCTGCATGATCCAGAAGAAGTCGCAGCTCTCGCCGCAGTGCCGCGCGTTCTTCCGGCCTGGACCGGAGCCGGGCATGGCGGCCGCGCCCCGCGCCGGCAAGCCGACCAGCATCGCGCCCAGGAGCTCGGCCCGGACGGCGAAGAAGAGCACCAAGCCGGCCAAGAAGAAGAAAGCCAGCGAAGGCTGAACGCGGGCGCCGCGTTCCCTTTTTGAAACTCGATCATGCCCGGGCCACAGCGCGCAGTGCGTTTGAAGTCCCGGGCATTTGCGTGTCTGACTCCTCGCTCGCTGTCTTCTGAGTCAAACTGACCCAGGCATCAGCCCCACACCAGCCCCCCGGACTCCTTTTGTTCGCCTCCGCATGCGGACGCTTGCGACAAGGCGGGATGGAAACGGCTAGCGGAACGGATTGCGCGGCGAGGTTGCATTCCGCTTCGTCTTGCCAAGGCTGCTCAAAAAACGCACGATTGCTGGCGTGAAAGGTGTTGCGATGCAGCTCGCAGCCGTCGTCGCACGCAGTAGTGTGACTCAAAAGCCAACGCGCTTTGTTATTTCATGGCGCCAGCATAACTTATGATAAATTTTTCTTTCCCGAATCACCGCGGTGATTCATTTTCGCCGCCTGGGGTCAATCTGGAGGCAGAGGTATGAACGTTATTGTTTTTGCATCGCGTAAAGGTGGCTCAGGCAAGAGTACCCTGGCCGCGCATCTCGCCGCGCAGATCAAGGCGACCAAGCCGATCCTGCTCGTCGATGCCGATCCGCAAGGCTCGCTCACGCTGTGGCACAAGCTGCGTGGCACCAACGAGCCGCCGATCAAGTCCGCGGTGAACTCGGTCAGCGGCATCGTCTCCGCGGCCAAGCGCGACGGTTATGAATGGGTGTTGATCGACACGCCGCCAAACCTGTCGGCCGTCGTCGACGACGCCATCCGCAATGCCACCATGGTGGTGATTCCTGCCCGTCCCGGCGTGTTCGACGTCAACGCGGTGCAGGAAACCATCCAGATGTGCCGTGCGGCGCGCAAGCCCTACGCGGTCGTGCTCAACGGTGCGCCGGCGCGCCGCGACGAGTCCGAAAGCCCGATCGTCACCATCGCCCGCGAGGCGTTGGCGAAGTTCCGTGCTCCGGTGTGGGGCGGCCAGATCACCAACCGTTCGGATCTGCTGATGGCGCTGAGCCACGGCGAGGGCGCGCGGGAATATCAGGCCGAGAGCCGTGCGGCGCAGGAAATCGCAAGGCTGTGGGCGGCGATCGAACGTTCGGTGAAGGCTATTCGCGGCACGGCGTCGGCGTCCGGCGCAATGCACAAGCAGGCGGCGTAATTTTCATAAATCATTCCCCGGACGAAAAACGCGCGGACCTCCGCGCGTTTTGCGTTTTCGGGCGAGCACGATCCGGAAAAGTGTGAAGCGGTTTTCCGATAAGATCGTGCTCAAGAAAGTGGATGGAAGTTACGCCACCATCAGCATGTAGAACACGATCACCGGCGACAAAGTGAGGATCACCGACCAGATGCCGGCGGCCCAGAGAATGTCCTCGGTGGTAAAGCCCTGCTGTCCAGCGTCGTAATGCGACGCCATCTCGTTATGACTATTCACAAACGCCCCCGCGATTTCTTCGCTTATGGGCATGAACGCTACACGGGATATTTTAAAATTCCGGGTCGCAGTTTCGCGCGCTTTTGAACACAGCTGCTACCACGAGTTAACCATCGCGGCGCGCTGGCATCATGCCAGCCAGACCCGAAACACCAGCACCGGCATCAGGCCGAGCATCACCGCCCAGAAGCCGAACGACGACACCACCACAATTCCCCGCAAGAAATCAGCCGACGCGAACGTGTCTGCCGCCGTCGGGCGGATGCGTTGCCCCATGATCATTCCCCCATTGAAAAGACTTTGAATGAAGACGATAGGCGCGTTTGCGTAAACGAGCCGTGGATGCGCCATGCGGCAGCAGCGAAGGCCGTTGGGGCGGGGTTAACCACGGTGCGTCTTCCCTTCTCCCGCAAGAGAGAAGGGAAGCCTGCCGGGAGAGGTGAAGCATCTAAGCCGCGACTTGCATCCGCCGTTCGATCTCGCAATCGAGCTGCACGGCGAGTTCGCTGCCGATCTCGACCATCGGCAGGCGCACTTCGGGGCTGTCGATCAGGCCCGCGCGCCACAGCCAGTATTTTGCCGGGGCGGGACTGGGCTCGGTGAACAACAGGCGCGTCAGGTCCGCGACCTCCTGCCAGCGCGCCAGCGCTGCATCGTGATTGCCGCGCTTCAGCTCGGCATGGACAGCCGCGAACGTCGCGGTCTCGAGATGGGCTGACAGCACGATGCCGCCATCGGCGCCGTCGCTGAGCGCCTCGAAATAATTCGCATCCTCGCCGGTCAGCACGCGAAAGTCCGCAGGCCTGTCGCGCAGCAGCGCGATGGATTGCTCGCGGCTTGCGCCGCAATCCTTCAGGCCGATGATGTTCGGATGCCCGGCAAGCCGCAGCAGCGTCTGGTTGGTGATGTTGACCGAGGTGCGATAGGGGATGTTGTAGAGCGCGAGCGGCCAGGCGGCGTGATCGGCGAGCGCCTCGAAATGCGCCAGCAACCCGCGCTGCGACGGCCGCACGTAATACGGACTCGCGATCAGATAACCGTCGATCGGCCAGTCCGCGGTCTCGTCGAGACGCTCCTTCAGCCGCGAGGTGTCCGCGCCTGAAAGTCCGAGGCAGATCGGAAGCTTGCTGTGGCCGGTGGTCAGCTCGTCGCGCGCGATGGCGACGAGGCGTTCGAGTTCGGCTTCGCGCAGAGTCATGCCTTCACCGGAGGTCGCCCCCAGGATGAAGCCGTCGACGGCCTGCCCGCTGTAATGCCGTGTCAGCCGGCGCAGCGACCTCTCGTCGAGGGCACCGTCGCGAAACGGCGTGATCAGCGGCAGCCAGAGCCCGTGCAAATGTTCCTGTAGTCCGGTCATGTTCCATCTCCTTCTCGGGAAAAATCCTGAGACGGGGCACATGAAAAAACCCCGTCCAGGCGGCGGGGTTTTCGAAGTTTCGGCTCGCGATGACGAAGGCTGTTAGCGCGCGCAAAAATCCGAGGTCCCCGAATGGGGGCCTTTTTTCGAGGCGATTGCCTGCGACGAGATTGCGCACGACTTCGTGATCATTCGCAAATGATGCGGGGTAAGCATGGAACTGTCAATACACGTGGAGGGCGAAGGCCGGATTTGCCAAAAAAAAGCCGGGCTCGATCGAGCCCGGCTTAAGGTATTGGCCACGTGAGGCCGACACAATCACCTTCCAAGAGGGATTACTGAACTCCCGCGCCACTGGAGGAGGGGGACAAATGCGCAACGCGAAGGCTCAGCGTAGAAACATTATGGGCTAGCCTCGCGCCATGCATCAAGCGTCCAAGCCGCATGTCAGACATGCGGAAATCAGGACGGCCAGCGCTGCGCTTTGCTCACCACGAAGTCGCGGAACACTTGCACGCGCGCGACCGTCTTCAGCTCTTCCGGATAAACAAAATACGTATCGAGCTGGATCGAATCCGATTCGCCGAACAGCTGCACGAGGCGGCTCTGTTCTTCGATCAGATAGTCCGGCAGCGCCGCGATGCCGAGGCCCTGCTGACAGGCGCGGACGAGGCCGAGAATGTTGTTGACCCTGAAATAGGCTTCGCGCGGACCCGAGCCGTTGCGCCCCGCTTCGACCAGCCAGTTGCGGTTCTGAAGATGCGGGGCGAAGTTGCCGTCAGAGAGCGTGATGATGCGGTGGGAGTCGAGCTCCTCCAGCGTGCGCGGCGTGCCGAAGCGCTTGATGTAATCAGGCGAGCAATAGGCGTGGAAGCCCATCGCGAACAGCTTGCGCTGAATGAGATCCGGCTGCGTCGGCTTGCGGGTGCGGATCGCGACGTCGGCCTCCCGCATCGACAGGTCGAGCTCCTCGTCGGTGACGATCAGCGAGATCCGGATTTCCGGATAGAGCGCGGTGAATTCGCCGAGCCTGGGGATCAGCCAGTTGATGCCGACGCCGGGCGTGGTGGTGATCTTGAGATCGCCGCTCGGCCGCTCGCGGCTGTCGGTCAGTTTCGCGCGCGCCGCCTGCAGCTGCATGAAGACGTCATGGGCGGTGCGGAACAGGAGGTCGCCCTGTTCGGTGAGGATCAGGCCGCGGGCGTGGCGGTGGAACAGCGAGACCGAGAGCTCCTGCTCCAGTGCCGAGACCTGGCGTGACACCGCCGATTGCGACAGGCCGAGCTGCTCGCCCGCGTGCGTGAAGCTGCCCGCTTCCGCCGCGGCGTGAAACACCTTCAGCTTGTCCCAGTCCATATCCGTAAATCCGTCGCGTGTTCTTGCCATGATGTCTATTCCGCTGCCGCGCGCTCGCTGGCGCGCAGGGCCAAAAATCGTTCCGCCTCGAGCGCCGCCATGCAGCCGAGGCCGGCCGCCGTGACCGCTTGACGATAGGTCTCGTCGGCGACGTCGCCGGCGGCGAACAGGCCGGGGACCGAGGTCGCGGTCGAGTTCGGGGCGACCTCGACATAGCCCGACGGTTTCAGCTTGACCTGCCCAGCCACGAGCTCGGTCGCCGGGGCATGCCCGATGGCGATGAAGACGCCGTCGGTCGGCACATCGGTCAACGCGCCGGACTTGACGTTCTTCAGTCGCACATGGGTGACCTTGTTCGGGTTCTCGGTGCCGCAGATCTCGTCGACGGCTGAGTCCCAGACCACCTTGATCTTCGGGTGCTTGAACAGACGCTCCTGCAGGATGCGTTCGGCGCGGAAGTGATCGCGACGATGCACGATGGTGACCTGCGAGGCATGGTTGGTGAGATACAGGGCTTCTTCGACCGCGGTATTGCCGCCGCCGACCACCACGACTTGCTTGTTGCGGTAGAAGAAGCCGTCACAGGTGGCACAGGCCGACACGCCGCCGCCCTGGAATTTCGCTTCGGACGGCAGCCCGAGCCAGCGCGCCTGGGCGCCGGTGGCGAGGATCACGGTGTCGGCGAGATAGACGTCACCGCTATCGCAGGTGAGGCGAAAGGGTCGCTGCGAGGTGTCGAGCTTCGTCACCAGATCGGTCTTGATCTGGGTGCCCACATGCAGCGCCTGCTTCTCCATCTGCTCCATCAGCCAGGGGCCCTGGATCACGTCGGCGAAGCCGGGATAGTTCTCGACGTCGGTGGTGATGGTGAGCTGGCCGCCTGCCTGGATGCCCTGGATCAGGATCGGCTCGAGCATCGCGCGCGCGGCGTAGATCGCCGCCGTGTAGCCTGCGGGGCCGGAGCCGATGATGACGACCTTTGCATGGACAGCGGCGGACATTTCGACAGATGCCTTTCACGGGGGACTGCAGCGCGGGCGCGGAACGTGCCGGGAGGCCTCGCGGAGGCGCTGAAATATCAGAGGTAATCTAAGCCTTCTGGTGAGCTATGCAAGAATTGCATTCCCTATCGGCGGATTTTTCCAACAGGGAACAAAAGTCGATTGCGCTGCACGCGCAATAAAATTGCGCCGGTCGTGCGGTCTGGGCTATGAGGATTGCGACAAAGCCACCGATACCGCCGCAAGACCAGGAGTTCCAATCACGTGTCGCGGAACCTAGACGAGATCGACCTGAAGATTCTCACCGAGATTCAGGCCGACGGTCGAATCACGAATGTCGAGCTGGCCAAGCGCGTCGGCATTTCGCCCCCGCCCTGCCTGCGCCGCGTGCGGGCGCTGGAGGAGGAGGGGTATATCCACGGCTATCGCGGGCTTCTGGATGCACGCAAGCTCGGCTTCGACGTCACAGTGTTTGCCGCAGTGCACCTCTCCAGCCAGGCGGAGGCCGATTTGCGCGCCTTCGAGGAGTTCGTCCGCGCCGAGCCGCTGGTGCGCGAGTGCTGGATGCTGTCGGGCGAAGTCGATTTCATCCTGAAATGCGTCGCACCCGACATGGCCACCTTCCAGGATTTCGTCACCCACCTGACCGCCGCCCCGCACGTCCGCAACGTGCGGACCTCGCTGGTGCTGCACAATTCGAAATACGAGGCGGCCGTGCCGCTCGACGTGAGAGGAAGAAGGTAGTTCGTCCTCTCCCCGCAGGCGGAGCGAGGTGGAGTAAGCCGCACCCCCTCGGCAACACTAGATACAAAAGGCCGCGCATCGCGCGGCCTTTTCAAATCACGCGCGACGGCAAATCGTTTACCGCCACTCCACCTTGGTGATCTCATAAGCCTTGGCGCCGCCGGGTGCGTTGACCTCGACTGTTGAGCCCTTCTTCTTGCCGATCAGCGCGCGCGCGAGCGGCGAGGTGATGGAGATGCGGCCCTTCTTGGCGTCGGCCTCGACCTCGCCGACGATCTGCCACACCGTCTTCTTTTCGGTGTCCTCGTCGACCAGTGTCACGGTCGCGCCGAACTTGATGGTGTCGCCGGACAGCTTCGAGATGTCGATGATGTCGGCGCGCGCCAGCTTGTCCTCGAGCTCGGCGATGCGGCCTTCATTGTGGGACTGCTCTTCCTTCGCGGCGTGGTATTCCGCGTTCTCCGAAAGGTCTCCGTGCGAGCGCGCCTCGGCGATATGCTCGATGATCCGCGGACGGTCCTCCGACTGGCGCTTCTTCAGTTCTTCCCCGAGCGCGGCAAAGCCGCCCGCTGTCATCGGTACCTTTTCCATCTCTTCTCTCGTCCTTCGGTCGCGCGCGCCCTGAAAAGTCAGCGCGCACGCAACTTGATTCGTCAGTCTGTCCGGGGGCTCAACGCGCGTGCCGCCGAACGTTCATATGGGCTTGGCACCGGAACAGAACAACCATATGGCCGGACAGTTCCTCCGGCCATAGTGGCTTCACCGCCAATCACTTAACAGAAGGTTGGGCCTTCCGCTCGCGATCAGGTTTCCGAAAAGTAGCTCTGCAGGGTCCGAACCTCAAGGTCCCCGCCCAGATAGGCGCGGATGCCCTGCGCGGCCGCCACGGCCCCAGAAAGAGTGGTGTAATACGGCACTTTATGCAAGAGGGCCGCGCGCCGCAGAGAACGGCTGTCGGCGAGCGCCTGCGGGCCTTCGGTGGTGTTGAAGACGAGCTGGACGTCGCCATTGGTGATGGCATCGACGATGTGCGGCCGGCCCTCCAGCACCTTGTTCACCTTCTCGGTCGGGATCCCCTGGTCGGTCAGGAAGCGGGCCGTGCCCGACGTCGCCAGCACCTTGAAGCCGAGCGAATGCAGCTCGCGAACGGCCTCGGTGATGCGCGTCTTGTCGCTCTCGCGAACCGAAACGAACACCGTGCCCTTGCGCGGCACCCGCGTGCCGCCGCCGAGCTGGCTCTTGGCGAACGCCACCGCAAAGGAGCGGTCGATGCCCATGACCTCGCCGGTCGAGCGCATCTCGGGGCCGAGCACGGTATCGACCCCGGGGAAGCGGGCGAACGGAAACACCGATTCCTTCACGCCGACATGATCGAGGTTCGCCTTCTTCAGGTTGAAATCGGCGAGCTTCTCGCCGGCCATGATGCGCGCCGCGATCTTCGCCACCGGCGTACCGACCACCTTGGCGACAAAGGGCACCGTGCGAGAGGCCCGCGGATTGACTTCGAGCACGTAGATCTCGCCGTCCTTGATGGCGTATTGCACATTCATGAGGCCGACGACGTCGAGGCCGAGGGCCAGCTCGCGGGTCTGCCGCTCCAGCTCCTCGATCATCTTGTCGTCCAGCGAGTGCGGCGGCAGCGAGCAGGCGCTGTCGCCGGAATGGATGCCGGCTTCCTCGATGTGCTCCATGATGCCGACGATGAAGGTGTCCTTGCCGTCGCAGAGGCAGTCGACGTCGATCTCGGTCGCATCGGACAGATAGCGGTCGAACAGCAGCGGATTCTTGCCGAGCACGGTGTTGATCTGGCCGGTCTTGTCGTTCGGGTAGCGCGCCTTGACGTCGCCCGGCACCAGCTCCGGCAGCGTGCCGAGCAGGTAATCACTGAGCTGGTTTTCCTCGCGGATGATTTGCATCGCGCGGCCGCCGAGCACGTAGGACGGGCGCACCACCAGGGGCAGCCCGAGATCGGTTGCGACCAGGCGCGCTTGCTCGACCGAATAGGCGATGCCGTTCTTGGGCTGCTTCAGCCGCAGCTTGTCGAGCACCCGCTTGAAGCGGTCGCGGTCTTCCGCAAGGTCGATGGCGTCGGGCGAGGTGCCGAGGATCGGCACTTCGGCGGCTTCCAGCGCACGCGCGAGCTTGAGCGGGGTCTGGCCGCCGAACTGCACGATGACGCCGTGCAGCGTGCCGTTGGTGCGTTCCTTCGCGATGATCTCCAGCACGTCCTCGGCGGTGAGCGGCTCGAAATAGAGCCGGTCGGCAGTGTCGTAGTCGGTCGACACCGTCTCCGGGTTGCAGTTCACCATGATGGATTCGTAGCCGGCGTCGTGCAGCGCGAAGCAGGCGTGGCAGCAGCAATAGTCGAACTCGATGCCCTGGCCGATGCGGTTCGGTCCGCCGCCGAGGATGATGACCTTCTTCTTGTCGGACGGCGAGCTCTCGTCCGCAGGCGCGCCCGCGAACGGCGCCTCATAGGTCGAGTACATGTAGGCGGTGGGCGAAGCGAACTCGGCCGCGCAGGTGTCGATGCGCTTGTAGACCGGGCGAACGCCGAGCGCGTGTCGCTTCGCCGTGACCTCGGCCTCCGTCGTCTCTGCGATCACCGCGAGCCGGGCATCGGAGAAGCCCATGGCCTTGAGCGTGCGCATGCCGAAGGCGTTGCCCGGCAGGCCGTTCTTGCGGACCTTCGCTTCCATCTCGACGATGCCGCGCATCTCGCTGAGGAACCACGGATCGATCTTGCAGGAATTGAAGATCTCCTCGTCCGACCAGCCGAGCCGCATCGCCTGCCCGACCTGGAGCAGCCGGTTCGGTGTCGGCGTGCCCAGCGCAGCGCGGATCGCATTCTTGTCGTCGTCGCGGCCGAGGCCTTCGATCTCGATCTCGTCGAGGCCGGTGAGGCCGGTCTCGAGCCCGCGCAATGCTTTCTGAAGGCTTTCCTGGAAGGTGCGGCCGATCGCCATGACTTCGCCGACCGACTTCATCGACGTAGTCAGCGTGGTGGAGGCACCGGGGAATTTCTCGAAAGCGAAACGCGGCACCTTGGTGACGACATAGTCGATCGTCGGCTCGAACGAGGCCGGCGTGGCGCCGCCGGTGATGTCGTTGGCGATTTCGTCGAGCGTGTAGCCGACCGCAAGCTTGGCGGCGACCTTTGCGATCGGAAAGCCGGTGGCTTTCGAAGCCAGGGCGGAGGAACGCGACACGCGCGGGTTCATCTCGATGACGACCATGCGGCCGTCTTCGGGATTGACGCCGAACTGCACGTTGGAGCCGCCGGTCTCGACGCCGATCTCGCGCAGCACCGCCAGCGAGGCGTCGCGCATGATCTGGTATTCCTTGTCGGTCAGCGTCAGCGCCGGCGCCACCGTGATGGAATCGCCGGTGTGAACGCCCATCGGATCGAGGTTCTCGATCGAGCAGACGATGATGCAATTGTCGTTCTTGTCGCGCACCACCTCCATCTCGTACTCTTTCCAGCCGAGCACGGATTCTTCGATCAGCACTTCGTTGGTGGGAGACGCATCCAGGCCGCGCTCGATGATGTCGAGGAACTCTTCCTTGTTGTAGGCAATGCCACCGCCGGTGCCGCCCATGGTGAAGGAGGGGCGGATGATCGCGGGCAGGCCGATCTCGGACAGCGCCATCAGCGCCTGGCCAAGCGCATATTCCTGGTAGCGCTTGCGGCGGTCGCTTTCGCCGAGTGTCCATTGCCGCTCGAGTTCTTCGAGTGCAGCGCCCGATGCCTTGGCGCGTTCGGCCTGGTACTTGTCGCGGAAGGACTTCTTCAGGGCGGAGGCGTTGGCGAGCCGCGACTTAGGCGTCTCGAGCCCGATCTTGGTCATGGCCTCGCGGAACAGTTGGCGGTCCTCGGCCTTGTCGATCGCGTCCGCGGTGGCCCCGATCATCTCGACGTCGAACTTGTCGAGCGTGCCTTGCTGGCGCAGCGACAGCGCGCAGTTCAGCGCGGTCTGTCCGCCCATGGTCGGCAGCAGCGCGAAGCCGCCGGGAATGGCGTGACGTTCCTTCTCGATGATTTTCGCGACGATCTCTGGCGTGATCGGCTCGATATAGGTCGCATCGGCCAATTCCGGGTCGGTCATGATGGTGGCCGGATTGGAATTGACGAGGACGATGCGATAGCCCTCTTCCTTCAGCGTCTTCACCGCCTGGGTGCCCGAATAGTCGAACTCGCAGGCCTGGCCGATCACGATGGGACCGGCGCCGATGATCAGGATGGTGGTGATGTCTGTACGTTTGGGCATCAACTCTCGCCGAAGTGGAATTTGGGCACAAAAAAAGGGCGCGCCTGCTGCGCGTCCCTTTGGCCGAGAGCGCGGTGGTCCCCCCTCGCGCGCGGGGTGGGTCTTAGACCAGTTTTCGGGGCGGCGAAACCCCGAAAAACGCCCATCAACCGGCAATTTTGATCGGTTTTGGCCGGGCCTGCCAACCGCGGGCGAGATGGACCAGAAGAGCGGCCGAAACGCTCAATCCGCCGACCCAGCCGAGATCGGCGGGGCTCCACGCCGCAAGCACGGCGCCGCCCAAGGCTCCGCCGATCGCAAAGCCGAGATACATGGCCGAGGCGTTGAGTGAGAGCGCGATCATCGAGGCGTGCGGCTCGATCCGGATGATGCTGGCAACCTGGGCCGGGTAGAACGCCCATCCCGAGATGCCCCAGAGGAAGATCGCACCCAGCACCCCGTAATGCGTCTGTCCCGGCATCAGCTTCAGGACCAGCGAATGCAGGATCAGCGCGCTGGCCATGCCGGCAAGTCCGAGACCTGCTGTGGCGAGCGTGCCGAGCCGGTCGGCCAGGACGCCACCGAGCATATTCCCGATCGCGGCGGCGCCGCCGAACACCAGCAGCGCCAGGCTGATCTGCGACGCATCGAATCCAAGGCCGCGCAGCGGGACCGCGAAATAGGTGAAGACGGTGAAGCCACCGAGCGCCCATAAAATCGTGATCAGAAGCGCCGTCAGGACATTGCGGTGACGCGCCACTGCCAGCCGATCGCTGAGCGAGGCCGTGTTGCGTGGCAGGCCGCGGGGCAGACCGAGCAGGAGGCCGGCGAGCGCAACGGCACCGATTAGGGCGACCATGGCAAAGGTCGCGCGCCAGCCGAGCAGGCTGCCGACGAGATTGCCGAGGGGAACGCCGATGACGGTCGCAACCGTGAGGCCCGAGGTAACCAGCGCCACCGCGCGGCCGCGTCGCTCCGGCGCGGCGACGGCCACGGATACGGCCAGCGCGGTCGGCATGCACAGCCCTGAGCCCAGCGCCATCAGCATGCGCGAGGCCAGCAGCAGGGCGTAATTCGACGCCACCATCGCCGCGAGGTTTCCGGCGATGAAGGTCGATAGCGCCAAGGCCAGCACGGTGCGGCGGTCGATATTGTTCAGTGTGACCGCCAGGATCGGCGAGCCGACCGCATAGGTGAGGGCGTAGGCCGTCACCAACTGTCCGGCGGCGGGGACGGAAATCGCCAGGTCCGTGGCGATCGACGGCAAAAGCCCAGCAATGACAAAGCCTTCCGTGCCGATCGCAAAGGCTACCAAGGCCAACCAGAATACGCTCATCCGAGAAATCCCTATGTTCAACGTTTATTGAACTATTGATGGGACCACGTCAGGAGTCAATTGGTTCAAGAACTATTGAACATCTAGGGCCATTTCGCTATGATCTTCGGACCATGAGCCGCACCCCACCCCACCCCACCCGCGAGCAGATCGAGCTGCCGATGGTTTTGGATTGCCTCAGCGATCCGATCAGATTGGCGATCGTGTACCAGCTCGCGCAGCAGGAACGTGTCAGCGGCGAGCTGTGCTGTGGGGATTTCAACGGGCTCAGCGGCAAGTCGAATCTTGCCTATCACTTCGCCAAGCTGCGCGAATGCGGCCTGATGCAGACCCGCGTCGCCGGCACCAACCGATTCGTGCGCCTGCGCCGTGAGGATCTGGACGCACGCTTTCCGGGCCTGCTCGATGCCGTCATCATCTCTGCGGCAAAGGATGCAGACCGGCTGCGGCTTGTGTCGGAATGTGAAGTGGTTGAGGCTGATTGAGGATTGGGCGGCCAGTCCCTCTACGCTTGCGCTTCGCTCCAGCTACGCCGGACACGCTTCGCCCCTGCGGGTCTTGCGTGGCTGCGCCACGCGTAGCCCCGTGAGGGGCGAAGCGTGGAGACCCGGCCTGGATTTGAACCAGGATAAAGAGCGATGCATCGCCCTCGCGTAGACACTTCCGCCACCGGGCCGCGGCGATCATTACCGATCGGGGTGCGACAAGCCACCTCAGGCAGACGTTATGCTTAACGGATCCACCAAGCTCAACGGACCAGCGGCGGCCGCGCGACGAACGTCATGCGCCAGCTATTGTGGCCGATATTGCGGTGAGCGCGCTGGACCGCGAAGCCGGCTGCCTTGAGCTTGGCGGTGATCTCCTCCTCGCTGTAGCGCTGTAGCCCGATCCGCGTGCGCAGCTGGCGGTAATCCGACAGTGCGGTGCTGATCAGCCCGATCAGCGCATCTTTCAAAAAGCCGTGACGCAGGCCGAAGCTGAGCAGCGCTGTGACGTCCCTGAACATGCCGACATTGGGCTGGAGGATATCGCCCAGCACGAGCTTGCCCGAGGGCTTCAGGATACGGGAGAAGTTGAGGAGCGCGGCGTCGAGCTCGTCCGGCGTCATGTATTGCGCGACCGAGTTCATCACGACGAGATCGATCGACTGCTCCTGCATCTTGCGGACGTCGTCGAGCGAGCGGACGCGGATTTTCGTGTTCGGGGCAAACCGCGCGATCAACCGGCCGCGCACGCCCGGCGCGGGCTCGGCGAGGATTAGCTTGCCGCAGGCCGCCGCGACCTGGCTCGCCGACAGCGCCTCGCCGCAGGCATAGTCGAGCACGGTCGCCTCGGGCGAAGAGATGTAGCCGATGATGTCCCGCGCGATGATCTGGAAGTGCAAGTCGCGATGCAGCTTGCTGACATAGATCGTGTGCGTCGAGTCGTAATAATCGATCCAATCGTCCATGGTCGTCGAGGGCCCCGGCCAAACGGTTCCGCTGCAGGAACCGGCGCTGCCCGCCTGCGTTAGGGGTGCGGCGGCGCGCCGTCAATGTCTGCGTCCTAACAGGAAGGTTTCCCGTGAGCAAAGCTCCACAAAAGGTCTCGCCCGACCTCGACACGCCCACCGATCTGTCGTCCCAGGCGGTCAACAAGGTTTCGGAGGCACTGAACGTGCTTCTGGCCGACGCGTTCGCGCTGTATCTGAAGACCAAGAATTTCCACTGGCACATCAGCGGCCGGCATTTCCGCGACTATCATCTGCTGCTCGACGAGCAGTCCGACCAGATCTTCGCCACCACCGACCAGCTCGCCGAGCGCGTCCGCAAGATCGGCGGCACCACGCTGAAATCGATCGGGCAGATCGCCAAGCTCCAGACCATCAAGGACAACAACGAAGACTATGTCCCGCCGCGCGAGATGCTGCGTGAGCTGATGCAGGACAACAAGCATGTCGCCGCCGCAATGCGCAAGGCGCACGAGGTCTGCGACGACGCCGGCGACGTCGCCAGCGCCAGCATCCTCGAGAACTTCATCGACGAGACCGAGCGCCGCACCTGGTTCCTGTTCGAAGCCACAAGACAGGAAGGCGCGAACGAGGCGTAGGGGCACGCTGTCGGAGGGTGGCCAAAGGCGCGCTCTTCGCGCGCCGTGCCCACTATCTCTCCGCAGTTCAAACTGTTTGGTGGGCAGGCTTCGCTTTGCCCACCCTACTGCACCGTCTTTGTAGCTACCGCCACAACGGCATCAACGCCCCGTTCTTGCCCGTCACCGGATCGGCCGGCGGCCGCGCGACGTTTGGAATCGTCTTCAGCGCCTTGGCGTGGTTCTCCGGTGTTGCGCGGGTGACCTCCATCTTCGCGCCCGGCGGATAGGCGCCGATCACGCAGAAATCCGCGCTGGCCTTGATGCGTTGGTGACCTGTGCCGGCGGGCAGGATCGCGACGTCGCCGGCCTTGATCTCCAGCTCCTGGCCGTGGTCGCCGCCGAAGCGGACGCGCGCGCTGCCACGCGCAACGCCGAGCACCTCGTGCACCGTCGCGTGATAATGCAGATAGTCGAAGACCCCATTGCGCCACGTGCCGCCCCAACCGTTCGCTTCGAACAAGCGTTCGATCGTCTCTTCCGGCTGTCTGGAATCAAGCTTCACCGCGGCCTGGTAGACCAGGAAGGGGAGGATATTGTTCGGCACGAGCCCGTCATCCTCAAATACGATGGCGAGCGGCTCGGCATTGTCGCGGACGACAGACATAAGAGGCTCCTGCGTGAGCGTAGCAGTGATCAACGAAGGGAGTTAAGCGGCGTTCCTCGTTCCGCTGTCATTCCGGGTTCGCGCTGCGCTGCGCCCGGAACGACAAGAGCCCGGGCGAAGGCCCGGGCTCGATGTCGTCAAAGCAGTTGCAGGAGAGCGCGCGCCCTACACGCTCTTGTTCTGCCGCATCAGATCGGCAAAGCGCTGGAACAGATAGTGCGAGTCGCGCGGACCCGGTGAGGCCTCGGGGTGGTACTGCACCGAGAACACCGGCTTGCCGTCGAGCTGGATGCCGCAATTGGAGCCGTCGAACAGCGAGATGTGGGTCTGCGTCGCGCCCGTCGGCAGGGTGCTCTCGTCGACGGCAAAGCCGTGGTTCATCGAGGTGATCTCGACCTTGCCGGTGGTCTCGTCCTTCACGGGATGATTGGCGCCGTGATGGCCCTGGTGCATCTTCTTGGTCTTGGCGCCGACGGCGAGGCCGAGCATCTGATGGCCAAGGCAAATTCCGAATGTCGGCGTGCCCGACTTGATCACGTCCTGGATCACGGGCACGGCATATTTGCCGGTCGCGGCCGGATCGCCGGGACCGTTCGACAGGAACACGCCATCCGGCTTCATCGCCAGGATATCCTCGGACGACGTCGTTGCCGGCACCACCGTTACCTTGCAGCCGACGCCGGCGAGCAGGCGCAGAATGTTGCGCTTGATGCCGTAATCGATGGCGACCACGTTGAACTCAGGCTTGTCCTGGCGGCCAAAGCCCTTGTCCCAGAGCCAGGGCGTCTCGTCCCAGGTGAAGCGCTGGCCTGAGGTGACCATTGGCACCAGGTCCATGCCCTCGAGGCCGGGCCATTCGCGCGCTTCTTCCTTCAAGCCGTGCAGGTCGAACTCGCCGTCCCTGGCGTGCGCGATCACGGCGTTGGGCATGCCCTTGTTGCGGATCAGCGCGGTCAGCGCGCGGGTGTCGATGCCAGAAAGGCCGATGATGCCGCGCGCCTTCAGCCACTGGTCGAGGTGCTTGGTGGCGCGGTAGTTCGAGGGATCGGTGATCGCGGTGCGCAGGATCACGCCGCGCGCGCCGGGCGTGGCGGCCATGTTCACCGTCTCGATGTCGTCGTCGTTGGTGCCGACATTGCCGATATGCGGGAACGTGAAGGTGATGAGCTGGCCGGCATAGGAGGGATCGGTGAGGATCTCCTCATAGCCGGTCATCGCGGTGTTGAAGCAGACCTCGCCGACGGCTTGGCCTTCGGCGCCGAGGCCAAAGCCTTCGAGCACCGTGCCGTCGGCAAGCACCAACAGCGCGGTCGGTTTGTGGTCCGGCCAAGCGTGATCGTTATCATGTTGTGTCATGAGCCCGGTTCATAGTCCCCGCGGGCGCTGCCGTCAAAGCGGAGATGCGCCGATTCACATGCGTTTTTGCATATTTGACAGGTCGGCTTGGGCCCCTAAGCTCCGCAGCATAATTTCCGGCAAATTCCGGGGCTCGGGAGGCAATAATGGACCAGACGACGCCGATTCTGCTGGTTCCGGGATTAGCCTCCTCGGCCCGGATCTATGCACCGGTGATCCCGTCGCTGTGGCAGTTCGGCCCGGTGATGGTCGCCAACCATATTCGCGATGACAGCATGGCGGCGATCGCCCGGCGGGTGCTGAGCGAGGCGCCGCCGCGCTTCGCGCTCGCCGGCCATTCCATGGGCGGCTACATCGCCCTCGAGATCATGCGCCAGGCGCCCGAGCGGGTGGCCAGGCTCGCGCTGATCAACACTCAGGCGCGGCCCGACACGGAGGAGGCGACCGCACGCCGCCGCGGCCTGATGGAGCTGGCCCGGCGCGGGGAGCTGCGTGCCGCGCGCGAGGAGATGTTTCCCGAACTGGTGCATCCGTCGCGCCGCAACGATGCAGGCATTCGCCAGCTCGTACACGAGCAGGGCGATGACGTCGGCGTCGAAGGCTATCTGCGGCAGCAGACCGCGATCATCGCGCGGATGGATTCACGGCCGACGCTTGCGACGATCAAATGCCCGACATTGGTGCTGACGGGCGATCAGGACAACACGATTCCCAACGCATTCTCGAAGGAGATGGCGGAGGGCATTGCCGGCGCAAGGCTCGTCGTTCTGGAGAATTGCGGACACCTGCCGCAACCGGAGCAGCCTGCGGCGACGGTGCGGGCGCTGGTCGAATGGCTGGGAACCCCGGTTGTCTCCGGGCTGCGAACGGCCTAGATCAGGCGTCGGATATTCTAGGGGATCACGATCATGCTGCGCGACGACATCAACAATGCGGTCAAGGAGGCCATGAAGGCCAAGGAAGAGCGCAAGCTGTCCACGCTGCGCATGGTCAACTCGACCATCAAGAACGCCGACATCGAGGCGCGCGGCAACGGCAAGCCGCCGCTCTCGGACGCGGACCTGCTCGGCGTGTTTCAGAAGATGATCAAGCAGCGCCAGGAATCGGTTGAGCTCTACGAGAAGGGCGGCCGTGCCGAACTCGCCGCGCAGGAGCGCGACGAGATCGCGGTGATCTCCGCGTACTTGCCGAAGCAGATGTCGGATGACGACGTCAAGAAGGTGATCTCGGACGCGATCGCCGAGACCGGCGCCGCCGGCATGAAGGACATGGGCAAGGTGATCGCCGTGTTGAAGACCAAGTACGCCGGCCAGATGGATTTCGGCAAGGCCTCTGGTTTGGTGAAGGCTGCTCTGACGGGCTAAGCGGCCGCGCCGAAGGTTTGCCAGGAGCTGACAGACTATCATCCTGGTCATGCCCGGCCTTGTGCCGGGCATCCACGTTCTTCAAAATGGAGAGAAAGAACGTGGATGGCCGGGACGAGCCCGGCCATGACGAGAACCTCCGATGAGCAGGGCCTCTCCCATGACCGCCATCAAGCCGTTCCGCATCGCCATCAGCGACGACGTCCTCACCGACCTCAAGTCGCGCCTCGCCCGCACGCGCTGGCCGGAGGCGGAGCTGGTCGATGATTGGAGCCAGGGCGCGCCGCTGGCATGGATCCAGGAAATCTGCACCTATTGGGCTGATGGCTACGACTGGCGCGCGCGCGAAGCAAAACTCAACTGCTTCGAGCAGTTCACCACCGAGATCGACGGGCTCGACATCCACTTCCTGTATGTGCGCTCGAAGGAGCCGTCGGCACTGCCGCTGATCATCACCCATGGCTGGCCCGGCTCGATCGTCGAATTCCAGAAGGTGATCGCGCCCTTGGTCGATCCTGTCGCGCATGGCGGCAATCCTGCCGATGCCTTCCACGTTGTCTGCCCGTCGCTGCCGGGCTTTGGCTTTTCCGGCAAACCCAAGACCACCGGCTGGGGCGTCGATCGTATCGCCGCGACCTGGGCCCAGCTGATGGACCGGCTCGGCTATACCAGATACGGCGCGCAGGGCGGCGACTGGGGCTCGGCAGTGACGACCTCGCTTGGCATGCAGGACGCCGAGCATTGCGCCGGCATTCACGTCACGCTCGCCTTCAACGCCGCGCCGAAAGTCGAGGGCGAACCGACGCCGGAAGAGAAGCGCGCGCTCGCCGGCCTCAAGCATTACGTCGACCTCGACTCCGGCTATTCGAAGCAGCAATCGACGCGGCCGCAGACACTCGGCTACGGCTTGACGGATTCGCCGAGCGGGCAGGCGGCCTGGATTCTGGAAAAATTCTGGGCCTGGACCGATTGCAACGGTCATCCCGAGAACATCTTCACCAAGGACGAGCTGCTCGACAACGTCATGCTCTACTGGGCGACGGAGACCGCGACCTCGTCGGCGCGGCTCTATTGGGAAAGCTTCGGCAAGCGCCGGACCACGCCGGTCGTCAAGGTGCCGACGGGCGTGGCTGTCTTTCCCAGGGAGATCATCACGCCGGTGCGGCGCTGGATGGAGCCGAACTTCCGCAACATCACGCATTGGAGCGAGATGGAGAAGGGCGGCCATTTCGCCGCATTCGAGCAGCCGGAGCTGTATGTCGGCGAGGTCAGAAAGTTCTTCCGGACGGTGCGCTGAGACGCATTCTCCGTCAGGCCCGGACTTGTCCCGGGCATCCGCGCCCTTAAACTCAGGTCAAACAAGAACGTGGATGGCCGGGACAAGTCCGGTCAGACGACGCTGCCGGGAAACGACCATGCTCACCGAAGCCAGCACCTATGACGAGCTCTACGGCAATTTCCGCTGGGAGATCCCGGCGCGCTTCAACCTGGCGGAGGCCTGCTGCGATCGCCACGCCGACGGCACCGGCCGGCTGGCGCTGGTCTATCTCGACGAGAACGGCGCCACCACGCGCACATCCTTTGACGAAGTCGCGGGGATGTCGCGCCGCTTCGCCAATGTGCTGAAGGCAGATGGTCTTGCCCGCGGCGACCGCGTCGCGGTGTTCCTGTCGCAGTCGCTGGAGCTGCCGATCGCGCACATGGCGGCGTTCCGATCGGCGATGATCTCCATTCCGCTGTTCGCATTGTTCGGCGAAGACGCGCTGGAATTCCGCCTGTCGAACTCGCAAGCCAGGGCGATCGTCACCGACGAGGGTGGCTGGGAGAAGCTTTCGAAGATTCGCGACCGTCTGCCGGAGCTGAAGAAGGTCTACATCGTTGGCGAACGAACGCCGGCGGGTACGACATCGTTCTGGAATTCGGTCAAGGCTGCATCGCCCGACTTCAGGCTCGTGGACACGTCTGCTGACGATCCCGCGCTGATCATCTACACCTCGGGCACGACGGGCAATCCGAAGGGCGCGCTGCACGCCCACCGCGTCGTGCTCGGACATCTCCCCAATGTCGAGATGTGCCACAACTTCCTGCCGCGCCCCGGCGATCTGATGTGGACGCCGGCGGACTGGGCCTGGATCGGCGGCCTCATCAACGGCCTGTTCGCGTTCTGGTACCACGGCATTCCCCTGGTCGGTCACCGCGCGCGAAAGTTCGAGCCGCAAGCGGCGATGCAGATGATGGCCGATCTCGGCGTGCGTAATGTGTTCCTGCCGCCGACCGCGCTGAAGCTGATGCGGCAGGCCGGCGTGACGCATTCCGGCGTCAAGCTGCGCAGCATCTTTACCGGCGGCGAGTCCCTCGGCGGCGAGCTGCTCGGCTGGGTGCGCGAGACCTTCGGCGTCGACGCGCACGAGGTGTTTGGCCAGACCGAATGCAATCTCGTGATCGGCAGCAACGCGAATCTGTTTCCGATCCGCCCCGGTTCGATGGGCAAGGCGACGCCGGGTTTCGACGTCCGCATCGTCAATGACAGAGGCGAGGAGCAGCCACGTGGCCAGCGCGGCATCATCGGGGTGCGCCAACCCTGTCCTTGCACGATGCTCGAATACTGGCGCAATCCGGAGGCAACGTCGAAGAAATATGCCGGCGAGTTCCTGCTCACCGGCGATCTCGGGGTGCAGGACGAGGACGGTTACTTCTGGTACGTCAGCCGCGAGGACGACGTCATCACCACCGCCGGCTATCGTGTCGGCCCGTCCGAGATCGAGCACACGCTGATGAAGCACCCGGCGGTGGCGATGGCGGCGGTGGTCGGCATTCCCGATCCGATCCGCACTGAATCGATCAAGGCCTGGATCGTGCTGCGCCCGGGCTTTGCCGCCAGCGACGCACTCGCGCGCGAGATCCAGGAGTTCGTCAAGGTGCAACTCGCCGCCCACGAATACCCACGGTTCGTGGAGTTCGCGGAGACACTTCCAATGACCGCCACCGGAAAGGTGCTGCGGCGCGAGCTGCGGACGAGGGGTTAGCTTCCTGCAATGGCAAAGACGTCTCAAGCCGCGGGGCTTCACCGCGCTTCACTTGCGAAGCTGAGCGAACTCGATGCGGCGCTGGAGCTCATGTATTACGGCTGGCGCGGGATGACACTCGAAGCCGACGCATATCTCGCCAAGCAAGGACTGTCGCGCCCGCACCATCGCATCCTCTACGTGGTGGCGCGCCGGCCCGATATCGCGATCGGCTCGCTGATCGAGATCCTCGGCATTTCCAAGCAGGCCCTGAACCGGCCGCTCAATTTGTTGCTTGAGCGCAAGCTCCTGACCTCAAAACGCTCGCCCGAGCAGCATCGCTCGAAGCTGCTGCGCCTGACGGCCGCGGGGCAGCGCATCGAGCAGCGCGCATCGGACCACGAGCGCAAGGTGCTGCGCGAGGCGTTCGATCGCGTCGGAGCGACAGGTGCGGCTGCGTGGATGGGCGTGATGGAGGCGATCGCCGACACCAACTGACGATTCCTGAAGTCAATATGGTTGACATGAGGAGTGGGCTTTGCCACTTTCCTGGCCAACGAGCCGTGGGAGGGCTCCGCCATGCGTCTTTCGGATATCGTGCTGCTCCTCAACGCGCTCTGGTTCGGCGGCGCCTTCATCCAGTTCAGCATTGCGCAAGCCAATACACTGAAGATTCTCCTGCCGCGGGAAGAGCGCACCAATCCGATCGCGCCGACATTGTCGGCCAGCGTGGCATTCCTTGGCGGCATCAATCTGCCAATCGGCCTTCTGTCGCTCTACTTTCTGGCAGCCCGTCCGGTCTTCTTCCAGCCGGTCGAAGCGCAGCTGGTGCTGTTCCTGTTCTTTGCCGCCTGCCATTTCAGCCA
Organism: Bradyrhizobium sp. MI1.4; assembly: GCF_055811315.1. Lineage (NCBI taxonomy): Bacteria > Pseudomonadati > Pseudomonadota > Alphaproteobacteria > Hyphomicrobiales > Nitrobacteraceae > Bradyrhizobium > Bradyrhizobium sp. MI1.4. The sequence goes on along the minus strand of NZ_JBVVPP010000020.1, from coordinate 83,143 downwards.
GTTCGCCTACAACCTTCCGGTCCTGCTGCGCGGAGGACGCGTCGGGGTCGCTTATTGGCCCGTGTTGAAAGGCCCGATGCTCAGGATCTTCGTCATCGACGCGGCCTTGTTCGTGGCCAATCTGGGTGCGGCGCTTCTCCTCGCGTCGCGCTCCTGACTACCGCGACGGCGTCGACAGCGCAGATCGCAGCATGGCGGCGAGGTCTCGCCGCCGGAACGGCTTGGTCAGGATGCGGGCATCGCCGATTGCGTCGGGCGCCGAGACCGGATTTTGGCTGTAGCCGGAGGTGAAGAGCACCTTGAGCCCGGGTCGCAGCTGGATTGCTTGCCGGGCAAGCTCCGGCCCGAACATGCCGCCGGGCATCACGACGTCGGTGAACAGCAGGTCGATATCCCCGGACTGGCGCAACAAGTCGAGCGCCGCCGGGCCGCTCGCGGCCGTGATGACGCGATAGCCGAGCGTCTTCAGCTCGCTTTCGACATAAGTCCGAACCATGTCGTTGTCTTCGACGACGAGAATGGTCTCGCTTCCTTCGCGCGTGACGATCCCTTCGGCGGGTGAGGCGTCCTCGTTTGGCGGTGTTGCCAGGCGGGGAAAGAACAGCCTGACGGTGCTGCCTTGTCTCGGTGCGGACTGCATCTGCACCAGCCCGCCGGACTGCCGCACAAAACCGTAGACCATGCTCAGGCCGAGCCCGGTTCCCTTGCCGACCTCCTTGGTGGTGAAAAACGGCTCGAACGCCCGGCTCGCCACCTCGGCGGTCATGCCGCTGCCGGTGTCGATCACGGCCACCATGACATAGTCGCCTGGTCGCCGTTCGCCATTGATGTCCAAGTCGGATTCACCGAGCGAGACGTTGCGCGCCTCGATGGTCAGCCTGCCGCCCAACTGCATGACATCGCGCGCGTTGAGCACGAGATTGAGCAGCGCAGTCGTGAGCTGGCCGGGATCGACGCTGATCAACCACAGGTCCGGTGCGAGCGCGAAGGTGCATTCGATGTGCTCGCCCAAGGGGCGGCGCAACAAGTGCTCCACCTCCTTAATCTTTTCGCCGATGTCGATGTCTCGCGGCCTCAGGGGCTGCTTGCGCGCGAAGGCGAGCAGGCTCCGCGTCAGGTCGGAGCCGCGTTCGGCAGCTGTCGCGATGTCGCCGGCGATCCGGTGCAACTCCTTGTTCCCCGCCAGCCTGTCGGCAAGGTGCTCCGAATTGCCGAGAATGACGGTGAGGAGATTGTTGAAGTCATGCGCCACACCGCCGGTGAGCTGACCCATGGCCTCCATCTTCTGGGATTGGCTGAGCTTCTGGTTGAGGTCCGCGATGGCCGCCCGTTGCTGCTCAAGCGACTCGGCGGTGCCGTTGAGCAGAGTCATCAGTCCGCCCAGCTCGCCGCGCGGATGGGGAGGAGGAATTCGCGCGCTGAGATCGCCGAGCCCGAGTCTCTTCGCCATGTTGGCGAGCCGCCCGACCTGGCGCCCGACGCTCACGGTCGCGAGGATCCATACGCCGGCCAGCAGCAGCAGCAAGGCCACCGCGAGGATCGCCATATCCTCATAGAGCCGGCGATTCGCCGCCGCGACCAATCCGTCCTTGGACCGTCCGACCAGGATGTAGAGGCCGGCATCACGGATCGAAGGTGAGTGGGCGACGGCCCAGACCTGCGTGCGGCCGTCGCGATCGGTCACTTCCTGAAATGCCTTTTGATCGGGAGCCGTCGCGAAGCCGAGCAGGTCGGATCCCGCGATCGACGCGCCCACGGGCGCGGTCCAGCCGGCTCCCGAGGGAGCGACGAGAACGGTGCCCTTGCCGTCAATGAGCAGAATATCCTTCTCGGCGAGCAGCCGCTTGTGGTGATACTCGGCGAATTTGCGCAGGTTGAACGAGGCAAGCAGCACCAGCTTCAGCGCGCCCGCCTCCGATCGCACCGGATATGCGATCTGGAGCACCGATATTCCGGTCAGCCGGCCGAATACCGGCTCAACCACGACGTTGCGCGAGACCAGGGCCTGCTTGAAATAGGCGCGATCCCTCAGATCGAGGGTGCGGTTGGTCCGTAGCGAGTCGCAGAACAGGCTGCCGTCCGGATCGATGGTCAGGATTCCCGTGAACTGAGGATATTCCTCGCGCACGTCCGACAGAAACGCCGAGCACGCCGCCTTGTCGCGCGTGTCGAGGTCGCGCGCGCGGGCCAGACCATAGTGAAGCTGAGCGGTGCCCTGAATCTTCCCACCCAGATCGCTCGCAATGTCGTCGGCCGAGGCCGCCAGATTGGCCAGGGCGGCGTTGACTTCACTGCTCCGGTTCTGCACGAAACGCAGCCCGACGAGGCTCGCCGGCACCAGCATGGCCGCGATGACGAGTATCAGTAGCCGGGTACGCAAGCTCATCGGTCGGACGGTCCATTCGGGTCATCGCGCGCTCGTTCAAAGACCCAATTTGCGGCACCACCCGCCGCTCAGTCCATAGGCATCGGGTCGAAAAAGTCCCCCACGGGGAAAGATTTGGAGCCGCGGGCAGCGCGGATGAGCTTCCCGAAGGGAGCGCCGCCGTCGGCGCGGTGGTTCTCCCGGGTCTGTGCCGGCGGCTTCGAGATACCATCGTCCGGCCATCAACTCGCGCGTGCGCACCGGCCGCGGGGACGCTAAGATCGAGGTCCGCGTGCGACGGAGATCGCGCCGGCCAACGAAGAGGAAGCTGATGTCCATTTCGGGCAAGGTCGACCCGGTGGTGCGTCCCGTCGCGGCGACCGACATCGCCGAGGCGCTCGTCGAAGGCCTGCGGGATTTCCAGGCGCTGCCGCTTTACGGCCTCTGCTTCGGTACGCTCTACGCCGCCGGCGGCATCGCCATCATGCTGTGCTTCACTGCGTTCGGCATGGTCTATCTGGTCTATCCGCTGGCCGCCGGCTTCGCGCTGCTCGGGCCATTCGTGGCGATCGGGCTCTATGAAGTCAGCCGCCGTCGCGAGCGCGGCGAGCCCGTCTCGCTCGGCGCGATCTGGTCGGCTGTGCGCGCGCGCAGCGAGATCGGCTGGATGGCCTTCGTCACGCTGTTCGTGTTCGTGGTCTGGATGTATCAGGTGCGGCTTCTGATCGCGCTGCTGCTTGGCCTGCATGCCTCGTTCTCGAGCCTGCAGGAGTTCATGACGGTGGTGCTGACCACGAACGAGGGCCTGCTGTTCCTCGGCATCGGCAACGCGGTCGCCGCGGTGCTGTCGCTGATCCTGTTTTCGCTGACGGTCGTGTCGTTTCCGCTGCTGCTCGACCGCGAGGTCGATTTCGTCACGGCGATGGTGACAAGCGTGCGCGCGGTCGTGGCCAGCCCGCTGCCGATGATTGGCTGGGCCGCGGTGATCGTGATAGTCCTGATCGTCTCGGCGCTGCCGTATTTTCTGGGGCTGGTGGTGACGCTGCCGGTGCTCGGGCACGCGACCTGGCATCTTTATCGGCGGATCGTGGTGCCGGTGGCGTAGCGGGAAGCCGGACGCAACGGCAGCGAGCTATTCGCCGGTTGCCAGCCGGCGTTCGCCGGATGAGGTCAGTTCGAGTTCGCCGAGGCGCCTGATTGCATAACCGAGGTTGGTCAGGCGCTCGCCGTGCGCTTGCGGGATTTCGCCTTGCGCCTTGCCCTTGCCGATCTCGGCCAAGGACGCAAATTCATCGGCGCTGAGTGCAACGCTGCTGTCTGTCATCAGGCAACCTCGTCGGTCCATACCTTGAAATTGACAAGGGTATTCGGACCGAAGGTTTGGGTGATCGGGACGTCCGCGGCATCGCGTCCTTGTGCGATCAACACGCGACCGATCCGCGGCGTGTTGTTGCGCGGATCGAACATGTGCCAGCTTCCGCCGAGATAAGCCTCAAACCAGCCGGCGAAATCTCCCACGGCCCAGGGCTTCGGCGTGCCGATGTCGCTGAGATAACCGGTGCAGTAACGCGCCGGGATGTTCATGCAGCGGCAGAACGCGATGGCAAGATGAGCATAGTCGCGGCACACGCCCTTGCCTTCGTCGTAGGCTTCCCGCGCCGTCTTGGTCGCGCGCGCGTGCTCATAGCCGAAGGCGATGTGACGATGAACGAAATCGCAGATGGCCTGGACCCGCGCCCAGCCGGGCGGCGTGTGCTCGAACAACTTCCATGCGATATCCGACAGGCGATCGGTCTCGCAGTAGCGACTGCCGAGCAGATAGACGAGCGTGTCGGTCGGCAGCGCCTCGACGGCGTGCTGAGCCGCGTTCGGGAACACTGGATCGGGCAGGCCGCTGTCGCTCACGACGCCGTCGCCGGCAAGGCGAAAGGCGCCAGCCGGCGCCACGATGCGGCTGCACCAATTGCCGAAGAGGTCGCGATAGGGAGTGATCGGCACCGAGGGTCTGGTGGTCAGCAGGTCGGGCACGATGACATCGGAGGCGCGGGTGAAGTGCGTGCCCAGCACCATGATCATAGGCGTGGGCTGCGGGAATTCGTACAGCATCTCAAACCCGACGCGGAGCTTCATACGATTTTCCCTTGGCTAAGCTCGTAACATGGCTACGAAGCGGCCGATCACAAGGCTTTGACGGCTTATTCGGTCGCGGGCGGCAATTGGCGCCTCAAAAGTGCGGCACGGGCGAGAAAATGATAGCTAATTGCGGCGCTTGCGCGCACGGTGCGGGAATGTCGAAAGATCTGTCGTTTCTGCGCCTATGCAGCGCCACGACTATTCGCGCGACGTGAAGCGCCTCATTCCCTCGCACCGGCGGAGCCGACTCGTAGCGACGTCGTAACAGCGGTCGTCGCGCATATTGCCCACTCCAGCGGTGAGTTGGACGCGGCAGGCGCGTGCCGCGGACACCTGAAGGTTTCACCGCGATCGATCATGAGATCGAACGCCAACCGAAAGCACCCGATGCAAACTCAACCGATGCAAGCTCTCTCGCCACGGCACGTCAAGACAGAAGAAGCGCTCCGGCTCGGCGTCGAGTCGGGCTGGTACGCGATCAAGGTCAGCGGAACCTTTGTCTCGGGCCCGCACGACTCGGAAGCGGATTGCAGTCGCAAGATCGACGAAATCAATCCGCCTCCGGTGAAGAAGAAGCGATGACGACACGGAGTTCGCCCGCTACGGCGTCTTGATACCCATCGCCTTCAACGCTTCCAGCATCTGCGCCGGCGGCGCCATCTTGATCTGCGGCGCCTTGCCCGTTTCCAGCAGGCTCTTCAGCCCCGACAGGATTGCGGGCCAGCCGGTGCGGCCGCCGGAAAGGATGTCGTCGCTGAGCGGGCGGTCGTGGCGTTCGCTCATGGTGAGGCGGACGGCCTCGCCGGCTTGTTCAATCGCGTAAGTGACAAGCGTCGTGCCGAGCTTCGCGACGAGGTCGGGCCAGTTGACGTTCCACGTCACCGTCAGCTTGTTCGGCGGAGCGTATTCGAACACATCGCCCGAAATGTGTTCCGAGCCATCAGGCGCGCGCACGACGAATTTGCCGCCGAGTCTTGGCTCCATCTCGACCGCAAAGCCGGAAAAGTATTTGCGGCTGAACTCGGCGGAGGTCAGCGCCTCCCACACCTGGTCCGGCGTCGCGGCGATGTAAATCGTGTAGACGGTGAGCGGTTTGAACTGATCGAGGTTCATTTTGCATCGAATCCCTTGTTGAGGGCTGCGTGCGGAATGGCCAGCACCTTGCCGCTTTCCAGCAGGCTCTTGAGCCCGGACAGGATCGCCGGCCACCCGTTGGAAACGGCGCCGAAATATTTGCCGCCTTCGACGAAGCCGTCATGCAGCACCGTCAAACGCACGAGCGAGCCGAACGGTTCGATGGTAAAGACCACCCGCGAGATCGGCTCACCGCGCAGCTCCTCGTATTTTTGGTGCTTGAAGCTGTAAGACAGCCGCCGCGGCGGATCGGCTTCGAGGATCTCGCCGGAATCGGTGGTCTCGCCGTCCAGCAGCAGCGCGAAAGGGGAGCCGATTTTCCAGTCGGACTTGACCTCGGCGCCGAACCAGTATTGCTTGGTGAACTCGCTCGATGTCAGCGCCTCCCACAGCCTCGTTGGCGTTGTCTCGATGTAGGTGACATAGACGAATTGCGGCTTACTCATCGCGCTTCTCCAACTGGCGTTTCAACTCGCCGAGTGCGGCGAGCTTGCCGCGCTCGAATTTCTTGATCCAGCGTTCGCCGATCTGATGGATCGGAACCGGATTGAGATAGTGCAGCTTCTCGCGGCCGTGCCTGATGGTCGTGACCAGATTGGCCTCTTCCAGAATGGCAAGGTGCTTGGTCACGGCCTGGCGCGTCATCGCGAGGCCTTCGCAGAGTTCGTTCAGCGTCTGGCCGTTCCTGGCGTGAAGTCTGTCGAGCAGCGACCGTCGTGACGCATCGGCGAGCGCTTTGAAGACCTCATCCATGGCGGCGATAATAGGCAACCAAATGGTTGCATGTCAAGGGCAAGGTCGTGACTTCCGTTCCCGCCCTCGCCATGCATTAATGCCGCAAACCGCTCCCAGCGAGTCCTCCCCATGATGTCTCTGCAAGCCTATCTCGCCTTCCTTGCCGCCTGCATCGCGCTCGCGCTGTTGCCGGGGCCGATCGTCACCCTCGTCATCGCCAACGGGCTGCGCCACGGCACGCGCGCGGCGCTGACCAATGTGGCCGGTGCGCAGGCCGGCCTCGCCATCGTCATCGGCATCGTCGCGGTCGGACTGACCTCGCTGATGGCGACCATGGGGTATTGGTTCGACTGGGTGCGCTTTGCCGGCGCCGCCTATCTGGTCTGGCTCGGCATCAAGCTGATCTGGGCGCCGGTCGAGGGCGTCAATGTGGATGAGCCGCCGGCGCCGCCGCGCGGCGGATTCTTCCTGCAAGGTTTCCTGGTGCTGCTGTCGAACCCGAAGGTGCTGGTGTTCTTCGGCGCCTTCATCCCGCAGTTCATGGACATGAACCGCGACCACTTCCCGCAGGTCGCGCTGCTGGGAGCCACCTTCATGGTCACTGCGGTGATGACGGACGCGCTCTACGCCATCGCCGCGGGGCGGGCCCGGAAGTTCTTCTCGGCTCGCCGCACCCGCATGATGTCGCGCATCTCCGGCGGCTTCATGATCGGCGGCGGCATCTGGCTGGCGCTGACCAGGGCGAAATAACCGCCGTCGGGCTAATCGACCAGCCTTTCCGCCCGCAGCTCAACCTCGATCTCTGCAAAAATCCGCGCCAGCCGCTCGGCCCATTGTTGCTGGCCAGACTGGTCGGCGATCAGATCCTGGCGGATCTCGATGCCGGTATTGGCGAGGCCGCGAGCTTCGCCGTGCACGGGGATGGTGTAGTCGGTGAGGTCGTTCACCGCATAGGGCTCGTTGTCGCCCACGACGAGATCGCCCTCGCTGCGGAGATGCCTGAGCAGCAGCTGCGGCAGCACGGTGTCGCGATTGTAGAGCGCGCCGATGTGCCAGGGACGCGCGACGCCGGCATAAACGGGCGTGAAGCTGTGCAGCGACACCAGCACCGTCGGCCGCTTGTCGTGCACGCGGCGGTCGATCGCGGCATGGATATGCCGGTGATAGGGCTCGAAAATCTCGCGGCGGCGCGCTTTGCGCTCCTGCTCCGAAATTCCCTCGTTGCGCGGGATCGCGGTTGCTTCGGAAATCAGGGGAATCGAGCTCACGGCGGCGGGCGGGCGGTTGCAGTCGATCACCAGCCGCGAATAGCGCTGGGCGATCAGATGTGCGCCCAGCATCTCTGCCAGCCGGTCGGCGACACCCCCAATGCCGATGTCCCAGGCGATATGCCGCGTCAGCTCGTTCTCGGCGACGCCAAGATCGCCAAGCGCAGCCGGCAGGACCCGTCCGTAGTGGTCCGAGGTGAGCAAAAAAGGCGATGTCCCTTGCGCATTCACCTCGTGCACCGGGGGGACGTCACCCTCGCTGAGGAGTTGATTGGTCGCCCCGATTGTGTCTAAAGCCATCCTGATTGCCTAATGAAACAGCAGTCACCCCGAAGAATCGGGCGGGATTGCTATAGATTGGTCCGCCCGACATCACCATGATTGCCTGACGATGCCGTTGCTGACGATTCATCACAAGACCGAATATCGCTACACCCGCCCCGTGGCGTTCGGCGAACACAGGATCATGCTGCGGCCGCGCGACGGGCATGATCTGCGCGTGCTCGACTCCAGGCTCGAGATATCGCCCGAGCCGATGTCGCTGCACTGGATCCACGACGTGTTCGGCAATTCCGTCGCGATCGCGAATTTCGACGAGCGCGCGGACGCGCTGATCTTCGACTGGCACGTCACCGTCGAGCACAATCCGGTCGAGGAGTTCGCGCTGACGCCGGACGACTCGGCCTATTTCTATCCTTTCGCGTATGACGATGAGGAGTTTCCCGACCTCGTCCACTACATCACGCCGCAATATACCGATCCCGATGGCGAGATCGCGGAATGGGCGCGCGGCTTTCTCGACGAGGACGCGCCGACGCCGACCTTCAAGATCCTGAGCGGCATGACCCACGGCATCCGCGAGCGGTTTAAATACCGCAAGCGCCACGAGCTGGGCACGCAGCATCCGCTCGACACCTTGCAGTCCGGTAGCGGGACCTGCCGCGATTACGCGCTGTTCATGATCGAGGCGCTGCGCCATCTCGGCATCGCCGCACGATTCGTCTCCGGCTACATCTTCCTGCCGGAGGATATCGAGCAGCGCCATGTCGGCGGCGGTTCGACGCATGCCTGGGTCCAGGTCTACCTGCCCAGCGCGGGCTGGATCGAGTTCGATCCGACCAACGGCATCGTCGGCACCCGCGACCTCATCCGCGTCGCGGTCGCCCGCGATCCGCGCCAGGCAATCCCGCTGCACGGCGTCTATATCGGCCCTGCCGGCGCGTTCGACGCCATGGACGTGACCATCAGGGTGGTGTCGGACGAGCAATGCAGCGGCGAGACACTCGAGGCGGAGGTTTTGTAGATCCGCTGCGATTTGCACGCTGCCGATTGATGGTTATAGAAGGCCATGACCTCCAATCGTCTCTTCGTCTACGGCACGCTGATGCGCGGCTTCGACCATCCGATGGCGCGGTTGCTTGCGGGCCACGCGGATTTTCTGGGTGAAGCGACCTGCCGCGGCCGGCTCGTTCTGGTGAAGCATTATCCGGGGCTGCTGCTCTCCGATGTGCCGTCCGACCGCGTCCACGGCGAACTCTTTCACCTGCGCGTGCCCGACGAACTCTTGCGCGAGCTCGACATGTACGAGGCCTGCGGCGAGGGCTTTCCGGAGCCGACCGAATATCTGCGCCAGCTGGTCGACGTGACAGGTGCAGACGGGGTGACGGCACCGGCCTGGACTTACATCTACAACTGGCCCGTCACCGATCTGCCGCGCATCGAATCCGGCCGCTTTCTTGGGCTCTAGCCCGACAGCACTTCCTTCACTGCGCGCACGTCGACCTCGCGCTCGACATAGCTCCACTCCTCGGTTCGCCTGAGCATTGCGACCAGCTCCTCGAACAGCGAGGCGTGCGCAGGCGCGAATTCGAACCAGGTCAGGAAGTCGAAGGGCCCGCCGAGGTCGCGGCAATGATAGAGCTGCCGCGCAATCGCAGGCAGGAAGCGCAGGCTATTCGCGATGTGATGCGACTTGTCCTCGAAGATCCTGCGGCGCTCTTCCTGGGTCAGATCCCACCAGGCCTGCGACTTGCGGATCGGGATCAGCGCCGCACTGGTTGCTTCCAGCCGGCCGAGGCCGGCCTGCACGGCAGTGAGCTGCTGCTTCTCCGGGCGCTCGGTGTAGCGCAAGCTGCTCGCGACACCGACCAGGCGCCAGGCATTGCGCGAGGGCACCAGCGGCAACGCGATGGCCTCGCTGTCGGTGACCGACAGCGTTGGCATGAAGGCGAGGGGCTCGCCCGTCACCGGCGAAATCGAGGTGATGCGCCAACCCCCGCTCTGGCCGCCTCGGAAGGTCCTGAACATGGCCCCCATGGAAGCGTGGAACCGGGGCGGGTTCAAGCTTTCCGTCGAATCTTCGACCTGTGAATAGCCGGGAGAAGCCCTAAGTGCATCGTATTTCCCGGGGGCATCCTTATATGCCTATTCGTTGGCAAAACGCCCGACTCACCCCAGAAATCAACCTGATGCGCTTCACGCCCCAATTCCTCGACGAGCTTCGGGCCCGGCTTTCGGTCTCCGAAGTCGTGGGCAAGCGCGTCAAACTGAAGAAGGCGGGGCGAGAGTGGAAGGGGCTGTCGCCGTTCCAGCAGGAAAAGACGCCGTCCTTCTACGTCAACGACCAGAAGGGCTTTTACCACGACTTCTCCTCCGGCAAGCACGGCGACATCATCAGCTTCATGATGGAGACCGACGGCCTGCCGTTCGCGGAGGCCGTGGAGCGGCTCGCCAATATGGCGGGCCTGCCGCTGCCAGCGGTGACGCCGGATGCGGCGCGTCAGGAGCAGCGGCGCCGCTCGCTGCATGACGTCATGGATCTCGCCGCCAAGTTCTTTGCCGAGACGCTGGCCTCTCGCGTCGGCGCCAAGGCGCGGGGCTATCTCGCCGACCGCGCGATCTCGCCGGCGACGCAATTGCAGTTTCGGCTGGGCTATGCGCCACCTGATCGCTTTGCGCTGAAAGAGCATCTCGGCAAGCTCGGCGTCTCCGTCGACGACATGGTCGAAACCGGCATGCTGGTGGCCGGCAACGACATCCCGGTGCCCTATGATCGCTTCCGCGATCGCGTGATGTTTCCGATCACGGATCTGCGCGGCCGCGTCATCGCCTTCGGCGGGCGCGCGCTGGAGAAGGACGTTCCGGCCAAGTACCTGAACTCGCCGGAGACGCCGCTCTTCCACAAGGGCGACAATCTGTACAACCACCAGACCGCGCGCAAAGCCACCCATGACGGCAGCCCCCTCATCGTGGTCGAAGGCTATGTCGACGTCATCGCCATGGTCACCGCGGGCTTTGCCGGCAGCGTGGCGCCACTCGGCACCGCGCTCACTGAAAACCAGCTCGCGCTGCTCTGGAAAATGGCGGACGAGCCGATCCTCTGCTTCGACGGCGACCGCGCCGGCCAGAAAGCCGCTTATCGTGCCGCGGATCTCGCCTTACCCTTCCTCGCGCCCGGCAAGAGTCTGCGCTTCGCCCTGCTGCCGGAAGGGCAGGACCCCGACGACCTCGTGCGCTCCGGCGGTCGCGGCGCGATCGAGGAGGTGATCGCGGCGGCGCGTCCGCTCGCCGAGATGATCTGGTCGCGCGAGCTCGAAGGCGGCAATTTCGCCACTCCCGAGCGCCGCGCCGCGCTGGAGGCGCGCATCAAGGAGCTCTCCAACGGCATCCGCGACGAGGTGGTGCGGCGCTATTATCGGCAGGATCTTGCCGAGCGGCTCCAGCGTGCCTTTGCCCCCGAAGGCGGGCGCGGCGGCTTTGGCGCCGGCCGTGGCAATTTCCGCCCCGGGCCCGGCGGTCGCCAGTTCCAGCCCCGCGGTGGGGGAGGCGCGAATCGATTCGGCGGTCAGGGATTTGGTGGCCGCCGCGGCCCGCCCGGCCCGATCCAGCTGCCCTCCGGGCCCTATCAGGCGGCGAGCGCGCAGCTGGCGGCAAGCCCGATCATGCGCGGCCAACGCAGCGCCATCTCCCGCCGGGAGGCCCTGATCCTGCAAATCCTGATCAACCACCCCTGGCTCCTCCACGATCATCTCGAGGAAGTCGCGGCCCTGGAGCTGGCCCATCCCGAGGTCCATAAGCTCCGGGCCGGCATCATCGCCGCCTTCGCCAACGACCATCACCATTCGCCGGACCCCGGCGAGCTCGCCGAGAAGATGCGCAGCGACCTCGAGAAGGGTGGATTTTCTCAGGCCCTTCAAAGGGTTGAGGGCGGCATCACGACCGCGGCGGTGTGGGGCGCCCGCGAGGGCGCCGCACGGGACGACGTTCTCTCCACCTGGCATCAGCTGGTCGCCTTGCATCGGCAGTACCATTCACTACTTAGAGAGCTGAAAGACGCCGAGCTGGCCTTGGGGGAAGATCCCAGCGAGGCCAACATGGCGTGGCTGCGCGACGTCAAGGCTCGGATAGGCGAAGTCGACGGCACCGAGGCCCTGATCGAGGGTTTTGGCGAACTGTCGGGCCGGTTCCAGAAGAGCGTGTGATGAAAGAATCATGCGGACGGCCGGGACCGGAACCGCTAAAAGACTCGCCAAATCCGAGGTTTGGCGGCAAAAACAGGGTTAATCGAGGCTTAACGGTCTTGTAGCACTTTGGCCACCAGGCGGCCGCAGGCAGAACAGACGCGTCAGGAATGAATCCGCGCAATTGCTGTTGGCACTACACCTGCATCCGCTGCGACAAAGAGGCTCTACGAAGCGTTAGGCAAATCCGGCGAGTGAAAGGTCGGGGGTGGCGACAAGAGGTCCGCGCCGCCCTTTCCGTGTCGAGATCTGACGAAGCGAGAGCATCGAGCAACAGGTTCAAGTGATTTTGCGCGGGCGCGGCGAACGTCTGTGTGAAACGCGTTTAGGAGCAATGGATGGCCACCAAGGCAAAGACGCTGCAGGCGAAGGACAAGGAAAAAGACGACAAGGCAGCGGACGCGCCGGAGAAGGACTCCCAGGATGCGCCCTCGCCGTTGCTCGATCTGTCCGACGCGGCCGTGAAGAAGATGATCAAGCAGGCCAAGAAGCGCGGCTTCGTGACCTTCGATCAGCTCAACGAAGTTTTGCCGTCCGACCAGACCTCTCCCGAGCAGATCGAGGACATCATGTCCATGCTCTCGGACATGGGCATCAACGTCACCGAAGCCGACGATAGCGAAGGCGAGGAGGACAAGGACGAGAGCGGCGAGGACGAGACCGACAACGAACTGGTCGAAGTCACCCAGAAGGCCGTCACCGAGGTCAAGAAGAGCGAGCCGGGCGAGCGCACCGATGATCCCGTGCGCATGTATCTGCGCGAGATGGGCACCGTCGAGCTGCTGTCGCGCGAAGGCGAAATCGCGATTGCGAAGCGCATCGAGGCCGGCCGCGAGGCGATGATCGCAGGTCTGTGCGAAAGCCCGCTGACCTTCCAGGCCATCATCATCTGGCGCGACGAGCTCAACGAAGGAAAAATCTTCCTTCGTGACATCATCGATCTCGAAGCCACCTATGCCGGGCCCGATGCCAAGGCCGGCATGAACAATGCGATGATCGCCGGTCCGAACGGCGAGACCGGTGAAGCGACGGCCGAAGGCGGCCAGGCCACCGGCGCCGCGCCGGCGCATGTCGCGCCGCCCGCCGCACCGCCGGCGCCGACCCCGTTCCGCGCCGCGCCTGCGCCCGGCAATGCCGGCGACGCCGCGAAGGATCCCGCGGAGTCCGCCGCCGAAGCCGACATGGACGAGGACGACGAGTTCGAGAACCAGATGTCGCTTGCGGCGATCGAGGCCGAGCTCAAGCCGAAGGTCGTCGAGATCTTCGACAAGATCGCCGACAGCTACAAGAAGCTGCGCAAGCTGCAAGAGCAGGACATCCAGAACCAGCTCGAGAGCACCTCGCACGGCCCCTCGCTCTCGCCGCACCAGGAGCGCAAATACCGCAAGCTCAAGGACGAGATCATCGTCGAGGTGAAGTCGCTGCGCCTGAACCAGGCGCGTATCGACTCACTGGTCGAGCAGCTCTACGACATCAACAAGCGCCTCGTCTCCCATGAGAGCCGCCTGATGCGCCTTGCCGACAGCCACGGCGTCGCGCGCGAGGACTTCCTGCGCAACTACACCGGCTCGGAGCTCGATCCGCGCTGGCTCAACCGTGTCTCGAAGCTGTCGGCCAAGGGCTGGAAGAACTTCGTCCATCACGAGAAGGACCGCATCAAGGACCTCCGCCACGAGGTGCATCAGCTCGCGGCGCTGACCGGCTTGGAGATCATCGAGTTCCGCAAGATCGTGCACTCGGTGCAGAAGGGCGAGCGCGAAGCCCGCCAGGCCAAGAAGGAGATGGTGGAAGCCAACCTCCGTCTCGTGATCTCGATCGCCAAGAAATACACCAACCGCGGCCTGCAGTTCCTCGACCTGATCCAGGAAGGCAACATCGGTCTGATGAAGGCGGTCGACAAGTTCGAGTATCGCCGCGGCTACAAGTTCTCGACCTACGCCACGTGGTGGATCCGGCAGGCGATCACCCGCTCGATCGCCGACCAGGCGCGCACCATCCGCATCCCCGTGCACATGATCGAGACGATCAACAAGATCGTGCGCACCTCGCGGCAGATGCTTAACGAGATCGGCCGCGAGCCCACTCCTGAGGAATTGGCCGAAAAGCTCGGCATGCCGCTGGAGAAAGTGCGAAAAGTCCTCAAGATCGCCAAGGAGCCGTTGTCGCTGGAGACGCCCGTCGGTGACGAAGAGGATTCACACCTCGGCGATTTCATCGAGGACAAGAACGCGATCCTGCCGATCGACGCCGCGATCCAGTCCAACCTGCGCGAAACCACCACGCGCGTGCTGGCCTCGCTCACCCCGCGCGAAGAGCGCGTGCTGCGCATGCGCTTCGGCATCGGCATGAACACCGACCATACGCTGGAAGAAGTCGGCCAGCAGTTCTCGGTGACGAGAGAGCGTATTCGTCAGATCGAAGCGAAAGCGCTGCGCAAGCTGAAGCACCCGTCAAGGTCGCGGAAGCTGCGGTCGTTCCTGGATAACTAGTTCAAACGCCGCCACTTGGCTGTTGAAACAAGAACGGCGGGCGAAAGCCCGCCGTTTTCGTTCACGCCTACTTCGACAGCGTTCAGCCCAAAGAGGCTCATGCTTTTCCAATCGAATATACATCCGACGAGAGAGGCGCATCGATTCTGGAATTCCGGGTGGATGGCTCCAGCCTCGACGTCGCACAGATCGACATCTATGCTTCGATGATGCCGGCTCACCTCACCGTCTGGTACAACACCCGTTGCCCTGTCTGCGATGCCGGCATCGACTGGCAGCGCAACAAGCTGTTGGCGCTGGTGCGCGCGGGCACGATCCAATTCAGGGATATCAACGAGCAGCCCGATGCGCTGGCGCACTTTGGCGCCACGCTCGACGACGTCAGGCGCTGCCTGCATGCGACCGATGCGGCCGGCCAACTCATCGTCGGCGCGGATGTCGCGGTTGCGCTGTGGGGGCTGACGCCGGGGGAGGGGTGGCTTGCGGAGTTGTTCGGCAATCGCGTGGCGCTGCCGTTCACCCGGTTCTTCTATAACCGGTTTGCCGATCTGCTGTTTGCCTGGAACAGGCGGAGCGGGCGCTGGTGAGCGCCTGCCTGGGTCGACCTATTTCTTCTTCGCGCCGACCCGCTCGAGGTTCTTGATCTCAAGCGCCGGGCGGCCGGATTTTTCGGCGATCTCGCGGTCCTGCTCCATGATATAGGCGCGGGCCGGCTCGTCGCCGTCGAGGCCGCCGAGCAATTCGGCGGGCACGCGCCGGTTGGAGCGTTGTGAGCCGTCTTCATAGAAGACGTTGAAAAAGGCGAATTCGCCCTTGGGATTGGTTCCGGGTTTTTTGGCCATGGCCGGCTTTTCGTCGATCAGGGGGCCATAGTCAAATGACTTTGGCAGGTTTCCGGTGGCTGGGCGCGGACCCTGCAGCGGCAGAACCAGCTGCGCGATCGATCGACGAACCCATTTACGAGGCGCCTCGATGTCGGGCGGAAGAGTCCAACGCTTCGTAAAACCCGATGCGCTCCTTAGGAGATCCTTGCCTCACCCTTGCCTCAACAAACGGCGGGCCGCGAAGCCCGCCGTTTATTTTGGTCTTCAGCGTCGCCCGGGGCTGGCGGGGCGACAACCTAGGATAGAATGTTATAACCGGCGCCATGCCATGGCAAGGCAAATCGCTGGCGCTGCGATGCCGCAGCGAGCGCATGAGATATGCAGTGGTCGCGACATCGGACTTCATTCGTCGAGCC
Source organism: Bradyrhizobium sp. MI1.4 (assembly GCF_055811315.1). NCBI lineage: Bacteria > Pseudomonadati > Pseudomonadota > Alphaproteobacteria > Hyphomicrobiales > Nitrobacteraceae > Bradyrhizobium > Bradyrhizobium sp. MI1.4. The sequence continues at coordinate 67,259 of NZ_JBVVPP010000020.1, read as the reverse complement.
AGGATGCGATTGGTTCTGGTGAGGATTTGCCGCTTTGACGCGAATCTGGTTCCCGGGCATGATCGCGCGCCGCTCTCCCGCCCATTCCCTGTAGGATTCATCCGAATGTCGAAATACGCCTTGGCCATCGCCTTCATCGCCTGTCTGGCCGGCGGATCGGCGCAAGCCGCGCGCTGCGGCGGCGACTTCAACAGCTTTGTCGCCAGCATGGCCTCGGAAGCGCAGGCCGCCGGCGTCTCGGCGAGCGTGACCAGCGCGGCGCTCAGCGGCGTGCAGCAGGACGGCGCGGTGCTCGCCTTCGACCGGCGCCAGCGCTACACCTTCAACAAGAGCTTCGAGCAGTATGTCTCGACCCGCGTCGGCCCCGGCCGCATCAATGGCGGCAAGGCGCTGTTGCAGCGCCATGCCGCGCTGCTCTCACGCATCGAGCAGCAGTTCGGCGTGCCCCGCTATATCCTGGTTGCGATCTGGGGGCTGGAGAGCGATTTCGGCAAGGGCGACATCGGCAAGCTGCCGGTGGTCCGCACGCTGGCGACGCTCGCGCATGACTGCCGCCGCACCGAGCTATTCCAGGGCGAGCTGCTCGCGGCGCTGAAGATCGTGCAGCGCGGTGACCTGCCGCTGCGCGACCTGATCGGCGCCTATGCCGGCGAGATCGGCCAGACCCAGTTCCTGCCGTCCTCCTACATCAAGTACGGCGTCGATTTCGACGGCGACGGCCACGTCGATCTCCGCCACAGCGTCCCCGACGTGCTCGCCTCGACCGCGAACCTGCTCCACACCAGCGGCTTCAAGATGGGCCAGCCCTACGGCGAAGGCACCGCCAATTTCGAGGCCATGCGCGAATGGAACAGGGCGGTGATCTATCGCAAGACGATCGGGTATTTTGCCGATCGGCTGGCGGGGCAGTGAGGGGAGCCAAAGAGACGGAGCACTCGCGCACATACTTGGTGTCATCGCCCGCGAAGGCGGGCGATCCAGTATTCCAGAGACCGCGCGAGAATACGGAGAGGCTGCTGCGTACTGGATTCCCCGCCTTCGCGGGGAGTGACAACGGAGAGGTCCGTGAACGCTCGCCAGGACGACGGTTTAATTCGACGGCGCCCCTCACTCCGTCCCCTTCGCCATCCTCTCCAGCTTGCGCTGCAACGGCGCCCAGTACGTTGCCGGGCGGAAGCGCTGCAGGAGATCCATGAAGCGGGCGTCGTTGCCGATCAGGATGCGCGGCTCGTTTCTCTCGATGCCCTTGATGATGCGCAGCGCGGCGTCCCGGGGCGTGGTCCTTGCCGCGTTCTCGAACCGCTCGATCGATTGCGACCGGCGTGCGTTGTCGGTGACGCCGACCCCGGTGCGCGAGTTGCGGGCGATGGCGGTGGCGACGCCGCCAGGATGCACGACCGACAGCCTGACAGGGCTGCCCGCCATGGCCAGCTCGTGCCGCACGCTCTCGGAAAAGCCGCGCACCGCGAATTTCGCCGCGGCATAGGCCGACTGTCCCGGCGGGGCGATGATGCCGAAGATCGAGGACAAATTGACGATGTGTGCCTCGCCCAACGTCTTCAGATGCGGCAGGAAGGCGCGCGTGCCGTGCACCACGCCCCAGAAATTGATGTCGAACAGCCAGTCCATCTGCGCCTGGTCGATCTCCTCGAACGATCCCATCAGTGCAACGCCGGCATTGTTGACGACGATGCCAAGTGCGGGATGCGCGGTGGCCGCCTCACGCGCGAATTGCGCGATGTCGTCGGGCTCGCTGACATCGACGCGATGCAGGCTGAGCTTGCTTGCGGCGCCGATCTCGGCCGCGAGCGTCTTCAGCCCGGGCTCGTCGCGATCGGCGAGCGCGAGATCGCAGCCGCGCCGCGCAAGCTCGATCGCCAGTGCGCGGCCGATGCCGCTTGCCGCTCCGGTGATAGCGGCGGCGCCGCGGATTGCAGTCATGATGATCCCCCGTCGAGCCACTTGAGCGGAACTATGATTTACATTTTTTCATATTGGAACCGAACCGCATGGCGGTTCCCTCCTTAACCTACGTTACTTGATGAAGACAGGCAGCATTGGGAGCCGCCGATGGGACAAGCAAAGCCGTTTCGAGCCACCGCACTGATCGTGGAAGACGACCTCATGCAGAGGGAGATGCTCAGTCTTCTTCTCGAAGAAAGCGGCTACGACGTCATTCAATGCGAGAGCGCCGAGGCGGCCGAGCTTGTGCTGGAGAAGAGCGCCGGCGCGCTCTGCCTGATGATGACCGACGTTCAGCTTGCCGGCCGCATGAACGGCGTCGAGCTCGCGCATGTCGCCAAGGACCGCAACCCGAAGCTCGACGTCGTCGTCACCTCCGGCCGGCCCTTGATGCAGGCCTTGCCGAACGGCGCGAAGTTCTGGGCTAAGCCATGGGCGCCGCTCGACGTGCTCCGCGAGGCCGAGATCGCGCAGCTGTCCTGAGGGTCGATCCGGCAGGCCGGCTTTCGTGGTCCGCGGCGCGGTGATAAGGTCGGTCCATGACCTTGTCCTTCCTGCTCACCTCGCTGATCGTCGTCGCCTCGCCCGGCACCGGCGTGCTCTACACGCTGGCGGCCGCGCTGACCCGCGGCTCGCGCGCGAGCGTCGCCGCTGCCTTCGGCTGCACCCTCGGAATCGTGCCGCACATGACGGCCGCGATGCTGGGGCTCGCCGCCGTGCTCCACACCAGCGCGCTCGCCTTCGCCGCGCTGAAATGGTGCGGTGTCGCCTATCTGCTCTACATGTCCTGGCAGGCGCTGCGCGAGACCGGGGCGCTGGCAGTCGACGGCGAGATCCGCGAGCGTTCGGTCGGTCGGGTGATCGTGACCGGCTTCCTGATCAACATCCTCAATCCAAAACTGTCGATCTTCTTCCTGGCTTTCCTGCCGCAGTTCATCGCCGGGGACGAAGCCCATGTGCTGGCGCGAATGCTGGAATTGAGCGGCGCCTTCATGGCGATGACGTTTGCGGTGTTCGTGGTCTACGGCCTCTGTGCGGCATCGGTGCGCGAGCGCGTCATCTCCCGCCCGCGTGTCATGGCCTGGCTGCGCCGGAGTTTTGCCGCCGGCTTCGCCGCGCTCGGCGCCAAGCTGGCGTTCGCGGAGCGATAGCTTCTCCAGCCAATAAAAAAGCGGGCCTTGCGCCCGCCATCTTCCAACTCAGAACTCCCACCCGACGCCCGGGCGGAGCGTGCTCCACCCGGGCAAAGAATAAGAAGCCTCGCTACTTCTTCTTCGCTGCCTTCTTGGCCTTCTTCTTCGTCGCCTTCTTCGCCTTCTTCGCTTTCTTAGCCATAGGATCCTCTTCAGGGTTAATGGTGAAACGCGACACGAGGGATGCTCGGCGGAGGGCCAGCCTCGCAACATCCTCGATGACAAGCTCAGCAGATTCGCGCGCTTCTGCCCCGCGCTGTCACATCCGTGTCATCGCGTTATCCACAGCTCAGATGCATTTTCGGGTGATTTTGGCTCGCGAATCCGCATCGCCGGCATGCCTAACGATCCGACAATGCGCCAGCCGTTCATGAATCCAAAACCAAAGTCATGCTTTCGCGGATCGCAGTGAGACTCCGTTAAGCGCGGCGGCGGCATTGTCCCCCCAAGAAAACGGGGACGGGATCATGGACGGTCAGCTGGCAGGGACGGAGGGCGCGACGCTGCGCGCGCCGCGTGCGCCATGCTGAACGTGCCGACACTCTGGACCGTGTTCGTCGTCAACTTCCTGGCGCTCGGCCTGATCTGGGCCTACGTGATGCGCACCTATCCGAAATTCGCGGCCGCGCGGTTCTGGATGGCATCGTCCTTTATCGGCGCGACCGGCGCGATGACGGCCCTGCTGCGCCTGTTCGTCGCGTCTCCGTTGCCGCTCCTGCTTGGCGCCGCCGGCGTCATCGCGGCGAGCTGCCTTGCCGCCATGGGCATTCAACGCTTCTATCACCGGCCCGTCTCATGGCGCGTCATGATCGCAACAGCAGGCTTAAGCCTCGCCGGCGTCGTGTTCTTCGTGGTCGGCTTCGACAACATGCAGCTGCGCATGCTCTGCTACACGCTCGGTCAGGCCGTGCCGCTGGTGCTGGCGCTGCGTCTGTTGCTGTCGCCGCCGGAAGGCCGCGTCAGTCCGGGCGCCCGGCTGTCCGGCATCGTCATCCTCGCCATTATCGCGATCCTCGTCGTCCGCACGGTGGGCAATCTGCTCGGCGGCGATTTCTCGGCAAGCGCCGGCGGCCAGGCTCATGGCGTCATGGTGCTGGGTCTCCTGTTCCTGTCCATGACGCTCAATTTCGGCTTCCTGCTGATGGCGATGGACAGCTTGCGCAACGAGGTCGCCGACCTCGCGCTACTCGACGATCTCACCGGCGTCGCCAACCGGCGGCATCTGTTGCAGCGGCTGAGCGAAGAATGCGCCCGCTCGGAGCGCAGCAGCGAGCCGTTCTCGCTGCTGGTCATCGATCTCGACGGCTTCAAGACCATCAACGACACCCATGGCCATGCCGCGGGCGATGCCTGCCTCCAGCACTTCACCCTGATGGCGCAGACGCGCTTGAGGCCCGGCGACATGCTCGCCCGCACCGGCGGCGACGAATTCTGCGTCGTGCTGCCGTCGTCGACCTTGCGCGAGGCGGCTGCGATCGCCCGCCGCGTGCTCGAGGTCTGCCGCCAGGATGCCGTCAGCTGCACCGGCATCGACATTCCGATTGCGATCTCGATCGGGGTGGCGCAGTGGGACCGCGGCGTCGGCCAGTTTCCGGACCGCCTGATCGCGCATGCCGACCACGCCCTCTATGCGGCCAAGAAGAACGGCAAGAACGACTTTGCCGTCCACGATCCAGCGCCACCGCTGATGCCTGACCCGATCGGTTCAGGCGAGGCCTTGCGCAAATTCGCGTAAGGGCGTGCTAACGTCAGGTCCGCATTGGACCCGCATGATGATCTCTCGCCTGCTCGCGGCCGTTCTCGCCGCCCTCATTCTGATCGCACCTGCCGCTGCGACCGACGCCGAGCTCGCAAAGCTCGCGCGCGCCTCCGGCACGCCCGACATTCCCGGCCTGAAGATGGTGTGGCTGGCGCCATGGGGCGATGTCGGCAACGCAAAAGCCTGGCGCAACATCATCGTGCACCAGACCGAGGGACCGGCAGGCTCGGCGCGCGGCGGCGCCGAGATGCAAACGAAGAATCCCACGCGTCGCGGCGTCACATTGTGGGTCGAGACCGACGGCACCGTCTATTGGGCGGTCGCGGAAAACCTGGTGCCGACCCATGGCGACGGCGCCAACCGCAACGACAACAAGTACATCGACAACAAGCCGACCTACCGCCAGGTGGTGCGCGACAATTCGATCGGCGTCGAGTTCGCCGGCAACTATCCCGACGTCACCACGGGACCGACCGCGGCGCAGGTCGCGGCGTGGAAGATCCTCGTCCAAATCCTGCGCGCGCGCTACGGCATCCCGCTCGACCACGTCTATGCGCACAACTGGATCGACTACAAGGATGCCCGCTATTGCGAAGGCTGCTGGCTTGCGACGCTGGCGCGGACATGGGAGGAGTGAGCGAGGCGCCGACGATGCGCTCTTCCCTTCTCCCCTTGCGGGAGAAGGTGGCGCGAAGCGCCGGATGAGGGGTTGTCTCCGCGAATGACGATGTGAGAGACGTGCTCGCGGAGACAACCCCTCACCCGTCTCGCCGCTATCGCGGCGAGCCACCCTCTCCCGCAAGGGGAGAGGGGAAGATCAATCACACCGGCTCCGACATCCACCCGAAAAGCCGCCGGATCAAGCCCGGTCGCCGCGGCAGTTCCGGCGGGCCGTCCGCGGCCAGCACGCGCTTGAAGAAGTAGTCCAGGAACACCATGTCGTTCGGCTCGGTGACGGTGAATGTCTCCTCGCCGAAATAGACGCTGTAATTGAAGAAGAACGGACCCATGAGCGGGATCGTCGCGGTCGAGGCATAGTCCTTCGAGATCACGAACTCCGACGGCTCGAGCCCGTGCTCGCGCATCGCCTGCTCGACCAGCGGCAGCTTGCGCATGAACTGGGCGGAGAAGCCGCCCACGGTGGATTGCAGGATGATCGACACGGCGCGTGTCCGTTCTCTTGATGCTGTTGGCCCGATCCCTTTGGTCGGTCAACCGGCAGTGCGGGTTCAAGATGCCTGGTCCGCGTCCCCGCGAACATGCTGCGCCTCACACGCAAACAAAAAAGCCGGCGTCGCCGCCGGCTTTCTGTCTCTTGTTGATCCGCCAATCTCTGGCGCCAAAACCTCGCGCTTAGAGCGCGGCTTCCAGCGCGGCCTGTTCGGCCTTTGCGATCGTGCCCTTGACCGCGGACTGCACCTTCTCGAAGGCGCGGACCTCGATCTGGCGGACGCGCTCGCGCGACACGCCGAACTCGGCGGCAAGGTCTTCCAGGGTCATCGGCTCGTCGGCGAGGCGGCGGGCCTCGAAGATGCGGCGTTCGCGCGGGTTGAGCACGCCCATGGCGCCGTTCAGGGCGTCACGACGGTGATCATACTCCTCGTGCTCGGCCAGCATGGCTTCCTGGTTGGGCGAATTGTCGACCAGCCAGTCCTGCCATTCGCCGGCTTCGCCGTCGTCGCGGATCGGAGCGTTGAGCGACGCGTCGCCACCGAGGCGGCGGTTCATGTCGACCACGTCCTGAGCCGTGACGCCGAGACGCTTTGCGATGATGGCCACCTGGTCGGGGCGAAGATCGCCTTCGTCCAGAGCGGAAATCTTGCTCTTCGCCTTGCGCAGGTTGAAGAACAGCTTCTTCTGGTTCGCGGTGGTGCCCATCTTCACGAGCGACCACGAACGCAGGATGTACTCTTGAATCGACGCCTTGATCCACCACATCGCGTAGGTTGCGAGACGGAAGCCCTTCTCGGGCTCGAACCGCTTCACCGCCTGCATCAGGCCGACATTGCCTTCCGAGACGACCTCGGAGATCGGTAGGCCGTAGCCGCGATAGCCCATGGCGATCTTGGCCACGAGACGGAGATGGCTGGTGACGAGTTGGTGCGCGGCGTCGCGATCATCGTGCTCGCGCCAACGCTTGGCGAGCATGTATTCCTGCTGGGGTTCCAGCATCGGAAACTTGCGGATTTCGCCGAGGTAACGGGAAAGGCCGGATTCGCCATTAAGGACCGGCAGGGTAGCTGTACGGGCCATAGTGCGCCCTCCAAACAGGTTCAGGCCCCCGATAGCGGCGGGCCAGGCAGACGACCGCTTGGTTAAAGCCGATCGGTGCTGCGATGTTCCGCGTTGGTCTTCAACGCAAGCGCAATATACTCCATCGGAAGGCAAAAAGGGAAGGATTGCTGACGTCACGTCCCCGTGTGGCAGCTATAACTTTTTGTAATGTAAAGCATCTCTGAAGCGGCCTGCGTCATAGCGCCGCTTTGAGGGCCCCCTGAAGGAGAAGCAAATCCTCCGGCAGAGGCGTCTCCCAGTGAAGTAATTCTCCAGTCCTCGGGTGCTCCAATACCAGCAGGTAGGCGTGCAGCGCCTGCCGCCCCAGCGCGGCGAGGGCGGCCTGCGACTCGGGGCCCAGCTGGTTCGCCTTGGTCTTGAAATGCGGGCCGTAGACGGCGTCGCCCATCAGGGGGTGGCCGATATGGGCGAGGTGGACGCGGATCTGATGGGTGCGTCCGGTCTCGAGTTCGCAGGCGAGCAGCGTCGCGATCGGCTTGCCGTCGCGTCCGGCAAAACTCTCCAGAAGCTCCCAATGCGTCACGGCCTCGCGGCCGCCCTGGCGCACCGCCATTTTCTCGCGCGCATGCGGGTGACGGTCGATCGGCGCGTCCACGGTGCCGCGATGGCGGCCCGGCAGCCCCCAGGCGAAGGCCATGTAGCCGCGCCGCATCGGCCCGGTACGGCCGTGATCGGCGAATTGCGCGGTGAGCGAGGCATGCGCGAGGTCGTTCTTGGCGACCACCATCAACCCGGTGGTGTCCTTGTCCAGCCGGTGCACGATGCCGGGCCGGCGCACCCCGCCGATGCCGGAGAGCGAGCCGCCGCAATGGGCGATCAGCGCATTGACCAGCGTACCGGTCTCGTGGCCCGCCGCGGGATGCACCACCAGCCCCTTCGGCTTGTTGAGGACGACGATGTCGTCGTCCTCGAACACGATGTCGAGGTCGATATCCTCGCCTTTCGGCTCCGGCGCGGCCGCTTCCGGCACGTCGATTGTGATCGTATCGCCGGAGGCGACGTGATAAGCGGGGTCCCGGATCGCGGCGTCCCTGAGGCTCACCGCGCCCCCCAGAATCAGGGCTTTCAGCCTCGATCGCGATAGCTCGGCAAGGTGCAGCGCCAGCACGCGGTCGAGCCGGGTCGAGCCCTCGGAGCCTTCGACGACAACCTCCAACCTTTGCGCAGAGCCAGAATTTTCCATGACGACGTCTGATACCGTTGTTCCCGAACCGAGCCCCGAGCAGGCCGCGCTGTTCGCGCGGGTGCGGCGGATGATGCTGATCGCGGGGTTGACCACGGCGCTGGCAATCTGCGCCGTGCTGATCGCGGTGGGCTACCGCCTTTTCAAGTCCGAGGGAAGGGCGCCCGAGCCGGCAGGCGACGTCACCGCGACTCTCCCGAAGGGCGCCAAAATCGTCTCGAGCGGCGTCGCCGGCGACCGGCTCGTGATCACGCTCGACATCGGCGGCGTCACCGAGATCCGCACCTTCGATGCCCACACGTTGAAGCCGGCTGGAAAGCTGAAATTCGCCAATGAGCCGTGAGTACGGCCTCGGAACTCGCCGCCATCGTCGTCTTGGCGAAGGCCAGGACCCATAACACCGGCTGGTGTGGTTGCGGGGACTGGTGGTTGGCACTTCGCCCACAACCACGCCTTGGGGTAATGGGTCCTGCATTCGCCAGGACGACAGCGGAGAGCGAGCATCCGAAACCCCTCGATCCCCGCTTGCCGCCGGCAAAATTCGAGGCTATGTCCTCTCCCTCAACGCTCCCTTCGTCTAGCGGTTAGGACGCGGCCCTCTCAAGGCTGAAACAGGGGTTCGATTCCCCTAGGGAGCGCCATTGTCTTGAAGCCAGCCTTCCCCTGATCTCGATTTGATTGTTCCGCCCCTTGGGTGCGCCTGTGGCATTGGCGATCAATATCCGGTCTGACAACGATTCAGCAGGCGAGATCGTGCGGCTGTGGCATCAGGTTGCCGTCTTCGAGGCCGAGCCCTCGATGCGTGCCCTTGGCTACCGGCCTCATTTTACGTTTGCCATCTACGATTCCCCGGCGGCTCACGAGAAGGCTGCGTGCGATGCGATGCTGGCAGCTAGTTCTGGCGAGAGGCAACTGCGGATCAGGTTCAAACGAATTCGCTGGTTCGAAGCTTCTCCGCTTGTCCTCTGGGCGGAGCCGGAGGCCAACGAATCCCTGGCTCGCATCCACGGCATCATCAGCGCGGCAATCGATCCAGCGCATTGTCGTCCTCACTACCGGCCCGGCGCTTGGACGCCCCATTGCACGCTCGGCACTGCTATTGCCGATGAACGCCGCGATGATGCGATGGACTTCGCGCACGCGTTTGACCGCAACATTGAAGTGTTGTTCGACGTGGTGGATTGCGTCGCCTTTCCGCCTGTGCGGATCATCGCCGAGCGAAAATTGCCATTGTAGTTGGTTGTCGCTTCGGTGTCATTGATCGCGACGCATCAAACTCATGCCGCGCGGGCGCTCTCCTAAGCGATCGTGCCGTCGATCGAGCGGCGGATCACCCGCTGTACTTCTGCATTCGACAGAAAAAGATCGTGGTTGATGATGCCCCAGCCTTCCGCTGACGCATCGACCACGCGTACGCCGAGGCGCGCGATGACGGCTTTTTCGGCGGCGCCGACCCTGGTCATTCCACCTGCGATCTGTCCCGACAACGCCAGTGCGCGATCGTTCGTCGCGGCGATCACGGTGATTTTGCCCGCAAGCGGACCGATGCGCTGGATCGCTGACGAGAACACGTCCATGTCGATATCGGGCGCGGCAAACACCACGGCGCCGATCTTGCTCGTCACTGTGTCGCCGTATCGCGCATAGAGCTGACGCAGGCTTTCGAGCGACAGCATGGTTCCCATGCTGTGCGCAACGATGTTCACGCGGCCGGTGCCTGGCGCCGACACGAGTGTGGAGAGCACGCGCTCGAACTCGTCGCGGGACCACATCGCACTGTCGCGGTCATAGGCATAGTCGAACAGTCCTGCCTTGGAGGGCCAGGAGAACACCATGGTCCGGCCGCGGAACTTGATCCCATCGGAGAGATGGGCGCCATCCAGCACCGCCGTCTCGAACGTCTGCTTGAAGCCGTGCACATAGATCAGCACGTCTCCTCCGCCGGCCTGCGCAACGAGATCGCCAACGTCGGCCGACACCGGTTCGACCCGGTCAAGGCGCCAATCGCCAAGTCCAACCGAGGCCAGAGAAAGGCGGCTCTCGTCCGGCGCCCCCAGCTTCGCCCGCGCGATTGTCATGGTCGTCGCGCGCTCCGGCCCGAACCAGGGCTTCGTGCGACCGCCGTTCACCGGCTTGCGCGTGGTGGTGACGAGCAATGTGGGGTCAAGGGATAGCGATGACGCGTCGAAACGCGCCCCGGTCGCACCCAAGCCGGCGCATCCGCCAAGCGCGAGGGCGGTCCCCGCCGACATAAATCCGCCGAGGAGAGCGCGGCGCGAAATAGAATGACGAGGGTCGCGTTGCAGGAGACGTCGAGCGATCACACGAAACCTTTGGGAACTTTGCCCACCGTAGCGCCCCGCTACATCTCTGAATGACAATGGGGGCGAGAAGACGGCGGAGCTGCTCTGCGGTCCATTGCATGGTCGTGCAGTCCATCGTCTCCGCCGGTAGAGCGAAACAGCCGCAAACGCAAGTCAATCCCTCTCCGCAAAAATATTCCAGTTTACCGAAATTCGGAAATATCGTATGTGTCGGCCATCCCAGCCCACAAAAGGGGCGGTCGTACGTCGTCACGAACGCGGGTTGGGAGTTGCGGTGGACGCGGGCGGCGTTAAAGGCGGGCTTGTGCGTGCAGGGCGAGATGAACCTCGTGAGCATGGCACGAACCGCATCGACGGACGGCGCTCAAACCTCGCGAAGCCTCTGGCGAAGCAGGGCCATGTCCTGCGAAGCTTGGGCGAAGCAGGATGCCTGCGTACGGCGAAACCGTGTGGTCTTGGCCGTCGTTGCTACGGTCAAGCCTTTGCGAAGGCGTCATCGCGTCAACCGGCGCGGTGCCGTGCATTTCGCGGAGGTGACGGAGGCAAGAAGGAACTCGTCTCCGGGGAGAGCGCGGCATAGGCCGTCAAACCATCGCGCAGGGAAGGCCTGGTCTCGGCTGCCCTGTGTCTCCCCTGTGCATTGCGTGTGCAATCAGTTCGCATGGGGGTTTTTATGGGTGCCAGCCGGCGCCCGGTCTTCCCTGCGCCCTTTCTTTTCGAGGGGGTGAAGCGAGAAGCATAGCTCGGGCAAAACATGCCGCGAGGCTGCGAGCGCATGTCCGCGACCCGCATGCAAACTGACCTCCCTTTCGAGCCTCCCTTTCGAGCTTCCTTGCGAGCATGATGCGTCGGCATCGGTGGAGGTGGTCGTCCCTCCCGGAATCTGCCTTGATGCGAATTCAGCGCGGAGGAATTTTGACATGAGCGGCTTGGTGATCTCTGGCGGCCGGGTGGTGGATCCCGCCAGCGGAATGGACGCCATCGGGGATGTGGCGGTCGTGGACGGCAGGATCGCCGCGGTTGGCGCCTCGCTCGGAAGCGCCGAGCGGACAATCGACGCGACGGGGCTAGTGGTCGCCCCCGGCTTCATCGACCTGCACGCGCATGGCCAGTCGCTCCCCGCGGATCGGATGCAGGCGTTCGACGGCGTCACGACGACGCTCGATCTCGAAGCGGGCGTGCTGCCGGTCGGGTCCTGGTATGAGCGCCAGGCGCGGAAGGGGCGCGTGTTGAACTACGGCGCGGCCACCAATTGGGCTTTCGCGCGTATTGGCGCGATGACGGGCTCCAATGCGGAGAGCTCGCTGGAGGCGTTCGGCAACGCCATGCGCGATCGCCGCTGGATGGACAACGTCGCGAGCGATGCGGAGGTTGCCGGCATCCTCGAGCGCCTTTCGCGCGGCCTGAACGAGGGCGGCATCGGCATCGGGATCTTGAACGCCTATGCGCCGGGCGCCGGCGTGCAGGAGCTGACCGCGGTCTGCCAGCTCGCGGCCGCGCAGGACGTGCCGACCTTCACCCATGTCGCCTACATGTCGCGCATCGATCCCGAGAGCGCGGCGGAAGCCTATATCCGCCTGATCGGCTATGCCGGAGCCACCGGCGCGCACATGCACATCTGCCATTTCAACTCGTCGAGCAAGACCGACGTCGAGCGCTGCCGCGTGCTGATCGCGAAAGCGCAGGCGCAGGGCCTGCCCATCACGGTCGAGGCCTATCCCTACGGCACCGGCTCGACCGTGCTGGCGGCCGCCTTCTTCAGCGACCCCGAATTCGTCGAGCGCAACGGCACCGGTTACGATTCCGTGCAGCGGGTCACCGACGGCCATCGCTTCAGCGATCGCGAGGAGCTCCTGAAGGCGCAGGCGGAAGAGCCGTCCTCGCTGGTGCTGTGGCACATCCTCGACACCGAGAACAATGCGCATCACCGCGACCTCCTCGACATGTCGGTGCTCTATCCCGGCGGCGCGATCGCCTCCGACGCGATGCCGTGGACGACGTCGGACGGCAAGACCTACACCGGCGATGCCTGGCCGCTGCCGGATGACGCCACCTCGCATCCGCGCTCGGCGGGCTGCTTCACGAAATTCATCCGCGAATGGGTGCGCGAGCGCAAGACCGTGTCGCTGCTCGAAGGCGTGCGCAAATGCGCGCTGATCCCGGCGGAGATCCTGTCGCAGAGCACGCCCGCGATGCGCGCAAAAGGTCGGCTCGCGAAGGATGCCGATGCCGACATCGTCGTGTTCGACTACGAGAAGCTCTCGGACCGCGCGACCTTCACGGCGATGAACCGTCCCTCCGAAGGCGTGCGGCATCTGATCGTCAGCGGCCAGCCGTTAATCACAGATGGTGTGCTGGACGTCGCGGTGCGGCCCGGCCGTCCCGTGCGCCGTCCCGTCGTCGGGAGCTGAGACATGCCGGTCCCCATTCTCCTGGTGACGGGCTTTCTGGGGGCCGGCAAGACCACTGTCGTGAACCATCTGCTGGCGCATGCGGAGGGGCGGCGAATCGCCGCTGTGGTCAACGATTTCGGTGCGATCAACATCGATGCCGAGCTGATCGCGGGCGCGAGCGACGGCGTGGTCAGCCTCGCCAATGGCTGCATCTGCTGCTCGCTCGAAGGCGACCTGCTGCGCACGCTTGCGACGCTGCTGCGGCGTGATCCGAAGCCGGAATACATCGTCATCGAGACCAGCGGCGTCGCCGATCCCGCCGAGATCGTCCGCAATTTGATGGATCCCGTGATCCTGCGCGAAGCGCCGTTGGAAACGGTGCTCTGCGTGATGGACACGGCGACACCGCCGGCCGCTCTCGACGACGCGCTGCACCGTTCGCAGCTGCGCGTCGCCGACATCGTGGCGCTGAGCAAGCTGGATCTGGCGGATGAGGGTGCGGGCGCGCGTATCCGCGAGGCCATCCGCGCGCAGCGCGTTCCTGCCGTGGTGGTCGACGCGCAGCACGGCGAGATTCCGTCCGCGCTGCTGTTTCCCGCGACCGTCGATCGTGCGCCCGCGCCGCGCAAACCCGGACCGAAACGTCCGGCAGAGCAACGCTTCGAAACCCTGAGCTGGACCTCGGACCAGCCACTTTCGCTCGCCCGCTTGCAGCAGGCCATCGGCCGCCTCGCGCCAAAACTCGCGCGGGCAAAAGGCCTGTTGGAGACCGTCGAGCAGCCCGGGCGCCGGATGGTGTTTCAATTCGCGGCCGGCCGCGCCACGCTCGCCCCTGCAGATGCCGCGCTCGCCGTTAGCGATGCCGCGCTCGCCGTTGGCGATGCCCCGGCTCTGCCGTGCGCGCGGATTGTCTTCATCGTCGAGCTAGGCGTGCTCTCGAAGGCGGAGCTCGACGGGATCATGGAGACCTGCGTTGCGGATCGTTGAAGCTGCCGCTTCAGGCGAATTGTGCGATGCCGTTTCCAACGGACCAATTCTCCGCGGGCGCATCGAGGACATTGACGAACACGTCCTCGGGGCGGAGGCCCGGTTTTTCGCCGAGCAGGTCCGCGATCCGCCGGTACAGGGCCTTCTTCTGCTCGGGGGTGCGCGAGGCGAACACGGTGATCTGGATCAGCACGGCATCGTCGCTGCGCGTGACGCCGTAGGCATTGCCGCAGCGGAAGTTCGCGGGCGAAAGCTCGCTGATGGTCATGAACTCGTCGCCTTCAGGGACGTTCAGCGCTTCGCGCATGGCGCGGTAGAGGCCGTCGAGGATCGCCTGCCGGTAGACTTCCGGCTTTCCGGCGCGCATCGAAATGTGGAGGAGAGGCATCGCGAAATCCTCATTGACGAAAGGGCGCATCGGCCCCAGTTTGTTTTTGACGCGGCGTCAGGAAATCATGTTTTTGACATCGTGTCAAATATGCTTGGTAGGAGCAAAGCTTGAGGCCGCGCGAGTTCGACCACGACGATGTCCTGCGTATCGCCTTCGACCAGTTCTGGCGCAAGGGCGTCCGCGGCACCTCGCTGTCGGATATCGCGCGCGACGCCGGTGTCCAGCGCGGTAGCCTCTACAACGCCTTCGGCAGCAAGGAGGCGCTGTTCGTCCAGGCCTACGAGCGCTACGCGGGCGATTATCTCGTCGCCCTGCAAAAGGCGCTGGGTGCGGGCTCATTGCGAAAACGCCTCACCGCGTTCTTCGACCTGACCATCAGCAACTTCCGCGCCGGCACGCCCCCGCGCGGATGTCCGACGACGCGCGGGCTGATGGAGCTCGGCGCGGCCGAAGGCGAGGGGCTCGACGAGGAGGCGCGGCAGGCCTTCGCGAACCTCATCTCGCGCATCACCGTTCTGGTTCAGGAGACGTTGTCGGCGGGTGCGGCGCGCGGTGAATTCAACGGCAATTCCGCGTCCGCAGCGCTGCACATCATCACGGTGACGCGCGGCCTCGCCGTGCTCGAACGTGCCTTCGGCGACGAGCCCCAGCTGCGCAAGATCGCGTCCCACACCATCGATCTCGTGCTCGGCAGGAAGGGCGGCTAGGGGTCAGCAGACCGCGAGCGCGTTGACCGCCCGCGTCGTCACGGTCTCGTTCTCGTTGCCGACGAACTGGCAGACGACAGTTTGGAGCTCGCCCGGCTGCTTGCCGCGTGCGACCGCCAGCAGCCGCATCAATTCCGCCTCGTCCTTCGACAGGCGCCGGCACGATGGCGGCATGAAGCACAATTGGCAAGGCCGGCCGCTGCGCAGGATTCTGACCAGCGCGGCAACGCGTGCGACCAGCAGCGGACTGTCGGTGATGCCAGGCGCCTCGTCGGCAAAGCGATAGGCCGCCTCCCAGCAATCGGACGCGCCGGTCGCATAGGCGGCAGCGATGAACCGGAACAGCGAGAGCGTGACGCGGCCAAAATCATCGTAACTCTCGACGTCAGGCCGCGTCGCAAGCGCGGCCTGAAGCGGACAGAGCCGCGCCTGGCCGGCTTCCGTGACAGGCACAGAGCCGCAACTATCCTGCATCATGCGCGATCCCGGTCAGTGCAACGTGGGGCTTCCGACCAGCCAGCTCTTCATCGCCATCGTCTGGTCATGGTCCAAAGACGGAACGTGCCGGTCGGGCAGGATGAGACCCGCCATGCGGAACATCGTTGCAAGCCCCCGCACGGGTGCGAGAGCCCAATCGGCGCCGACCGGCGGCAGCCAGCATTCGAACTGCTCGCGCGCGATATCGTCGCGCTCTTTCTGCGCGGCCGCGATCGCCCGTAACATGCTGTGCTCGCTGTCGGACATGCGGGGGCAGGTCGGGCAGTGCACCGCGATGGCCGTATGCGCCGTGCAGGCAAAGATCTCGATGATGGATTCCAGCGAAGGCACGGCGTCGCCCACGCCAAAATGGTCGTCACTTGCTGGATGTCGGCCGCGGTCGGAACGGCGCTTCCGCTGCGCGCCTTGGCCCGAAATCCCCAAATGAAGAGCCGCTCCGCTGCGCTCAGCGCCGGAAGGTCGAGAGACCCTGTCGATGTCGATTGGTGCATTGAGCCTCTGGCCTCCGGCTGCGCCCATGCCCCGGCTGGCGCCGATGATCTGCGCCGATCGTTCCGTCAGAGCCCCCTGCAAGTCAACGCTCGGAGGGGCGATGTCGAGGTCTTCTAGTTTTGAAGAGTTCGCATCTCGGATGCAGCCAGCCTCGCGAGCCTGCGAGCCGTCTGCGGCATGCCGGTAGGATGCATGGAGTTTTGCGGGGTGGGGGAACCCGAATGCTTAAAGCTTTGCTAAGGGGCGCGGGATAAACTGGCATATCAGCCTTCCAAATCTTGCGAGCACCAATGTTTTTCTCCCGCATCAGTTTCAAGCTGGTCCTGATTGTCGGCATCAGCCTCCTTGGCATGATCGCGCTGGCGCCGATCGCGCTTTCGACCTTGCGCGCGCAGATGATCGCCGATCGTCAGGCCAAGACGCAGCACTTGGTCGACGTCGGCTACGGCATCCTGGCGCACTACCAGAAGCTCGAGAGCGAAGGAAAACTCCCGCGCGAGCAGGCCCAGGCCGGCGCGATCGCGGAGATCAAGAGCCTGCGCTACGACAAGGTCGAGTATTTCTGGCTGAACGACATGACCCCCAAGATGGTCATGCATCCGATCAAGCCCGAACTCGACGGCAAGGATCTCTCCGGGATGAAGGATCCGTCCGGCAACGCGCTGTTCGTCGGCTTCGTCGACGTCGTCAAAAAGCAGGGCGCGGGCTTCTACAGCTACCTCTGGCCGAAGCCCGGCTTCGACCAGCCGGTCGGGAAAATCTCCTATGTGAAGGGCTTTGCGCCCTGGGGCTGGATCATCGGCACCGGGATCTATCTCGACGACGTCGACGCCGTTTTCCGCCAGAATGCGATGACCTTCGCCCTGGTGTGCCTGGTCGTGTTCGTGCTCGTGCTCGGCGCCTCCTTCGTGATCGGCCGCAGCGTGACCCGGCCGCTGGCGAAGATCACGGCACTGACCGACCGCCTCGCCGCCGGCGACAGCGCGTTCGACGTGCCCCATACCGATCGTCGCGACGAGATCGGCGGGCTCGCCAAGGCGCTCGCCGTGTTCAAGGACAATGCGTCGGCGGTCGGCCGCATGCACGCCGAACAGCAGGAGACGAAGCAGAAGGCCGACGAGGAGAAGCGCAAGACGATGACCGACCTCGCCGGCAAGTTCGAAGCGAACGTTCAAGCCGTCGTCCGCGACGTGTTCAAGGAGGCGCGCGCGATGCAGCAGGCCGCGCAGGGCATGTCCGAGACCGCCGACAAGGCGACCGACCGTGCGAGCCTCGTCGCCACCGCCTGCCAGCAGGCATCGAGCAACGTGCAGACGGTGGCCTCCGCCGCCGGGCAGCTGTCGTCCTCGATCGCCGAGATCAGCCAGCGCGTCGCGCAGGCTGCAAGCGTGGCCGACAAGGCCGCCGCCGACGGTCAACGCACCAACGACACCGTGCAGGGACTTGCTGCAGCCGCGCACAAGATCGGCGAGGTCATCGACCTCATCAACCAGATCGCCTCGCAGACCAATCTGCTCGCGCTCAACGCCACCATCGAGGCGGCGCGCGCCGGCGAGGCCGGCAAGGGTTTTGCGGTGGTGGCAAGCGAAGTGAAGTCGCTGGCGAGCCAGACCGCGAAGGCGACCGACGAAATCGGCGCGCAGATATCGGCGATCCAGGCCGAGACCAACCAGGTGGTCGGCAACATCGACAGCATTCGCAAGACCATCATGGAGGTCAACGAAATTTCCTCGTCGATCGCCGCAGCCGTCGAGGAGCAGGGCGCCGCGACGGCGGCGATCGCGCACAGCGTACGGGAGGCCGCCTCCGGCACCGACCAGGTTTCGCAGAACATCTCGGGTGTGACCGACGCGACGGCGGAGACCGGCCAGGCCGCCGGCCTCGTGCTGCAATCGAGCGGCCGGCTGTCGCAGAAGCTGCAATCGCTGGAAAACGAAGTCAGCGCTTTCGTTGCGGGGGTACGGGCGGCCTAGTATAGCAGAAGGATGAGCGCGCGCATCCTTCTGATCAATCCGAACAGTTCTGTGGCGACCACAGCGATGATGGTCGCCATCGCGAGGTCAGCCGCCGTGGACGGCTTCGACATCGACGGCGCGACCGCAACGCGCGCGCCGCAAATGATCGTGACGCCGGATACGCTGGATGCAGCTTCCACCGAAGTTCTGGAGATCGCGCAGTCACACCGGCATGCATGCGACGGTATCATCGTCGCGGCGTTCGGCGATCCTGGGTTGGCCGGGATCAAGGCCGCGATGAAACTGCCGGCGGTCGGCATCGGCGAGTCCTCGATGCTCGCAGCTGCCGAGAACAGCCGCCGCTTCGGCGTGGCGACCACGACGCCGCTGTTGGAAGGGAAGATCGACGCCGTGCCGGAAGCGCTGGGGTTGCGATCGCGTTATACCGGCGCCCGCTTCGCCAAAGGCGATCCGCAAGACCTGATGCGCGATCCGGCGCGATTGCGCGCAGCACTCGCCGGCGCGGTCGAGGCTTGCATCGCGCAGGATGGCGCGGAGGCGGTCGTCATCGGTGGCGGTCCGCTGGGCGAAGCCGCGCGCGAGCTTCAGCCGATGTTCACCGTGCCGATCATCGCGCCGATCCCGTCTGCCGTGGCGCGGATTATTCGCCTCATCACGGCGCGCGCGACCGATTGAAATTCCGGCCCGCGGGAACGGTCGTCGGGACCGCGTTCTTGCCCTTGACGGCCTCGGTTAAAGTGACGAAGCAGAACCATGGGACCTGCCGACCCGCGCTTGGGCACGCGGGCATGGAGACGCTGCATGTCGTTCAAGAAGCTCCTGATCGCCAATCGCGGCGAGATCGCCATCCGCATCGCGCGCGCCGCCGCCGATTCCGGCATCGCGACGGTCGCGATCCATCCCGCGGACGATGCGATGTCGCTGCATGTGCGGGTTGCCGACGAGCCCGTCGAAATCCCCGGTCGCGGCGCGCGGGCCTATCTCGACATCGAGGCCGTGGTCAAGGCGGCGAAGAGCGCAGGCTGCGACGCCGTGCATCCCGGCTACGGCTTCCTCAGCGAGAACGCTGCGTTCGCGAAGGCCTGCGCCGATGCAGGCATCGCCTTCGTCGGGCCCCAGGCCGCGGCGCTCGAGTTGTTCGGCGACAAGGTGGCGGCACGGCAACTGGCAAAGCGCTGCGGCGTCCCGATCATCGCCGGCACCAGCGGGCCGTCCTCGCTGGAGGACATCGCGGCGTTCTTCACCTCGCTCGGCAGCAACGCGGCGATCGTGATCAAGGCAATGGCCGGCGGCGGCGGGCGCGGCATGCGCGTGGTCGAGCGCGCTGCCGATCTCGCGGAGGCCTATGCGCGCTGCCAGTCCGAGGCCAAGGCCGCGTTCGGCTTCGACGGCGTCTATGCCGAGCGGTTGATCCGGCAGGCGCGCCATATCGAGGTGCAGATCATCGGCGATCGCGACGGCGCGATCTCCCACCTCTGGGAGCGCGAATGCACCATTCAGCGCCGACACCAGAAGCTGATCGAGGTGGCGCCGAGCCCGTCGCTCAGCGACGGCTTGCGTGGCCGTATCATCGCGGCGGCGAAGCAACTCGCCGTGGCCGCGTCGTACGACAATCTCGGCACGTTCGAGTTCCTGGTCGACGGTGCCGCCGAAGACAGTTTTGCCTTCATCGAGGCCAACCCGCGGCTTCAGGTCGAGCACACCGTGACGGAAGAGGTGCTCGGCCTCGACCTCGTCCGCGCCCAGCTCGCGGTTGCTGCCGGCGCCTCGCTTGCCTCGATCGGCCTGGCGCAAGGCTCGATCCCGAAACCGCGCGGCTATGCCATGCAGTTGCGCGTCAACATGGAGACGCTGGACGAGCTGGGGGCGACGCACCCGACCGGCGGCGTGCTCGCCGTGTTCGAACCGCCGTCGGGTCCCGGCGTCCGCGTCGATAGTTTCGGGTATGCCGGCTACAAGACCAGCGCCGCCTTCGACTCGCTCCTGGCAAAGGTCATCGTGCATACGCCCGGTGAAGCCTGGCACGACGTGGTCGCCAAGGCTTCGCGCGCCTTGCGCGAGTTTCGGATCGACGGCGTCATCACCAACATCGCCTTCCTCCAGGCGGTGCTGGCGCATCCCGACTTCAGGTCCAACCGCATCGCGACCGACTTCATCGATTGCAACATGGGCAAGCTCGTCGAAGCCGCGGATGGCGCGGCCAAACCACTTTATTTTGCAGCGACGGAGCGAAACGGCGGTCCCGGCACCGAGGCGCATACGGCACAGACCGTGCCCGAAGGCACAGTGATGGTCGCGGCACCCTTGCAGGGGACCATTGTCACTATTCAGGTGAAGGAAGGCGAGGTCGTGCGCCCGGGCCAGCAGCTCGCCGTGATCGAATCCATGAAAATGGAACATCTGGTCATGGCCGAGCAGGGCGGCCGCGTCACGAAGCTACTCGCCGGCGACGGTATCACGCTGATGCATGGCGAGCCGATCATGTATCTGGAGCCGCTCGACGTTGCGGCGGACGCGTCGGCAACGGAAACCGATGTCGATCTCGACCACATCCGTCCTGATCTCGCCGAACTGATCGCCCGCCAGGCCAACACGCTCGACGAAAATCGCCCTGCCTCCGTCGAGCGCCGCCGCAACACCAATCAGCGCACCGCGCGCGAGAATGTCGCGCAGCTCGTCGACGACGACTCGTTCATGGAGTACGGCAGCCTTGCGATTGCGGCGCAGCGGCGCCGGCGCAAGCTCGACGATCTCGTCAAGAACACGCCGGCCGACGGCCTCGTCATGGGCGTCGCGACCGTGAACGCCGAGAAGTTCGGTCCCGAAGGCGGGCGCTGCATCGTCGTGGCCTACGACTACACCGTGCTCGCGGGCACGCAAGGCCACATGAACCACAAGAAGATCGACCGCATGCTGACGCTCGCGGAAGACTGGCGCGTGCCGCTGGTGTTCTATGCCGAGGGCGGCGGCGGCCGCCCCGGCGATACCGACCGGCTCGGCATGACCGGGCTTGATGGTCCGTCCTTCGTGCAGTTCGCAAGGCTCTCGGGTCTGGTGCCGGTTATCGGCATCGTCTCCGGCTATTGCTTCGCCGGTAATGCCGCGATGCTCGGCTGCTGCGATGTCATCATCGCGACCAAGAACGCCTCGATCGGCATGGGGGGCCCCGCGATGATCGAAGGCGGCGGGCTCGGCGTCTATCACCCGGCCGAGGTCGGTCCTGTTACGTTCCAGTCGCCGAACGGCGTGATCGACATCCTCGTCGAAGACGAAGAGGAGGCAACATCCGTTGCGCAAAAATACCTATCCTATTTCCAGGGCGCGGTGACGGAGTGGCAGGCCGCCGACCAGCGCCTGCTGCGCCGCGCGATCCCCGAGAACCGACTGCGCGTCTACGACATCCGCAGCGTGATCGACCTCGTCGCGGATAAGGAGGCCGTGCTGGAGCTGCGCCGCGACTACGGTGTCGGCATGATCACAGCGTTGATTCGCATCGAAGAGAAACCGTTCGGCCTGATCGCCAACAATCCGCGCCATCTCGGCGGCGCGATCGACGCCGATGCCGGCGACAAGGCCGCGCGCTTCCTCCAGCTCTGCGACGCCTTCGATCTGCCGATCGTCTCGCTGTGCGACACGCCCGGCTTCATGGTCGGCCCGGAAGCCGAGAAGACGGCGATCGTGCGTCACGTCTCGCGCATGTTCGTGACAGGCGCGAGCCTGACTGTGCCGTTGTTCGGCATCGTGCTGCGCAAGGGCTATGGGCTGGGTGCACAGTCGATGATCGGCGGCGGCTTCCACGCCTCATTCTTCACCGCGGCGTGGCCGACCGGCGAGTTCGGCGGCATGGGCCTGGAGGGTTACGTCCGCCTCGGCTTCCGCAAGGAGATGGAGGCGATCGCCGACCCCGTCGAGCGCGAGACTTACTATCGCAACAAGGTCGCCGAGCTCTATGCCAACGGCAAGGCGGTCTCGATCGCCTCCGTGTTCGAGATCGACAACGTCATCGACCCCGCCGAGACCAGGCGCTGGATCATGGCGGGCCTGCGCTCGGTGCCGAAGCCGCCGGCGCGGACTGGGAAGAAGCGGCCCTGTATTGATACGTGGTGAGGGCGGTGCAGCAATTCTGATTGCGCTTCGCCGCGTTCCCGGTTCCCGATTGACATCCCCGCCTGCGGTGCCAGACTTTGCACAATAACGCAGGGTGGAGACGTCCGCGATGGCCAGCCTTTCGGCCTCGAACCATGTCGCCCGTGTCTTGTCCGTCGCCAATCAGGTTACAGACCGCTTGGCCGACGTCGATGCCTCTTCGCGCATTGCCAATTCCTGGCGGCGCTGCCTGGTCAGCCACAAGCTCGATCCCGGCCGTCAGGGGCCGCCGCAGACGCTCACCGAAGTCGAGATCCGTCACGTCGCCGAACCCATGGAGGAGACGATCCGGCTTGCAACACCGGAGCTCGACGACCTCGCCCGGATACTGCGCGGTGCCGGCTATTGCGTCAACCTGGCAGACGTGAACGCAACCATGCTGTTCAGCCGCCTGCCCGGCGAGGCCGACGCACGACTATTCATGGACTGGAAGATCTACACAGGCTCGAATTTTTCCGAGGCCTCCGAAGGCACCAATGGGCTCGGCACCGCGCTCGCCGAGCAGAAGCCGATCCTGGTGCATCGCGACGAGCATTTTCGCGCGCAGTGGCACATGTTTTCCTGCGCCGTGACGCCGCTGTTTGACCAGGCGGGACGGCTCGCAGGCGCCGTGAACATCACCTCCTGCCGCGAGGACCTCGAACGCACCGCACATCAGCTTGCGCTCGCGGTGACGATGGAGGCAACGCGGCGCATGGAGGGCGCGATCTTCCGCAGTCATTTCCGCAACGCCTGGATCGCGACCGTGCCGGGCGACGGCGGCAGCGGCCTGCTCGCCTATGACGACGATCGCCGCATCGTCGGCGCCTGCCGTTCGGCGCGCGCACTGCTGGGTCTCACCGACGGCTTGATCGCAGCCGGCATCGATCTGTCGCGCTATGTCAAATTCGACCATCCCGCCGCGCGCGACGCAGACGATCTCGTCGAGCTGCGCCGGGCCGATGGCAGTTCACTAGGGCACGGCCATGTCGCGCCGCCGCTGCGGGCGAGGGCCTCGACCCGTCCGCTCGCGCCGCGCCGCGATGCACCGGTCGATCGCTTCGATGCGCTGCAGCGGCTCGCCGGACGCGATCCCAGCCTGATCAGGAGCGTGAAGCGACTTAGAAGCATCGGCGATCGCAATCTGCCGGTGCTGCTGCATGGCGAGACCGGCGTCGGCAAGGATGTGTTCGCCCGTGCCATTCACGCAGGCGGCAATCGCGCACGCCACAACTATGTCGCGCTTAACTGCGCGGCGATGCCGGAAAGCCTGATCGATGCCGAGCTGTTCGGTTACGAGGCCGGCGCCTTCACCGGCGCGCGCCGCGACGGCTCGAAGGGCCTGATCGTGCAGGCCGACGGCGGCACGCTGTTCCTCGACGAGATCGGCGACATGCCGATCGCGCTGCAGACGCGGCTGCTACGGGTGCTGGAGAACCGCGAAGTCTGGCCGCTCGGCGCGCTGAAGCCCGTGCCGGTCGACATTCGCCTGATCAGCGCCACCCATCGCGATCTCGGCCGCATGGCCGAGGAGGGCGCCTTCCGCACCGACCTCTATTTCCGTCTGCGCGGCATGGAGGTGCGGCTGCCGGCCTTGCGCGAGCGCGCCGACCGCGACGACGTCATCCGCCAGATCGCTCACGAGGAGGCGCCGAATTGCTCGCTCTCGGACGAGGCCTGGGCGCGGCTCGCGGCCTATCCCTATCCCGGCAACATGCGCCAGCTTCGGCATGTGCTGCGGCTCGCCGGCTGCACGGCGGAGGACGGCGTCATCACCGATGCCGACCTCGATCTGCCGCCGTTTGGTGGAAGGGCGGCGGAGCCGGATTTGGCAGCGGCGGAGCGCGCTACGATCGTGGAGGCGCTGCGCAAGCATGGCGGCCGCGTGACGGAAACAGCGCGCGCGCTGAAGCTGAGCCGCGCCACGCTGTATCGCAAGATCAAGCAGTTGAAGATCGAGACGACGCAGTAGCGATCTTTCTTCCCTCTCCCCTTGCGGGAGAGGGCGGCTAGCCGCGAACGCGGCGAGACGGGCGAGGGGTATCTCTCCGCACTTGACTCTCTTGCTTCTGAGTCCGCGGAGAGATACCCCTCATCCGGGGCTTCGCGCCACCTTCTCCCGCAAGGAGAGACGGGAGCGGCAGCGAGCCTGCTGGCGCTCTCTACGAAAAATCGCTCCAGCTCAGATGTCGCGAGTCGAGGTCGCCGACTGTTACGGTGCCGCGGATTTCGCGCGGGGCGTGGAAGCTGCTGCGCAGATACACGAGCGGCGCCGCCCCGTCGGAATGCGATGCGCCGCGCACCTCGCCGACGAAGATCGAATGCGTCTTGGTCTCGAATTCCTGCGCCAGCACGCAGTCGAATGCGGCGACCGCATCGCTCAGCACCGGCGCGCCGGTCACCCCGCGCGTCCACTCCCCGAACGCAAAACGGTCGTCGCCATTGACGCCCTTCTGGCCACTGAAGGTAAGCGCCAGGAGGGCGTGGTCCTCGTGCAGGAAGTTGATCGCGAACGCGCCTTCCTCGCGGATGCGCGCGTGCGCACTGGCGTTGCGGTTGACGCACACGATCAGGGATGGTGGCGAGTCCGACAGTGAGCAGGCCGAGGTCACCGTCAGCCCCGTGCGCTTGCCGTGCTCGGCGCCGACCGTCACCAGCGCGACCGCGCCGGCGCACTGGCGCATCGCCTGCTTGAAATCCTTAGCGTCGAAAGCACTGGCGTCCACCCTCACGCGGAAATCTCCGAAATGGATGCGGGTGCGGCACGATCGCGCCGCACCCGCGCCGGGTCAAGCCGCCTTCTTCGCGGAGCCGAGATGCTTCAGGCGCGGCATCACCTCGTTCTTCAGCATCGACAGCGAGTGATGCCAGGCTTCAGCCTTGTGCTTGTAGTCGAAGCCGAACACCAGCAGCACGCCGAAGCCGCCGACCTCCTCGTAGATCTTCTCGATTTTCTCGGCGACGGTCGCTGGCGAGCCGACGATCCAGTTCCGCTTGGCGCAATATTCGACGGTGACGTCGCTATCGGGCACGTCGGGCGCGTGCTTCAGATAGTCCTTGAAGCCGAAATGGCCGAGCAGCGGCAGGAAGTACTCGCCCATCATCCGGCCCATCATGTCGCCGGTCGAGAGCCGCCACGCTTCCTCGTCGGTATCGGCGACGAACACCTCGCGCACCAGCCGCCAATCGGCCCGGTCCGGCTTGCGCCCGGTCTTGGCGGCACCGGCTACAACCGAATCCCAATGACTGCCGACATAGGCCGGGTTCAGGTTGAGGCTCATTGGAATGAAGCCGCGCTCGCCGGCGAGCTTCAGCGTGTCCGAGTTCTTCGAGAGCCCAGCGACGCCGATCGGCGGGTGCGGCGTCTGCAACGGCTTGATGTGGGGTTTCAAGAAGTCGAACATCGTGTCCGGCTTGGTCACCGTCCAGAATTTGCCCTTGTAGGTCCAGGGCGCGGGATCGCTCCACATCTTCAGAATGATCTCCAGCGCCTCGCGCGTCATGTCGCGGTTCTGTCCGCTCATGCCGTCGACATTGAACATGGCCCAGTCGCTCGGCAGGCCGCTCGCCGCGACGCCGAAATTGAGCCGACCTCCCGAGAGGTGATCGAGCATGGCGACGCGGTTGGCGAGCTCGGCCGGGTGGTGATAGGGCAGCAGGAAGCCGCCCGGCCCGATACGGATATTCTTGGTCTGCATCAGCGCCTGCGCGATCAGCAGATCGGGCGTGGGATTGGGTTCCCAGGGCGCGGTATGGTGCTCGCCGACCCAGGCCTCCTGATAGCCGAGCTCGTCGAGCCAGCGCATGACCTGCAGGTCCCAGTCGTTCCCTTCCTTCAGGCCGCACTCCGGCGGGTGCGAAGGCATCGTGAAATAGCCGATCTCCATGGGTTTCCTCATCTGATGTTGACGCGTCTTATTGCGCGGTTCACGGACGTGAGCAGGGTTGCTTGAGCAAGCGGTGTGCCACCGCTCCGCAAGCGGTGTGCCAGCGCTACAGCGGCTCAGTCCCGCGAGAAAACGCTGGTTTGCGGCGGCAATAGCCGATATCCCGTGGCGAATTTGCGGGCCGTCGTCTCATTGTCGCGAGACGGCGTCTTGCCGGTGAGACGAGGACGAGAACCGAGATGACCGAACCCGCTTACGTCGCGGTGGACTGGGGCACCAGCAGCTTCCGGCTCTGGTTGATCGATCGTACCGGCGTAGTGCTGGCCGAACGCCGCAGCGGCGAGGGCATGCTGGCGGCGGCAAAGACCGGCTTCGCGGCCGTGCTGCAATCCCATCTTGCCGCCGTCGAAGCACCAGCTCATCTGCCGGTTCTGGTCTGCGGCATGGCCGGCGCCAAGACGGGCTGGGTCGAAGCCGGATATGTCGATACACCCGCGCCGCTCGCGGCCGTCCTGGAGCAGGCCGCGCACGTGCCGGGCGAAGCACACGATATCCGCATCCTGCCGGGTATCGCGCAGCGCGATACAAGAGCGCCGGACGTGATGCGCGGCGAGGAGACGCAGCTGCTCGGCGCGCTTGGTCTCGATGCCGCAGGTGAGGCGCTGGTCTGCATGCCCGGCACGCATTCGAAATGGGTACGCCTGAAGGACGATACGATCGCGCATTTCTCCACCTTCATGACCGGCGAGCTCTTCAGCGTTGTGTCGCGCGAGACGATCTTGTCGCTTGCGGTCGCAGGCGCCGAAGACGCCGAGGACGTCGCGAGCTTCAAGGCGGCGGTGAGAGCTGCGTATGAGGCGCCGTCGTTCGCGGCCAATTTTCTGTTCAGCGCGCGCTCGCGTCAGCTTCTGTTCGGGAGCACACCGGCCGCGGCGCGCGAAACGTTGTCGGGCACTTTGATCGGCATCGAGCTGGCCGCCGGGCTCTCCGGCGCCGTGCCGAAAGCAGGCATTACGTTGATTGCCTCGGGGCGGCTCGCGATGCTGTACAAGTTGGCTTTCGATGCGTTGTCGGTCACCGTGAACCCCGTCGATGCCGATGAAGCGGTCCGCCGCGGTCTGTCGATGGCGGCTGCCGCGATCTGGACGAAATGAGAGGACTGTTGAAATGAGCGTTCCCTTTCCGGCGATGAAGCGGCCACTGCTTGCGATCCTGCGCGGCGTGAAGCCCGAGGAAACGCAGGCCATCGTCGGCGTGCTGATCGAGGCCGGCATGACCGCGATCGAGATCCCGCTAAACTCGCCCGATCCGTTCCGCTCCATCGCCACCGCCGTCAAGCTCGCGCCGGCCGGCGTGCTGATCGGCGCCGGCACGGTGCTGACCACAGCGGATGTCGATCGGCTCAACGATGTCGGCGGCAAGCTGATGGTCTCGCCGAATGTCGATACGCAGGTGCTCACACGTGCGCACCAATACGCCATGGTCACGTTGCCGGGCGTGTTTTCGCCGACCGAGGCGCTGCTGGCCGCGCGCTCCGGCGCCTCTGGCCTGAAGTTCTTTCCGGCAAGCGTGCTCGGCGCGTCCGGCATCGCCGCGATCCGCGCCGTGCTGCCGGCCGGCGTGATGATCGCCGCCGTCGGCGGCGTCTCCGACCAGAATTTCGCGGAGTACATCGAGGGTGGCGCGACGGCGTTCGGGCTGGGCTCCAACCTCTACAAGCCCGGCATGACGGTAACGGACGTTGCCGCTCGCGCAAAATTGACGATCGCGGCCTACGATCGGGCGATTGCGAAAGACTGAAGCAGCAATAAACAAGCCGTGATGCCGTCACGGTTGCGCGTTATCCTATCTTGCCGCAGAGGCGAGATCAGGAGACCGACATGGCAATCAACAACGTGGCCGATCTGTTCGTGGCAACGCTCGAACAGGCTGGCGTCAAGCGCATCTACGGCATCGTCGGCGACAGTCTCAATGCGCTGACCGAAGCGCTGCGGCGGCGCGGCACGATCGAATGGATCCATGTCCGGCACGAGGAGGTCGCGGCCTTCGCCGCCTCCGGGGAAGCGGAAATGACGGGCAGCCTTGCGGTGTGCGCGGGCTCGTGTGGTCCCGGCAATCTGCATCTGATCAACGGCCTGTTCGACGCCCATCGCAGCCGCGTTCCCGTGCTGGCGATCGCCGCGCAAATTCCGACCGCCGAGATCGGCAGCGGCTATTTCCAGGAGACGCATCCGCAAAACCTGTTCCGCGAGTGCAGCCATTATTGCGAGCTGGTCTCGGATCCGAGTCAGCTTCCCTACGTGCTGGAAAACGCGATCCGCGCGGCGGTCGGCATGCGCGGCGTCGCCGTTGTCGCCACGCCGGGCGACGTCGCGTTCCGCAGCCCACCCAAGCGCGCGCTGTCGACGGCGCGTGGCCTTGCGCTGTCGGCGCCGAAGGTTATGCCGCAGGCCGATGAACTGAAGGCACTCGCGGACCTCTTGAACGGCGCCGAGCGCATCACCCTGTTTTGCGGTCGCGGCTGCACCGGCGCGCATGCGCCGCTGATGCAGCTTGCGGAAGCCTTGAAGAGCCCGATCGTGCATGCGCTGGGCGGAAAGGAGCATGTCGAATACGACAATCCCTACGACGTCGGCATGACCGGCTTCATCGGCTTCTCCTCCGGCTATGCTGCCATGCACGCCTGCGACGCGCTGGTGATGCTCGGGACCGATTTTCCCTACAAGCAGTTCTTCCCGACCGATGCCAAGATCGCGCAGATCGACATCCGTCCGGAAAATCTCGGGCGCCGCTGCAAGATCGATCTCGGCCTCGTCGGCGACGTCAAGCTCACCCTCGAGGCGCTGCTGCCGCTTCTGAAATCCAAGACGCAGCGCAAGCACCTCGACGAAGCGATCGCGCATTACAAGAAAGCGCGCGAAGGCCTCGACTCGCTCGCCAAGGGCACGCCGGGCAGCAAACCAATCCATCCGCAATACCTGGCAAAGGTCATCAGCGACCATGCGAGCGATGATGCGGTGTTCACCGCCGATGTCGGCACGCCGACGGTGTGGGCCGCGCGCTATCTCGAGATGAACGGACGCCGCCGGCTGATCGGCTCGTTCGTGCACGGCTCGATGGCCAACGCCATGCCGCAGGCGATCGGCGCGCAGGCCGCGCAGCCCGGCCGGCAGGTGATCTCGCTCTCCGGCGACGGGGGCTTCACCATGCTGATGGGCGATCTGATCACGCTGACGCAGATGAAGCTGCCGGTGAAGGTGGTCATCTTCAACAACGGCGTGCTCGGCTTCGTCGCACTGGAGATGAAGGCGGCCGGTTTCGTCGACACCAATGTCGATCTGGAGAATCCGGACTTCGCGGCGATGGCGCGCGCGATGGGTATCTTCGCAAGGCGGGTCGAGGATCCCGGCGAGCTCCCGGGCGCGGTGAAGGACATGCTGGCTCACAACGGACCGGCGCTGCTCGATGTGGTCACCGCCAAGCAGGAGCTGTCGATGCCGCCGACCATCACGCCCGAACAGATCAAGGGCTTCAGCCTCTGGGTCTTGCGAGCCGTGATGAACGGACGCGGCGACGAGGTCGTCGATCTCGCCAAGACCAATTTGCTGCCGCGCTAACCCCGCTTGACCGACGGCACGGGCAGCCGCTCATGGCGGCGCTGGAAGCGTTGCCAGTGCAGCACGATGCCGATCAGCAGCGCCGGTACGAAGCCGAGCGCGATCACGAAATGCGGCAGCTGCGCCGGCGAGATGAACGCAATGCCGATGTCGGAGATCAGCCAAAGCGCGGCGAACATCACCGCGAAATCGGTGCGCGGGCAGCGCAGATAGTAGAACACGGCGGTGATGACGACGGCGGGTCCGATGGCGATGCCGATCATCACCGTCGTCAGCTCCTTCGGCGTCAGCGCGTCGAGCACCATCGCTGCCAGCAGCCAGAGCGCGGCGAACATGGCGATGATGTCGAGCGGATGCCGCAAGCCAATACCTCTCGTGAGGGGACGCGCTATCGTTGTGGCCCAGACCTTGGCCGTCAAGGGAAAATGCGCCTATTCCTCGTCGTTTCCGGGCGTCGGCCGCAGCATGAAATGGCCGAAGGCTGTGGCGATCGGCTTGTTCGCATCGTCCTGCCAGGCCCGTGCCTCGAAGGCGACGATGCGCCGGCCCTGTTTCACGATCGAGACGTTGGCGAACGTGTCGAGCGCGCGGCCGGAGCGCAGATAGTTGACGGTCAGTCCGATCGGCTTGGGCAGTGCGGTGGCGCCGAGTTCACGGGCCACTCCGAAGATCGCGGTGGTTTCGAGGAAGGCGCCGGTCATGCCGCCATGGATCGCAGGCAGAATCGGATTGCCGATGATCTTTGGCGAGAACGGCATCGTCAGTGTGCCGTCGTCGTTGACGCGAATGCCGAGGCAGCGTGCGAACGGGCTGTTGGCGAACGGGCCTTCCGGATCGTCCGGCGCCTCCAGCCTCGGGATGCCGGGCGAATCCATCCTGCGATCCGCGAGCATGTTGGTGCGGTTGGCGCCGATCATGAAACAGGCGGTCGCGGTCGCGACCGGATCGTCCTCGGACTCCTGATAGGCGGTGGAGCGCACGAAGGCAATCGAACGCGTGGTGCGGTAGCAGACCGAATGCGCCTTGATGTCGAGGCCCGGCGTTGCCGGCTTCTGATAGTCGATGCGCAGATCGAGCGTCGCGATCGCGCTTGTGCCGTCCAGCGCGAGTTGCACCGCCATGCCGCAACTCTCGTCCAGCATCGCGGTGACGACCCCGCCATGCAGGACGCCGGTCTCGGTGTCACCGACAAAGACCGGCCGGTAGGGCAGGCTGGACCAGGCTTCGCGCGGTGCGAAGCGGTCGAGCTGGAGCCCGCTGATCTGGCCGTAATCGGAGCGGCGACCCTTGATCGCCTCGGCGAGGTCCTCGAACGAAAGTGTGGTCGGTGAGCGGGACATGAGGACGTTCTAGACCAGTGGCGGGCGCGGCGCAAAACCCCGGATGCGCGTCCCACGGCGGGTGCCGGGGGCGGTTTGGCCTCGACAGGGCGGGCCGAAGCAACGATGGTGGGCGCCTCGTTCGTTCGACCAGCCGTAAGGAGTGCCCATGGCCGATCCCGAAACGCCCGCCACCAGCCAGGGGCCCGTCATCATTTCGACATCGAGCTCGGAGCGGGCGCCGATCATCTATTTCGACGGTGCCTCCTGCTTCGGCCACCACAACGGCGCGATTCAGATCGAGCTTGCGGCGAACCTTCTGATGCCGGTCGGCGCCGCCGTCAGGGTTGACGTGGTCCAGACCGCGCATCTGCGTTGCAGCGTGGCCGCGGCGCTGGCTCTGCGCGAAGCGCTCGAAAAGGCGCTGGCAATGTACCAGCAGGGCCAGCAGCAGCCCCGGCCGGAGGAAATTCCCTCGGTGAAGAACTGAGGCCGTTCGCGGATCGCAAGTTAATGCGATCAACTCGCTCAGCTCACATGCACCTTCGGCTTCCTGCCGTCGTTCCACTTGCCGTCGAGCGCGCGCTCGATCTGGGCGGCGAGTTGCAGCAGGAGGCCGTCATTGGCCTGTTTCGCAATCGCCTGGATGCCGAGCGGCAGGCCGTGGTCCTGCGTGGCCATCGGCATCGAGATCGCCGGCATGCCGCAGAGATTGGCGAGCGGCGTGAAGGCGAAGAAGCGCCAAAGATTGCCGAACCAGTCGAGCACGTCGGGGTTGTCGGAGATGGTGAGATATTCCCGGGTGCCGACCTTCGGCGTCGGCAGCGCCGTGATCGGGGTCAGGATCACGTCCCACTGCTCGAAGAAGGCGCCGAAGGCGCGCGAGGTCGTGTTGAACACGCCTTGCATCTTCGCCCGCTCGGCGAAGCTCGTATGCCGGCCGGCTTCCCAGATCCGGATATTCATGGGTTCGATGAGATCTTCCGGCGGCCGTTCCAGTCCGCGCGCGGCGAGCATGTTGGAGATCACCACGGCAAAATTCGAGATGTAGCAGGTGGTCTGCGCCTCGAACGCGGCGCGGAAGTCGAGTTCGGGCAGGGCGTAGTCGACGTGATGGCCGAGGCCTTCGAGGAAGCGGCCGGCCTTCGCCAGCTCGGCCGCGATCTCGGGCGTCGCGGTGTAGTCGCCCCAGGTGTGCGACAGCGCGATACGAAGCTTTGACGGATCGCGCTTGATCATCTCGGAATAGGGCTGCGCTGTGGTCCAGAACGGCATGAATTCGCCGGGCGCCGCTCCCCTTGCATGATCGACGAAGGCGGCGGTGTCGCGCACCGAGCGCGACTGGCAGCCCTGGATCGAGACGAGGCCGGTGAGATCGGACATGTGCGGTGCGAGCGAGAACACGCCGCGCGAGACTTTCAAGCCGATATTGCCGTTGACGCCGGCGGGAATGCGGATCGAGCCGCCGCCATCAGTCGCGTGTGCGATCGGCACCACGCCGGCCGCGACCATTGCGGCGCTCCCGGCCGACGAGCCGCAGGTGGTGTAGTCGGTGTCCCAGGGATTGCGCGTGACATAGACGGCCGGATTGTCGGCCGAGCTGCAGACGCCGAACTCCGGTGTCGTGGTGCGTCCGATCAGGTTCAGTCCGGCCTGGCGGAATTTGCCGGTCAGGAACGTGTCGGCGCTGGCGCGATTGCCGCGCATTAACAGCGAGCCCATCTCCTGGAGCCGGCCCTTCATGGTCGGGCCGAGGTCCTTCATCAGGAAGGGCAGGCCTGCGAACGGGCCGGCGAGATTGGCGCCGTCCTTGGCCGGATCGGCGATCACGTCATCGAATAGCTCGACCACGCCCGACAGTGCCGGGTTGACCTTGGCGACGCCCGCGGCGGCCTGGCGCGCCAACTCCTTTGCCGTGAGCTCGCCCTTGCGGACGCGCGCGGCCAGCCCCACGCCATCGTGCTGCGCCCATTCGTTCCAGCTCATCGGGAAAGTCATGCGATCCAAACCTCTTCGTGCGCCGCCATCTTAGTTTCGCACAGGAACACTTTAATCAACTGAGCGGCGCGAAGGGCAGGGTTGCGCCGGATGGAGAGGTAATCCCGAATTGCATGCGCGCGCATCAATTGGAGAACTTTGCGATCACCGCGACCGGCCCGCCGCCGGCTGGGCCCTGATGCTCGGCGCCGCCGGAGACGTAGACCGCACCAGTGCCGGCGAGGCCGGCAATCAACCCGCCAACGGCAGCCCGGGCGTGGCGTGTCGAGCTGATATCGGTATCTTCGAGCATGGTGTGGCGGAAGCCGCGCACGCTGCCATCAGGGGAGGCCTCGGCCTTGGCGAAGATGTTGACAAGCTTGCTGCCGGTCGGCGTCTGTTGCCCGGCACGGAGCCCAACGCTCTCCAGCGCCGCAAGCACCGCGGCGGCGTCGATCGCATCGCTCATCACGGCATGCCCGATCTCGAATTCGCTCGTCGAGGACATCGAATTGCCGAGCACGATGACGACGTTATACATGAGCTCGATCCCGGACGAGGTCGAGGCGACGTTCGAGAACAGATCGTAGCGTCGCAGCACGTCCTCATCACGAACGCCGGTTGCGATCT
Source organism: Bradyrhizobium sp. MI1.4 (assembly GCF_055811315.1). Taxonomy (NCBI): domain Bacteria; kingdom Pseudomonadati; phylum Pseudomonadota; class Alphaproteobacteria; order Hyphomicrobiales; family Nitrobacteraceae; genus Bradyrhizobium; species Bradyrhizobium sp. MI1.4. The sequence goes on along the minus strand of NZ_JBVVPP010000020.1, from coordinate 33,544 downwards.
CGCCGAGCGCGACCGCAACGCCGAGCGCGGAAGCGCCGCGCGAATAGGCCATCGAACTGTAGGCGCTGGTCGTCGCTGTCTTGTGACCGCGCGCATTCGCCGCTTCGACGCGCTCGCTGGTGAGCAGCGGGCATTTGATCTGCACGAAATGGACGTCGGCGGGATCGGCGATCCCGGCATCCGCCATCGCGGCCTTCACGGCCTTGGCTGTCTCCGTGATCTGAGCGGAGCGGCCGAGCTCTTCAGGGAGAAAATCCCGCGTGTGCGCCATGCCGATGCTCAGGCGCTTGCCGGAGAGGCCTGCCGGGCGCTGTAGAATGTCCTGGCGCGTGAACACCGTGATGTGCGGGCTGAGCACGCCCTCGGTGCCGCCCGACATCACGAAAGCGATGCGTTGCTCGACCTCCTGCGGCGACAGCCCGAGCTGCGGCGCCAGCGCCGTGCACAGCGCGGCAACGGCATATTCCCGGGTAAAGTCATTGACGCCGCCATTGCCTTCGGTCTTGCCGAGGATCGCCAGGATGGATGCCGGATCGATCGCGCCGGAGCCGATCATGCTCATCAATCCGGAGACGTCGCCGGGGCCTCTGGTGGCGACCTTGAAGACGCCGACCGATGTCGTCCGCATTATAATCCTCACATGAAGTTCAGGAGTCCGGCAGACAAAACAGCCGCTGAACCGGGGCGCCTGTCAAGGTGTCGAGGCAATCCCCATTGTCGTGCCGGGGGAAAGCACGGACCCCCCACGGCCGGGGCCCGGGGCGGAGCCCCCCCCCATTTTGCGGGAACGCCAAGCGAGGCGAAAAAAACCCAAGGTGGCGCGCGGGCCCCGCCCCCTGGT
>NZ_JBVVPP010000020.1:0-32693 GCF_055811315.1 Bradyrhizobium sp. MI1.4 | reverse complement strand
CTCCACCCCCCCCCCACCCACCCGCCGCGGGGGCGGCGGTGGGGGGGGGGGGGCCCCGCCCCCCCCCCCGGCCCCCCCCCCCCCCCCCCCCCCCCCGACAGCAGGACGTGCGCCGTCTGCGTAGCACCCACGATTGTGGCGAGATCGCATCGCTTCGACAAAAAATCCCTTGTCGACGGTCGTCCGCCGCACCTTGATGAATCAACCCTGATTGGTCCATAAGCGGCGTCCCGCAGCCGGTGGTTCGCCTCCGCGATGCGTGCTTGGATAGAGGGGTTCTCGCGTGGCAAATATCAACCAGAAAATTGCGCAGGAGCTTGGGGTTCGGGCGGAGCAGGTCGAGGCGACAGTGGCGCTGCTCGACGGCGGCGCCACGGTTCCCTTCATCGCCCGCTACCGCAAGGAAGCGACCGGTGCGCTCGACGACGCGCAATTGCGCACGCTGGAGGAGCGCCTGGGTTACCTGCGCGAGCTCGAGGACCGCCGCAAGGCCATCCTCGAATCGGTCCGCGAGCAGGGCAAGCTCGATGCCGCGCTGGAGGCCTCCATTCTCGCTGCCGACAGCAAGGCGCGCCTCGAAGACATCTATCTGCCGTTTAAGCCGAAGCGCCGCACCAAGGCCGAGATCGCCAAGGAAGCCGGGCTCGAGCCGCTCGCCTTTCAGCTCATGGCCCAGCCCAACAACGATCCGAAGGTGGTCGCTGAAGCCTTCGTCAATCCCGAGAAGGGCGTTGCCGATGCCGCTGCGGCACTCGATGGCGCCCGCGCCATCCTGGTCGAGCGCTTCGACGAAGACGCCGACCTGATCGGCGCGCTTCGCGAGGAGGTGTGGACTAATGCGCGCATGACCTCCAAGGTGCGCGACGGCAAGAAAACCGAGGGCGAAAAGTTTGCCGACTATTTCGAGTTCTCCGAGCCGCTGACCAAGCTGCCCTCGCACCGAATCCTCGCAATGTTCCGCGGCGAGAAAGAAGAAATCCTCGATCTCCAGATCCAGGCCGAGGCCGAACCATCGCCGCCCGGCGTGCCGAGCGTCTATGAACTGAAGATCATGAAGCGGTTCGGCATCGCCGACCTTAAGCGCGCCGGCGACCGCTGGATGATCGATACCGTGCGCTGGGCCTGGCGCACCAAGATCCAGGTGCATCTCAACATCGACCTGCGCATGCGGCTGTGGAATGCGGCCGAGACAGAGGCCGTGCGCGTGTTCGCCTCGAATCTGCGCGACTTGCTGCTCGCGGCGCCCGCCGGCACCCGCGTCACCATGGGTCTCGATCCCGGCTTCCGCACCGGGGTCAAGGTCGCCGTCACCGACGCGACCGGCAAGGTGGTGGATACCGCCGTGATCTATCCGCACGAGCCGCAGCGGCAGTGGAACGAGGCGCTTGCGATCCTCGGCAAGCTCGCGCTGAAACATCGTGTCGAGCTGATCGCGATCGGCAACGGCACCGCCTCGCGCGAGACCGACAAGCTCGCGGCCGACCTCGTCAAGGGCCTGCCCGACTTGAAGATGACCAAGATCGTGGTGTCGGAAGCCGGCGCGTCGGTTTATTCGGCCTCGGCGTTCGCCTCGGAGGAGTTGCCGGGCCTCGACGTCACCCTGCGCGGCGCGGTGTCAATCGCGCGGCGGCTCCAGGATCCGCTCGCCGAGCTCGTCAAGATCGAACCCAAGGCGATCGGCGTCGGCCAGTACCAGCACGACCTCGGCCAGGCCAAGCTCGCCAAATCCCTCGACGCCGTGGTCGAAGACTGCGTGAACGCCGTCGGCGTCGACGTCAACACCGCGTCCGCTCCGCTGCTCGCGCGCGTGTCGGGCGTCGGCTCCGGCCTCGCCTCGAGCATCGTGGCACACCGCGACGCCAACGGGCCGTTCAAGTCGCGCAAGGCGTTGAAGGACGTGCCGCGGCTCGGCCCCAAGGCGTTCGAGCAGTGCGCGGGCTTCCTGCGCATCCTCGGCGGCGAGGACCCGCTCGACGCCTCCGGTGTGCATCCGGAAGCCTATCCGGTGGTGCGCCGGATTCTCAGCGCCACCAAGAGCGACATCAAGGCGCTGATCGGCAGCAGCGACATCGTTCGCACGCTGAAGCCGAAAGACTTCGTGGACGAGACGTTTGGTCTGCCGACCGTCACCGACATCCTGCGCGAGCTCGAGAAGCCCGGTCGCGACCCGCGTCCGGCCTTCAAGGCAGCTGTGTTCATGGACGGCGTCGAGGAGATCAAGCACCTCAAGAAGGGCATGATCCTCGAGGGCACCGTAACCAACGTCGCGGCGTTCGGCGCCTTCGTCGATATCGGCGTGCACCAGGACGGCCTCGTGCACATCTCGGCGATGTCCAAGACCTACATCAAGGATCCGCGTGAAGTGGTGAAGCCCGGCGACATCGTCAAAGTGAAGGTGCTAGACTTCGAGGTCGCGCGCAAGCGTATCTCGTTGACACTACGGCTCGACGACGAGGTCGGCGCCAAGAAGGACGCGCCCGGCATGCAGCGGGATAACAGCTCACGTAACCCGTCCCGCATGACGTCGTCGGCCCCGCGCCAGCAGGAGTCTTCCGGCGGCGGTGCGCTCGCCGAAGCGCTGCGCCGCGCGGCCGAGAAAAACGGCGGCAAGCGGGCGTAGCTTCTAACCTCTCCCCGCTCTCACCCCACCCTCTTCCCGCAAGAACGGGGCGAGGGAGTGAGAGAGCAGCGTCTCCCTAACTTCCGCGTCAGAATCTGGCGCGTTTGTAAGTTGAAGGCGCCTGTCCCTTCCTCTCATCTGATCCTCCTCGCGCGGCAGAATATTGTCGCGCAGCACGGAGGATGCTTCGATGGACAACAGGATTCTCAAAGGCCTCACCGCGGTGACGATCGCAGCGGTGATGGCGCTCGCTTCACCGGTGCTTGCCAGAGGCGGTGGCGGTGGCGGTGGCGGTCATGGCGGATTCGGCGGTGGTGGGCATTTCGGTGGCGGCGGCATGCACACCGGTGGCTTCGGTGGTATGCGCGTCGGCGGCATGGGCGGCGCCCGTTTCGGCGGCCCGGGCTTTGGCGGTGCACGTTTCGCGCATGCGGCGATCGGGCCGCGCTTCGCTGGCTCCGGCTGGCACGGCAGGCCCTTCATCGGCCGCCATGCCTTCTTCCGGCACCACCATCGCTTCTTCTTCGGAGCACCTTTCATCTATGCCGGCTACTATGACGGCTGCTGGCGCAGGAGCTTGACGCCCTATGGGTGGCAATGGGTCAATGTGTGCGGAGACTCTTGGTACTAGCATCGCCGTACCGCACCATTGTCGCGATCGTCATCGGACGGTTCCGCTCAGCCCCGGAACGGGATAGTCTGGTGGCGATCGTCGCGCGGAGTTTGTCATGACCGGAGCTCACCGCCGCATTCTGGTCGTCGAGGACGACGCGGAAACCGCAGGCCAGCTCGTCGAGGAGCTGACGACTTCCGGCTACGACGTCGATCTCGCCGCCACCGGGCGCGAAGCGCTCAGCCACGGCGCCGCGCGCGACTATGCCGTGATCACCATCGACCGCATGCTGCCCGATATCGACGGCATCAGCGTGATGCGCCAGTTGCGCGACGACGGCATCGCCGCGCCGTTCCTAATCATTTCCGCACTTGGCGAGGTCGACGACCGCGTGCGCGGCTTGCGGGCCGGCGGCGACGATTATCTCGTCAAGCCGTTCTCCTTCACCGAATTGCTGGCGCGGCTGGAGGCACTCGGCCGGCGCAGCGACACCGTCGCCAAGGAGACGATCCTGCGGGTCGGCGATCTCGCCATCGACCTGATCGCACGCAGCGCGAGCCGCCGCGGCCGGAAGATTCCGCTGTTGCCGCGGGAATTCCAATTACTCGAATATCTGGTCCGCAACGAGGGCCGCGTCGTCTCGCGTGCGATGCTGCTCCAGCATGTCTGGGATCTGCATTTCGATCCCTCCACCAACATCATCGACGTCTATGTCGGACGCGTCCGTCGCAAGGTCGATGATGCCCAGGCCTATCCGCTGATCCACACCATCCGCGGCATCGGATATTGTCTCCGTGCTCCTGGCTAAAACGCTCCGCTCCTCGACCTTCCGCCTTGCGCTGATCGCGATCGCGGCGTTCGGGCTGATCGTCGCGGCGATCATGGCCTATGTCTATTTCGGCACGATCGCCTATGTGCAGAGCCGTGTCGGCGATGCCGGCGACCACAGCGGCTTCACCGCGATGATCGAGCTCGCAATGGCCGCTGTCGCCGTGCTGATGCTGGTGCTCGCCGGGCTCGCCGCGGTGCTGGTGACGCGCCGCACGGTCGGGCGGATCGAGGAGATCAACGCCACCAGCCGCGCCATCATGATGTCGGGCCTCGACCAGCGCATTCCCTTGCGCGGCAGTCACGACGAATGGGACCGGGTCGCCGAAAACCTCAACCAGATGCTCGACCGCATCGAGACTTTGATGGGAGAGGTCAAGCAGGTCAGCGACAACGTCGCCCATGATTTGCGTACGCCGCTGACGCGCATGCGGGGTCGGCTGGAAAAGGCTTATCACGCCTCGCGCAATGGCGAGGCCGACGCGGCGCTGATCGGTGACACCATCGCCGATCTCGACGCCGTGCTCGGCATGTTCGCCTCCATCACGCGCATCTCGGAGATCGAGACCCGCGCCCGCCGTAGTGCGTTTCGCACCCTCAATCTCGCCGAAATCGCCGGCGAGGTCGTCGAGCTCTACGATGCCGCCGCCGAACAGGTTGCGACGCGGCTCAGCCTCGGCGGCGATCGCGAGGTGGCGATTATTGGCGATCGCGACCTGCTGTTCGACGCTATCGCCAATCTCGTCGACAACGCGATCAAGCACGGCTGCAAAGGCGGGCAGGTGACCGTCACCTGCAGCAGCACCGACGGCGGTGCGACGATCGCGATCGCCGACGACGGCCCGGGCATTCCGGCGGATCAGCGCGATCACGTGTTCAAACGCTTCTACCGGCTCGAGCAGAGCCGCTACACCCCGGGTAACGGCCTTGGCTTAAGCCTGGTCGCCGCGGTCGCTCGCCTCCATGGTGCCGAGATTGCCCTGCACGACAACGCGCCGGGCCTGACGGTCCAGCTCAGCTTCCCGCCGCACCCGACCTAGAGCTCGATCACGCCGCGGCGGGCCGCATGTGCCACCGCATCGGTGCGGCCGGTAGCGTCAAGCTTGTCGAGCAGCGAGCCGACATGGAATTTCACCGTGTGGACGGAAATGCCGAGCTGACGCGCGATCATCTTGTTGGAGCCGCCTTCCGCCATCAACGCCAGCACGTCGAGCTCACGCTGCGTCAGCGCAATGTCCTCAGGCATGATGCGCGGATCGCGAGTGACAATCGTCGCGACGGCTTTCTCGCCGGGTTCGGCGAGGCGAAGCCCGGCGATATTGCCGAGCAGAGCAGCCAGGCGATCGGCGAGGGCGGGATCGTCGATCTCCAAAGCCAACACGATCTCGGGCGCGATGTCCTCGCTCACGCCGCCGGCCTCTCGCCGATCGTGACCTTGAAGCTGACCGGCTCGCCGCCGCGGCGCGCCGCGATATCGACCACCGCGCCCACGCTCGCCGGACCCAGCGTCCGCGACAGCGCGCGCACGCCGGACAGCTTCTGGTCGTTGACCGCGACGATGACGTCGCCCTGGCGGATGCCGGCCGCCGCCGAAGGGCCGGCCTTGTCGACATTCATCACCATCGCGCCGACGCCGTCGTCGAGCCGGACCGGCTGCAGCCCGAGGCCGAGATATCCGCGTGCGATGCGGCCGCGCGCCTCTAACTGGGCCGCGACCCGCTCGATCGTCGCTGTCGGGATCACTAGCACACGCCTCGGGCCGAGCACGGCCATGCCGAAGGCTTCGCCCGATGCGTCGAGCGCGAGGCCGCCCTGCTGGCTGGAGCGCAAGCGGACGTCGAGCTCGATCCGCGCGTCGATGTCGCCGCCGCGCAGGGAGCGCCAGCTCTTGCCGGACTGCGACACCATCGCGAGCGCGGCGCTCGGCGTATCGCGGTTGGTGGCGACGACGACCGACAACGCGCCAAGGGGCGGCACAATTGTGGCCAGCTTGACCGGGGCAATCGCCGTATCGGCGCGCAGCAGTGCGATATCCGTCGTATGGTCGCGGCCGGCGATCGTGGCGGCCGCGGTGCTGCCGTCGGGGAGGCCGATCTCGACGTCGCCCTCGTCGGCCAGCGCCTCGTCGGCGGTGACGATCAGGCCGGGTTTCCAGACGAAGCCGGTGGCGCGGGAACGATGCGAATGGACGGCGACGACGGACGGCGCGGTGCGGGACACCATATCCGCGAGCGCGGACGACAGCGAAGTCAGGGGAGTTGAGTCGGTCATGGCAGGCTCCTGTAAAGCTGTCCTCAATCTGGGATGTCGCGGGCGATCGCGTAACTGGCCGCATGGCCAGGAAATAAGCAGGGAAGCTGGTCCGTAAGAGCACGGCCGACGAACATGTGATTGGAGCCGCTCACGGGAACGTGTAGCAATCGGCTCGACCTTGTGCCGTACGGCCTCAAGCCTTTTTGCGAGCCCTGATTGATGACCATCGACCTTACCCGCCGCACCCTGCTTCAACTCGCCGGCGCCAGCTCGCTCGCAATGGCGGCTGCGGGCGCGGCGCGCGCCGAGGGCACACCGCAGGGCGGCGGTCCGACCTATGCCAGCCGCACGCCGATGCGCGTCGGCATGGTGACGCTCCGGGTGAAGAATCTCGACAAGGTTGCGAACTACTACCGCGACGTGATCGGGCTCACCGTGATGGAACGCTCGGCGAGCGCCGCCAAGCTCGGCACGGCCGGCATCGCGCTGCTGGTGCTGGAGGCCCGTCCTGATGCCGAGATCGAGCCGCGCAACGCCGCCGGCCTCTATCACACCGCCTTCCTGATGCCGACCCGCAAGGACTTGGCCCGCTGGCTGGTAGCAGCCGCTTCGCATCGCGTGCCGCTGTCGGGCTTTGCCGATCATCTCGTCAGCGAATCCGTCTATCTCGACGATCCCGAAGGCAACGGCATCGAGGTCTATGCCGACCGCGATCCCTCGCAATGGCAGTGGAGCGAAGGCAACGTGAAGATGGCGGCCGACGAGCTCGACATTCCCGACCTGCTGTCGCTGACCAATACGCGCGTGCCTGATTATGCCAAGGCACCGGACGGAATGCGCATCGGCCACATGCATCTGCGCGTCGGCGACCTCGCGCAGGCGCAGAATTTCTACCACGGCACGATCGGACTCGACCCGACCCGCAGCCGCAACGGCGCCGCGTTCCTGTCGTCGGGACGCTACCATCATCATCTCGGCATAAACGTGTGGCAGAGCGAGGGCGCCGGCCAACGCGACGATCAGACAACGGGGCTCGCCTGGTTCTCGCTGGTGACAGCTAAGCAGGATCTGCTCGCCGCACAGGAAGAGCGCCTGCGCAAGGGCGGCGCGAAAGTCACGGCGCTAGCGGACGGCGTTGAGGCGATCGATCCCTGGGGCACGCGGGTGCGGCTGATCAGGATTTGATCGCCGGCACGAGCGTTGGTAAGACCGTCAGGCGCTAGCCAGTTTCCGGGATTCACACCTGACATGTCCGATTTTCGCGGCGTCTTCCCTTATCTCGTCTCTCCCGTCGCTGCCGATGGCGCGGTGCGGACGAACGTCCTCGCAAAGCTCTGCGACGATCTGATCGGCGCGGGCGTCCACGGTCTGACCCCGCTCGGCTCGACCGGCGAGTTCGCCTATCTCAACGCCGCCCAACGCACCGCGGTCGTGCAGACCACGATCGAGGCGGCAAGGGGACGTGTGCCTGTTGTCGCGGGCGTCGCCTCCACCTCGACGGCAGATGCGGTGGCGCAGGCGAAGGCGTATCAGAAGCTCGGCGCCGACGGCATTCTGGCGATCCTGGAAGCGTATTTCCCGCTCGCCGACGCCCAGATCGAATCCTATTTCCGCGCCATCGCGGATGCCGTGGACATCCCCGTCGTCATCTATACCAATCCGCAATTCCAGCGCTCCGATCTCACCCTCGAAATCATCGCGCGCCTCGCCGAACATCCGCGCATCGGCTACATCAAGGACGCCTCGACCAACACCGGCCGGCTGCTCTCGATCATGAACCGCTGCGGCGATGCCTTGCGGGTGTTCTCCGCCTCCGCCCATATCCCGGCCGCGGTGATGCTGATCGGCGGCCTCGGCTGGATGGCGGGCCCCGCCTGCATCATTCCGCGCCAGAGCGTCGCGCTCTACGACCTCTGCAAGGCCGGCCGCTGGGACGAGGCGATGGCGCTCCAGCGCAGGCTGTGGCGCATCAACGAAGCTTTTGCCCGCTTCAACCTGGCGGCCTGCATCAAGGCCGGCTTGGCCATCCAGGGGTACGACGTCGGCGATCCTGTCCCGCCGCAGGCCGCTCTCACCGCCGATGCGCGCAAGGTCGTAGAAGCGGCATTGCGGGAGCTGGCGTAGCGGTTTGTCACGCGGCAATGGGCCCCGGCACGGGCAGCGGAACCGTCCTTAGCTGCCCGATTCGAGAAACTTCCATTCATTTTCGACGTTGCTGCGTGAGCTGGCTCTGTCACCTCCCGGCATGTGCATTCGAGAGATCGTCTTCAGCATACGACACGGTGATCACTGATGAATCGTCGCTACGCAATCATTGCGGCGGCTTTTGCCGCCCTGCTGCTCGTGGTAACTGCCGTGAAGGTCCAGCATGCGCCATGGACAACCCCCTCCGCGCGCGCCGTCGAGCAACGTGGTCCGCTGTCCGAGGCCGAAAGGGCCACCATCGACATCTTCGAACGAGTGTCGCCCTCGGTTGTCCAGGTTGCGGTGAGATCGGCCGCTACTCCAGTCATGGGAGAGGAGGGGCAGGGCGGCGCTTCCGGCACGGGATTTGTCTGGGACCGCGACGGGCATCTCGTCACGAACAACCATGTCGTGGCCAATGGCGGCGAGATCGCGGTCCGCTTTGCGTCGGGAGAGGTGGCTCGGGTTGATCTGATCGGCACCGCCCCCAATTACGATCTTGCGGTCCTGCGGATCCGCAGCGTGCGCGAGCTTCCACCGCAGGTGGCTCTCGGCAGTTCGACCGACCTGAAAGTCGGGCAATCCGCGTTTGCGATCGGCAATCCTTTCGGGCTAGATCAGTCGATGACGAGCGGCATCATCAGTGCCCTCAAGCGGAGGCTTCCGACCCATGGCGGCCGGGAGATTGCCAATGTCATCCAGACGGATGCCGCAATCAACCCGGGCAATTCGGGCGGGCCGCTGCTGGACTCCGCCGGCCGGCTGATCGGCGTCACGACTGCGATCATATCGCCGTCCGGCTCGAATGCAGGCATCGGTTTCGCGGTGCCGGTGGACGTCGTGAACCGGATTGTCCCCGAGCTTATTCGCAATGGCCGCGTGCCGACGCCCGGCATCGGCATCGTCGCCGCCAGCGAGGATGTGTCGACGCGGCTTGGCGTCCAAGGGGTGATCGTGGTCCGGACAGCCCCCGGCAGCCCTGCGGAACAGGCGGGGATTCGCGGTGTCAACTTGTCGACCGGAACGGTCGGAGACATCATCACCGCGGTGGAAGGCAAGCCGGTGCGGCGGCTCTCCGACCTGACTGATGCGCTCGAGCAGGCCGGTGCCGGTAAGACCGTTCGCCTCACAGTAAAGCGGGATTCGGACACCCGTGATATCAATGTGGGCATCATCGACATAGAGCGCTCCTGACCCGGCAATCTGCGGCCAGAGCGGGCGTGACACGCAATGCAGATGTGCCGCGGCTCGGTTGTATCGACCGCAAAATCGGCTAAAACCCCCGCGGTCGTTTTCTGGGTTTCAAGGACATGGTGGAATGAACATTCTTCCCGGCAATTTGCGTTTCGGAGCGGGGCAGCCCGTCAAGCGTTTGGAAGACCAGCGACTGCTCACCGGGAAGGGGCAGTTCATCGACGACAAGCCGGAAGATGGCGCGCTGTGGTTGTACCTGCTGCGCTCGCCGCATGCCCATGCGAAGATCGTCTCGATCGACACCAGCGCCGCCACGGCGATGCCCGGCGTGACCGCGGTCTATACCGGCGCCGACCTCGTCAAGGACGACATCGGCGTTATCCCGACCTTGAGCATCTTCAAGCGCCCCGACGGCAAGCCGATGACGGTGCCGCCACGCCGTCTGCTGGCGCACGACATCGTGCGCTATGCGGGCGAGGCCGTGGCTGCCGTGGTGGCCTCCTCGCGTGCCGACGCGCAGAGCGCAGCCGAAGCGATCGTGGTCGAATATGACGTGCAGCCGGCGGTGGTCGATCCCGTCGAGGCGGTCAAGCCCGGCGCGCCCGTGGTGTGGCCGGAGGCCCCCGACAACATCGTCGGCGCGATGGCTTACGGCGATGCCGCCAAGGTGGACGAGGCTTTTGCCAGGGCGGCGCATACCGTCGAGCTCGATCTCGTCAGCCAGCGCCTGGTGCCCTCGGCGATGGAGCCGCGCTCGACCATTGCCGAGATCGACAAGACGTCCGGCCGTCTCCTGCTGCATGTGCAGTCGCAGACGCCTGCCTCGACCCGCGACGTGCTGGCCGAGGCCGTGCTGAAGCGTCCCAAGGACAGCGTTCGCGTGCTGGTCGGCGATATCGGCGGCGGCTTTGGCCAGAAGACCAACCTCTATCCCGAGGACGGCATCGTCGCCTATGCCGCAACCAAGCTGAACAGGAAGATCCGCTGGCGCGGCGACCGCACCGACGAATTCGTCGGTGGCACCCACGGCCGCGATCTTACCTCGACAGCTTCCTTTGCGCTCGACGAGAAGGGCAAGGTGCTGGCCTACCGCGTCAGCTCGATCGGCTGCACCGGCGCGTATTCCTCAGGCGCGGCCAATATCATCCCGCTGGTGCTGGGGCCGTTCGTGCAGACCGGCGTCTACGATTTGCCGCTGGTACATTTCGAGGTGAAGTCGGTGATGACCCACACCGCGCCGGTCGGCGCTTATCGCGGTGCGGGCCGCCCGGAGGCCGTGTTCATCGTCGAGCGCCTGTTCGACGCGGCTGCACGAAAAATCGGCATGGATCCGCGCGCGATCCGGAAAGCGAATTACATCAAGCCGGCGCAACTGCCCTACACCAACGCTGCAGGGCAGGTTTACGATTCCGGCGCCTTCGCGCACATGCTCGATCGTGCCGTGAAGCTTGCGGATTGGGACGGCTTTGCCGCGCGCAAGAAGGCGGCGAAGAAGAAGGGCCTGCTCTACGGCCGCGGGCTCACCTCCTATATCGAATGGACCGGCGGCCGCGCCCACACCGAGAAGGTCAGCCTGCATGCGACCGCGCAGGGCCGCGTCGTCCTGCATTCCGGCACCATGGCGATGGGGCAGGGGTTGCAGACCACCTACACCCAGATGATCTCCGACACGCTCGGCATCCCCATGGACAAGATCGACGTGGTCCAGGGCGACACCGATCTGGCGACGGGCTTCGGCAGCGTCGGCTCGCGTTCGCTGTTCGTCGGCGGCACGGCGGTCGCGGTCTCATCCAACGATCTGATCCAGAAGGCGCGCGAGAAGGCGGCGAACGTGCTGGAGACCTCGATCGAGGACATTGAATATCAGGGCGGCATGCTCACCGTGGTCGGCACCGACCGCCGCATCAGCCTGTTCGACATTGCCGAGAAAGAAGGCGGCGCAAAGCTCAGCGTCGATTCCGAAGGCGAGGTGGACGGTCCGAGCTGGCCGAACGGCACCCATATCTGCGAGGTCGAAATCGATCCCGAGACCGGCGTCTCCAAGGTCGTGCGCTACACCACGGTCGACGACGTCGGTGTCGCGGTGAACCCGATGCTGGTGACGGGACAGATCCATGGCGGTGTGGCGCAGGGTATCGGCCAGGCGCTGTATGAGGGGGTGTCCTATGATGCCGACGGCCAGCTGCTCACCGCGAGCTACCAGGACTATTGCATCCCGCGCGCCGACGACGTTCCGCCGATCGTGGTGACGCTCGACGATTCCGCGCCCTGTCGCACCAATCCGCTCGGCGCCAAGGGCTGCGGCGAATCCGGCGCCATCGGTGGCCCCCCTTGCGTCACCAACGGCGTGATGGATGCGCTCGCCGAGCTCGGCATCACCCAGCTCAACACGCCCCTGACGCCGCAGAAGATCTGGCAGGCGATCTGGGATGCGAAGGTGGGCGGTTAGCGGCCATTGTCGTGCTGGCTGTCGCCACAAATCCAACTCGTGGGGGGGGGGGGGGGGCGGGCGCGCGCGCCGCCCCCCCCCCGGCGGGGGGGGGGGGGGGGGCGGCGGGGGCGAGGGGGGGGGGGCGGGGGCGGGGGGGGGGGGGGGGGGGGGGTTCGGGGGCTTTGGGGTGGCGCGCCCCCCAAAAAAACACACCCCGCCCCCCGCCCCGCCCCCCCCACGACAGTGAGACCGGGACGACAGTGAGAATGTAGTGCCAGTGCCCCTCAGATCCCCAACATCATCTTCGCAATAATATCGCGCTGGATCTCCGAGGTGCCGCCGAAGATCGTATAGGCGCGGCCGTTGAGATATTCCGGCATCACCGTCAGCATCTCCTCCGGCATCGCCGGCTTGTGGTTGAGCTTGTAGAGCGGGCGCATCGGCTCGACCGCGAGGGCGTCATGGCCGATGACGTCGGCGCCGAGCCGGGTCACGGCCTGGCGGATCTCGCTGTTGCGCAGCTTCAGGATCGACGACACCGCACCGGGATTCTGTCCGGCCTGCAGCGCCGACAGCACGCGCAGCTCGGTCATCTCCAGCGCGTCGATGTCGACCTCGACTTCGGAGATGCGCGTCGCGATGTCGGGACTGTCGATCGCGCGGCCCGTCAGATCGGACTCGGCAAGCTCCGCGATCGCCTTCAGCCCCTCGCGCAGCTTCGCCGAGGCGATGCCGGAGCCGCGCTCGAACTCGAGCAGATACTTGCCGTAGGTCCAGCCCTTGCCTTCCTCGCCGACGCGGTTCGCCACGGGAACGCGCACGTCGTCGAAGAATACCTGGTTGACCTCGTGGTCGCCGCCGATGGTGAGGATAGGACGCGTCGTGATGCCCGGTGTCTTCATGTCGATCAGGATGAAGCTGATGCCGTCCTGCTGCCGTGGCCCGTCGCTGGTGCGCACCAGCGCGAACATGCGGTTGGCGTGGTGGGCATGCGTGGTCCAGATCTTGGTGCCGTTGATGACGTAGTCGTCGCCATCGCGCACCGCGCGCGTCTTCAGCGAGGAGAGATCGGAGCCGGAGCCCGGCTCGGAATAGCCTTGGCACCAATAATCCTCACCGGACAGAATGCGCGGCAGGTAGAAGTTCTTCTGCTCGGGCGAGCCGAAGCCGATGATGACGGGCCCGACCATCTTCACGCCCATCACATTGACATTGGGCACGCCGGCCCGCGCGCTTTCAGTCTCGAAGATCCAGCGCTGCGCCGGGGTCCAATCCGGCCCGCCATGCTCGACCGGCCAGCCCGGCGCGCCCCAGCCTTGCTTGTGCAGCGTGCGCTGCCAGGCCATGCCGATATCGGGATCGGAGAACACCGACGGCGTCAGCGCCGTCGCGCGCTTCATCTCCTCGGTGAGGTTTCTGGCAATGAAGCCGCGCACCTCGTCCTGGAAGGCGCGCTCCTCGGCATTGAACGACAGGTCCATGATGCGCTCCTTGTATCAGGCCGGCACGCTGGCGCGGCCAAGCCGGGCGTGGCGGCCATAATGGTGGGCGCTGCCGCCGAACAGCGTGTCGAACGCGACCAGCCGCTTGAAATAGGCGCCGACCTCGAGCTCCTCGGTGACGCCCATGCCGCCGTGAAGCTGGATCGACTGCTCGCCGACGAAGCGCGCAGATCTGCCGATCTTCGCCTTCGCGCCCGACGCGGCCCGCGCGCGCTCGACCGGATCGGCGTCGAGCTTCAGCGCGGCGCGCAACGCCATCGAGCGCGCTTCGTCGACCTGCACCGCCATGTCGGCGAGGCGGTGGCGGATCACCTGGTTGGCCGCGAGCGGCCGGCCGAATTGCTTCCGGATTTTTGTGTACTCCAGCGTGGTGTCCAGCAGCACCTGCATGATGCCGACGGCCTCGGCGCCAAGCGCAGCCATGGCGCGATCAACAGCCCATTCGATTGCCGGCAGCGCGTCATGCCCGTTGCCGAGCAAGGCATCCTCCGGCAGTTGCACGTCCGACAGCTCGATGTTGCAGGCCCGCCCGCCGCCGAGGCGCTCGTAGTCGGAGATCGCAACACTCGGAGTTGTCGCCTGCACCAGGAACAGGCCGATGCGGCCGGAGGAGCCCTGATGATCATGGATATGCGCGGAGACGATGATCTCGTCGGCGGCGTGGCCATCGAGCACGGCAATCTTGCGACCGGCCAGGCGCCAGCCTTGCGCCGTGCTGTGGGCGGTGGTTGCGACCTTGGCAAGATCGAACCGCGCCGCGCGCTCGGAATGCGCGAGCGCGAGCTTCAACGATCCGTCCGCGATCTTCGGCAGGATGGCCTGCTTCTGCGCCATGCTGCCGCATCGCTCGATCAACGCGGCGCCAAGCACGACCGACGCGATATACGGCTCCGACACAAGCCCGCGGCCGAAGGCTTCCATCAAAATACCGATCTCGACCGCGCTGCCGCCGAGCCCGCCACACTCCTCCGCGATCGGCAGCGCCAGCCAGCCCAGTTCTGCGAATTGTTTCCACACCGCCGGACTGAAGCCGAGCGGATCGTTCGCCATCTTGCGGCGGTGATCGGCATCGTAGCTTTCGGCCACGAAGCGCTCCGCGCTTTCGCGCAGCAGGCGTTGCTCGTCGCTGAGATTGAGATCCATCCTGTCTACTCCGCGGCGGCCGGCGGCTTGCGGACGGAGGGGTGTAGGCCCGATGGATCGACGATCATGCCGAATTCCTGAAGATTATGCGCGTGACAGAGCTGATGCAGCGCAAAGGCCTGGTCGATTGCAGCCGGTTGGCCCATCACGTCAACCGAACGATTCACGGCTTCCTTGGTCAGCTTCAGCGCAAAGGACGGTTTTGACGCGATTTTGCGCGCCAGCGCCAGCACGGCGGATGACAGCTCTGCGCGCGGCACGACCCGGTTGACCATCCCGAGTTGATGCGCCTCCTGCGCGCTCCATGCGTCGGCCGTGAACAGAAATTCCTTGGCCTTGCGCGGGCCGAGCTCCCAGGGATGCACGAACCATTCGACGCCGCAGACACCCATGGTGACCACGGGATCGCAGAACTGCGCATCGTCACTCGCGATGATGAGATCGCAGGCCCAGGCCAGCATCAGGCCGCCGGCGATGCACTTGCCGTGAACCTCTGCAATTGTCGGCTTGGCGAGGTTGCGCCAGCGCCGGGTGATCTGGAGATAGATCTCCTGCTCGCGCGCGAAGCGGCCATGGGCGTTTGCTTCGGCGAAGCCGCCCCAATTTCCGATCGGGGGAAAATCCACGCCCGCTTCATTCTTGCTGCCGGGTCGCAGGTCATGGCCTGAGGAGAAGTGCGGACCATTGCCGGCGAGAATGATCACCTTGACCGCGTCGTCCTGCACCGCCTCGTCGAAGGCGGCGTTGAGATCGTAGGTCATTTGCAGGTTCTGCGCGTTGCGCGCGTCGGGCCGGTTCATCACGACCCGGGCAATCGCCGGCTCCGGCCTCTCCACGAGGATGGTCTCGAACGAGCTCATCGCGTTCCCCTGGCGTTCCCGACCTGGCATTATTGTTCCCTCAAGTTGACTATTACAGCCAGGATTAAGCAAGAGGCTTGCGTACATCGGCTGCTTTTCACAGGCCACGGCCGGGACGCAAGATGTCTGGCATCTCGCGCGCGCAATCTGGTAGCTTGCGCCCGATTCCACCGGGAGAAATTTGATGCGCAAGATCCTGACCGTGCTGGCGGCGCTGGCCTCGTTGAGCCTCACCAATTGCGGCTATAACGCGATCCAGAGCGAGGACGAGCAGATCAAGGCCAATTGGTCCGAGGTCGTGAACCAGTATCAGCGTCGCGCCGATCTCGTGCCCAACCTCGTCAACTCGGTGAAGGGTTTTGCGCAGCAGGAGAAGGACGTGCTGCTCGGCGTCACCAATGCCCGCGCCAAGGTCGGCAGCATCCAGGCGACGCCCGAGGTGCTGAACGATCCCGCCGCATTCCAGAAATTCCAGGCCGCCCAGGGCGAACTCTCCGGCGCGCTGTCGCGGCTGCTCGTGGTCACCGAGAACTACCCCCAGCTCAAGTCGGATGCGCTGTTCAAGGATTTGATGTCGCAGCTCGAAGGCACCGAGAACCGCATCACGGTGGCGCGCAACCGCTACATCAAGGCGGTGCAGGACTATAACGTCACCATCCGTTCGTTCCCGAGCAACGTCACGGCGATGATGTTCGGCTACAAGGAAAAGCCGAACTTCACGGTCGGGAACGAGAAGGAAATCTCGACCGCGCCGAAGGTCGATTTCAATCCGGCGCCCGCGCCGTCGAAGTAAGTGCCTTCGACCCCGATGCATGCCCCACCCACCACCGTCATTCCCCGCGAAAGCGGGGAATCCAGTACGCCGCGGCTTCACGGTTCAATCACTGCTGCCTCTGGAATACTGGATCGCCCGCCTTCGCGGGCGATGACAACGATGTTGTGGCGTGCCGTTTTGGGCTTCTCAGCATTCGTCCTCGTCTTCGCGCTCCTGTTCACCTTTGCGCTCCCCGCCTCAGCCGATGTCGCCGTGCCGCAACTGACCGGCCGCGTGGTCGATCAGACCGGCACGCTCTCCAGCGGCGACATCGCCGCGCTGTCGCAAAAGCTGCAGGACTTCGAGATGCGCAAGGGCAGCCAGATCGCCGTCCTGATCGTGCCGACGACGGACCCGGAGACCATCGAGCAATTCGCGATCCGCGTCGCGGAGGCCTGGAAGATCGGACGCAAGAAGGTCGACGACGGCGCCATCCTCGTTGTGGCCAAGAACGACCGGCATTTGCGCATCGAGGTCGGTTACGGCCTCGAGGGCGCGCTCACCGACGTCACGTCGCGGCGCATCATCGATGAAGCCATCACGCCGAAATTCAGGAGCGGCGATTTCGCCGGCGGCATCACGGCGGGCGTCGACCGCATGATCCGCGTCATCGACGGCGAGCCGCTGCCGACGCCCTCGCGCAGCGTGAATTTCGGCGATTGGAACGACGTCGAGCCGCTTTTCTACTTCCTGCTGTTCGGCCCGCTGGTCATCGGAGGCATCCTGCGCTCCATGTTCGGGCGGCTGTTCGGTTCGGGAATAACGGGAGCGATCGTTGGTGTCCTCGCCTGGTTCGTGATCGGCTCAGCGGTCATCGGACTGGGCGTCGGTGTGCTCGGCGCTGTCCTGACGTTTATCGCCGATCTGTTTGGGGCGGGATCGGGCACGGGGTCCTCGCGTCGTGGCTCGTGGTCGAGCGGCTCGTCATCCGGCGGCTGGAGCAGCGGGTCGTCGTCGAGCGGCGGCTTCAGCGGTGGTGGCGGCAGTTTTGGCGGCGGCGGCGCCTCGGGGAGCTGGTAGGTCATGAGCATCAGGCGCATCACCCGGCATCTGCTCCAGCACCATTGGCGTGCCAAGCAGGTGTTCCCGAAGGGCGTGCTCGACCGCATCGAGCAGGCGATCAAGCGCGGCGAAGCCAGCCATTCCGGCCAGCTCCGCTTCGTGGTGGAAGGCGCGCTCGACGGCGGCCCGCTGTTTCGCAACCAGCCGGCGCGCGAGCGCGCGCTCGACGTGTTCTCGCAACTGCGCATCTGGGACACCGCGCACAACAATGGTGTCCTGATCTATCTCCTGCTCGCCGACCGCGATGTCGAGATCATCGCCGACCGCGGTATCGATGCGAAGGTTGGTGGCGAGCGTTGGGAGAGCATCTGCCGCGCCATGGAAGTCGAGTTCAGGTCGGGGCAGTTCGAGCGCGGCGTGATCGGCGGCATCGAGGCGGTGTCCCGGGAGCTGACAAAGCACTTTCCGTCAAGCGGCCCGCACCCCAACGAGCTGCCGGATGCACCGGTGCTGATGTGACGGACAGTGATGTGGACAGAGCGGGCGTCATCCACGCCCGTCGTTGACCACGTGGGGGCGGCAGACCCTGTCCGTTGCGCGGCCGTTCATCTTCGCCCGGTTACAAATTGCTTCATACCCGCCACACCGGTTCCACGTTCCCGGCCCAATTCGGCCCCGGATGACTCCCTAAAATTTCGGTAAGCGGGTCCCGAAGTAAGGATTTCGCAAGCAATGAAAGTTACCAAAAGGTCAATCCAGAGTGGAGTATTTGAGCTGTGAGCGAACCAATGGCTGAGCAGGCTGCCCAAACGACCGGTGAGCAGACGAGCGTCGTCGAAGCCGCCGCGACCGCGCCGCAGGCCGTCGAGTCTGCGGGAATCGAGGCCCCTTCGATTGCCCCTGACCACGAGGCGCCGCCCAAGCCTGATCCGATCGAGATTGAGCCGCCGCGGATCGAGGTGCCGAAGTTCGAGGCCCAGGTTGAGCCCAAAGCCGAGACCAAGTCCGAGCCAAAGCCCGGCAAGCTCATCGTCATGGCACCCGCAGAGCGGTCCTGGGACCGTGAGGAGTTTGCGCCGCATGTGAAGGCGGACGAGCCGCGCGAGAGCGGCGGCGCGCGCCGCCTGTCGGCGATGGCCGCGGTAGTGGCGATTGCAGCCAGTGTCGGCGCCATCAGCGGCGCGCTCGCGACCGCAGGGATGATGCACTTCGCAAGCTCCGCGCCGGCACAGGTTGCCGACACCAGCGCGCTGGAATCCTCGGTCGCCCGGATTGATGCCGATGTCGTCGCGCTCAAAGCCAACGTCGAGCATACCTCCAAGACCGGCCTCGGCCAGTTCAACCGGACCAACGACCGCCTCGACAAGCTCGAGAAGGCGCAGGCCGAGCCAATGGCCAAGATCGCAAAGCTGTCCGAGACGGTCGACAAGCTCCGCGCCACCCCGCCCGCGGCGCCCGTCCAGGCCGCAGCCGCCGTGCCCGCCAAGGAGACCACTGGTTCGATCGCACCGACCCAGGTTGCAACCGCCGCAGCTGCGCCGGCTCCCGTCGCACCCAAGACCGAGGTCGGCCGGTTGCCGACGGTCGAAGGCTGGGTGCTGCGCGACGTCTCCAACGGCGGCGCACTGGTCGAGGGCCGCGGTGGCCTCTACGAGGTGTATGCCGGTGACCCCATCCCAGGGGTTGGCCGTGTCGATGCGATCCGCCGTCAGGACGGCCGCTGGGTGGTCGTCACCAGCAAGGGGCTGATCGTCGCGCGCTGAGCGGCCCATATCCGATTTCCGAAAAGGCGCTTCACCACGATGTGAAGCGCCTTTTTGCTTGAATAGCCGTCCCTGCGCGGTGTTACCTGAGGCATGAGCCGCGCCTTGCGAATTCTCGTTGCCGCCGCCGTATTTTTCGGCGGCATCGTGTCGTTGTTGGCCGCGGAGAACGCGCAACTGGCACGCGGCACGGCGATCACCGATCCCGATCTCCTGCGCGAGCTCGACCAGCACGATGCGCTCACGATCTCGCGCCTGTTGTGGCCGGAGCGGAACGCGAACTTTCCGCTGACGACCGATCTGATGTTTTCGTGGTTGTCGCAGCTCAAGGAGATTCCTCCCGCGATCGAGGCGGAGATCGATCGCTACGTCGCCCAGCAGAAGGCGGCATATCCGACCGAGACCATCGGCGTCGGCGAGGGCTTCGACGTACAATTGTTCGATCGCGCCAATCTGAAATCCCGCGACACCCGTTTCGTGCTGGCCGGCATCGTCAACCGCATGGACCGGGCCTATGTCTCGGAAGACTCCTGCGGCGAGATCAGGCTGATCTATCGTCTTGTGCGTTTCGAGACCAAACCGGATGGCGGCAGGACAGCCACGCGGCTGCCGATGACGCTCAATCTGGTGATGAAGGCGCGCGACGTGCGCCAGATGGACGGGAACGGCAAGCCGATCACCTGCGCCGAGGTCGCGCGACGCTGGCTCGGCAATGGCGACTGGCAGGGGCTGATCGGCAGCGACTTCTTCCCTTACGATGCGATGCTCGATCGCATCGAGACCAACATTCAGATCTCAGTTGCGGCGAAATCGGCGCTGCACGATTTCCGCTCCGACTATCTGCTCAAGGTGTTCAAGTACGACGCCGCCTCGAAGACGTTCGAGGAATCGACGCTGGAGAACCAGATCGACCGCGACCGCATTCTCGCTGACAATGATCTCCGGCGCGACTTCAGGGATTGGCTGCTCGCGCCCGATCATCTTCGCGACTTCGATCGCGGTACGGTGCTGATCCCCGAGAAATTCCTGGCCAAGGCTGCAATCGTGCCGACGCCAGCCGGCCTCGATGCTTCTCCGTTGCAGCCGGAGTTCGGGATGGTGCAAGGGGAGGGCAACGGAGAGGGACAGGGCGAGCCGGTCTTCTCCGACAACGACGTGGTTGGTGCGTTGAAGCAAGCTGCCGCGCGCGGGGACATGCAGAACGTCCGCTCGGTCGCGGGCTTCCAGCGCCGCCTCAATGACGTCACCTGCGCCGGCTGCCACCAGACCCGCGGCATCGGCGGCTTTCACTTCCCGGGCGTCGATTGGCTTGCGGACAAGCCGTCCAACTCGACCATCGTGCCGGCCTCGCCGCATTTTCTTGGCGACCAGGTCCGCCGCCGTGACATCCTGACCGCGATGACCGCAGGCAAACGTCCTGATTTCTCACGTGGATTTGCCAGCCGGCCGCAGACCCGCGGCAGCACTGAGCTGGCGGGGACCGAATATCAGGACGGCTGGGGCGCGCATTGTTCCCTGGAAAATGCGGGATCGCGATCGACCGACAGGAGTTTTACGTCATGGAGCTGTGCTAAAGGATTGACCTGTCAGGCTGCCGCGGCTTCGCGCCGCATCGGCATGTGCTTCATCAAGACGCGTTAGGCTGTCTCGAACCGGTTTGGATGACCCATGACGGACTCCAGCGAAGCCAACAAGGAGCGCAATCGCGAGATCGCGCAGAATGAAGAGGCCAAGCAGGTTACCGGCAGCATCCGCGTCAGCACCTGGGCGGTCGCGGTCGTCGTCATCATCGGCGGAATCCTGTTCACGCTCGGCTGGCTGGCGCTGAAGTAGTCGGCGCCCTCACTTCGCGTAATTCGTCATCCGCTTGCCGGGCAGCAGCTCGTAGGCCGGCCTCCAGCCGGGCAGCGCGGCCATGCGGCCAAGCCAGGCGTGAATGGCGGGATAGCTTTCCTCGAAATCAAAGCCGTGCTCGTCGCTCGGATAGTGCAGATAGGCCATCATCGAGATATCGGCGACGGTCGGCGTGGTTCCGATCGCGAATTCGTTGTGCTGGAGATGACCGTCGAGAATGCCGAGAAAATCCTCGAGGCGCCGGCGAAAATGTTTTAGCACCTGCGGATCGTTGTTTTGTGTGAAGGCGCGCATGAAGCGGTAGGTCGCCATGTAGCCGGTGAGCTTGTGGTTGTCCCAGAACAGCCAGCGCAGCAGCTCGAACTTTTCCTCCTCGGTCTCGGCGCCGAAACGCCCGTGCTGCTCGGCAAGCTTGAGCAGGAGAGGCGCGGTCTGCGTCATCTTCACACCGTCGACTTCGAGCACGGGAATCTCACCCATCTCGTTCACGCTCTTGCGCCATTCCGGCGTGCGCGTGACGCCGCCGCCAAAATCGGTCCAGACCGGCTCGAACCTCTCGCCGCAAAGCGTCAGCATCAGCGCCAGCTTGTAGCTGTTGCCGGATTCGGGGAAGTAGTGCAGGCGGTAGCTGGGCATGGGACCTCGCGATGACTGTGATTGTTGAAGCGATCTACGTCGTCGTCCCGGCGAAGGCCGGGACCCATAACCACCGAACGCAGTTTGGCGAAGATTTGGAGTTATCAGCTTCGTTCGACAACTTCCTCTCTGGGATATGGGTCCCGGCCTTCGCCGGGACGACAGCGTGGATGTATGACCGCTGTCGGCTCCTTACCCCACAGCCCCCTGGGACCGCAGCTGCTTGATCGCGGCGTCATCGTATCCCGCGCCGCGCAAAATTTCGTCACTGTGCTCGCCGACGTCGGGCGGCTTGCGCGGCTGCACTTTCTTGGCGCCGTCGATCCAGATCGGGCTGGAGATGGTGAGCATGGTGTCGTTCTCGAACGGCACTAGCACCTCGTTATCGAGCATCTGCTTGTCGTTCGGGATGTCGTCCAAAATGCCGACAATGCCAAACACCAGTCCGTTGCCGTCGAGGATCTTGCGCCATTCGGCGAGATCCCTGGTCGCGAAGGTCTCGTCAAAGATCTTGATCAGCTCGACGGAGCGCGCGTGGCGGTCGGGTTTGGTGGCAAAGCGCGGGTCGGTGATGAGATCTTCGCGGCCGAGACACCTGGCCAGCGTCGGAAACTGTTTCTCTTCGCTCAGCAGTGACAGGATCAGCCAGCGGCCGTCCTTGCACTGGTAGTGGTTGGCGACCGCGTTCAACGCGCGTTCGCGCGGCCGCCGCTCGGCGAACTTGGCGCCGCAGAGCTTTGCCTGCGCCAGCACGCTCGCAGCCCACACGCCGTTCGCCATCAGATTGGAGGCGACGTGCGAGCCCTTGCCGGTCTTCTCGCGCTGGTACAGCGCGGTGACGATCGCGCCGTAGAATGCCATGGCGCAGGGATGGTCGCCCATGCCGGCGACCGAGCGGGCTGGCGTCGTGTCGGTGTCGGCGCGGACGAGGTCCATCAGGCCGGAGCGCGCCCAATAGGCGTTGCTGTCGAAGCCGGGCTTGTTGGCCTCTTCGCCTTTCTCGCCATAACCGGTGAACGAGGCGTAGATCAGGCGATCATTGAGATGGGCGAGATGGTCATAGGTGATGCCGAGCTTGGTGCGCACCGGCGGCGGCATGTTGGTGATGAAGACGTCGGCCTCTTCGACCAGCTTGTAGAGCACGGCCTGCGCTTCCGGCTTTGCGAGGTCGAGCGCGATGCTCTTCTTGTTGCGGGCCTCCAGCAGCCAGGCGAAATTGTGCTCGCTGGTCGGATAGCCCGGAATGTTGGGCAGATTGCGGTAGGGATCGCCGGCGCCGGGCGGCTCGATCTTGACGACATCGGCGCCGAAATCCGACAGCACGGTCGCGGCCGCTGGTGCTGCGATGAAACTCGCGCAATCCAGCACCTTGAGCCCTGCAAAAATGCCCTTTTCCATTGCGGCGTTGCTCCCTCACTCGTGTTGTATCCCGCGCGCTGGAATTGGCGAGGGCCACGTCACGGCAGCATTAGACCGATGTTTCGGCGGGATGCAACGCTCCTCGCCGCGCCTCACTCATCCCCTGCGAGCAGGGCAGCATTGCCGCCGGCTGCTGCGGTGTTGATCGTCACGGTCTGCTCGGTCGCAAAGCCCGCGAGGTAGTGCGGGCCGCCGGCTTTCGGGCCGGTTCCGGACAGGCCGTTGCCGCCGAACGGCTGCACGCCAACCACGGCACCGATCATGTTGCGGTTGACGTAGATGTTGCCGATCTGGACGCGGTCGACGATCGCCTCGATCGTATCGTCAATGCGGGAGTGGATGCCGAGCGTCAGCCCGTAGCCGGTGCGCTCGATCGCTTGCAGGACGCGTTCGAGATTTTCCGCACGATAGCGCACGACGTGGAGGATCGGGCCGAACACCTCCTCGGTGAGCTGGCCGGCATCCCCAAGCTCGAAGATGTGCGGCGCCACGAAGCAGCCCTCCGGCGCGGTGCCGGCAAAGTGCAGCCGTGCCTCTCTCCTCATCCGTGCGATATGCGCATCGAGGCGCTGCTTGGCCTCGACATCGATCACCGGCCCGATATGGGTCGCGACGTCGCTTGGATCGCCGATCTTCAACTCGCGCGCCGCGCCCGCGATCATCTCGATCATGCGGTCGGCTACGTCCTCCTGCACGAACAGCAGCCGCAGCGCCGAGCAGCGCTGGCCGGCGGAACGAAACGCCGAGGTGACGACGTCGTCCGCGACCTGCTCTGGCAACGCGGTCGCATCCGCGATCATGGTGTTGATGCCGCCGGTCTCCGCGATCAGCGGCACGATCGGCCCGTCCCTGGCTGCCAGCGCCCGGTTGATGCTGCGCGCGACCTCGGTCGATCCGGTGAAGACGATTCCACCGATATCGGGGTGCGCGGCCAGTGCGGCGCCGATGCGGCCGTCGCCAGTGACGAGGTGCAGCGCGCTTGCGGGGATGCCGGCCTCGTGCAGCAGCCGCACCGCCTCGACCGCGATGCGCGGGGTCTGCTCTGCGGGCTTGGCCACCACGCTGTTGCCGGCCATCAGCGCCGCCGTGACCTGGCCGAGGAAGATCGCCAGCGGAAAATTCCATGGCGAGATCGCCACGAAGACGCCGCGGCCGCGCATGGCCAGCGCATTGCTCTCGCCGGTCGGGCCCGGCATCGCCACATCGTTGCCGAACAGCTTGCGACCCTGCGCGGCATAATAGCGGCAGAAGTCGGTGGCCTCGCGCAGCTCCGACAGCGCATCGTCGAGCGTCTTGCCGCCCTCGCGTTGCAGCAGCGCTATGAAATGGGGCGCGCGGTTCTCCAGAAGATGCGCGGCCTGCTCCAGCGCCGCCGCGCGCGTGGCTGCGGGTGTCCGGCTCCAGGCGGCAAAGCCGGCGCGCGCCGCAGCCATTGCCGCATTGGCCTGATCCGGCGTTGCGTCCGCGATCGGCTTGAGGTCGATCGTCTCGGCCTTGACCTCCGTCAGCAACCGGTCGAGCGCGGCGCGCGCGCCGAATTCGACGCCGCGCGAATTGCGCCGCTCCGGCGCGAACAGGTCGCCCGGCAACGGAATCTTGGGATGGGCCGCGTGCTGCGGCCGGACGATGGCATCCGCCGGGCGCTGCAACAGCGCCGTAACCGGCACGCGATAATCGGACGCTTGCGCCACGAAGGAGGAGTTGGCACCGTTCTCCAACAGTCGCCGCACCAGATAGGCGAGCAGGTCGCGATGGCTGCCGACCGGGGCGTAGGTGCGGTAGGCGATGTCCGGGTGATCCTTGGCGAGCTGCTCGTAGAGCGCCTCGCCCATGCCGTGCAGGCGCTGGAATTCGAAGCCGCCGTTCGCACCGGCAAGCTCCAGCACGGTCGCGACGCTCAGCGCGTTATGGGTGGCGAATTGCGGGAAGATGCGTGGCCGCAGACTCAACAGCTTTTGAGCGCAGGCGACGTAGTTCAGATCCGTCATCGCCTTGCGGGTGAACACGGGATAGCCGTCGAGCCCGCGCTCCTGCGCGCGCTTGATCTCGGTGTCCCAATAGGCGCCCTTGACCAGCCGCACCATCAGCTTGCGGTCGTGCGCCCGGGCGAGCGCATCGACATAGTCGATCACGTCGCCGGCGCGCTTCTGATAGGCCTGGATCGCGAGGCCAAATCCGTCCCAACCGGCAAGCGAGGGATCGGCGAGCGTTGCCGCAATCACGTCGAGGGACAATTCCAGCCGGTCGGCTTCCTCGGCGTCGACGGTGAAGTTGAGATCATGGACCTTGGCGCGCTGCGCCAGGTCCAGCAGTTGCGGCACCAGCTCGGCCATCACACCGTCGCGGCTGATTGCCTCGAAGCGCGGATGCAGCGCCGAGAGCTTGACGGAGATGCCGGGCCGGTCGGGCAGGGGATGGTGACCCGCCGCCTTGCCGATCGTCTCGATGGCACTGGCATAGGCGTCGAAATAGCGCCTGGCATCGGTGGCGGTGCGGGCGCCTTCGCCGAGCATGTCGAAGGAATAGCGCGCCCTCTCGCCGGAGCGCGGCCGGGCCCGCTCCAGGGCCTGCGCGATGGTCTCCCCCAGCACGAAATGATTGCCCATCAGCCGCATCGCCTGGCGCGTGGCGGTGCGCACGGCGGGTGCGCCCAGCCGCTTCACCAGCCGGCCGATGGTGCCGTCGGGCGTCTCGCCGGGCTGGATCACCCGCGCCGAGAGGCCCAATGCCCAGGCCGAGGCGTTGACCAGGAAGGCGGTGGACTTGGTCTCGTGGTGGATGAAGTCGCCCTCGCCGAGCTTGTCCTCGATGAACTGGTCGGCGGTGCGCGCGTCCGGCACGCGCAACAGGGCCTCGGCCAGCACCATCAAGGCCAGCCCTTCCTTGGTCGAGAGCGCAAATTCCCGCAGCATATCCTCGACTCCACCAAGCCGGTCGTCGCGCTTGCGGATGGCTTCGATCAGCCGCGTCGCGGTGCGATCGATCCGCGCCTCCTGCGGCGGGCCGAGATGCACAGACGGCAAAAGGCGCGCGGCGATATCGGCGTCATCGGGCGCGTAGGCGGCGGAGAAGGGAGGCGGAATGTTCGGCATGGCGTGTCCTGTGGCTTCAATTCAGGATAATGCCCACGCTACCTTAGCTCGATAGACAATTTAGCTCATTCGGCTTAGAAAATGAAGTCGCCCAGTCATTTGACCTTACGGAATATGGAATTAGATCGAACCGACCGGAAGATCCTCTCGATTTTGCAGCAGGACGGGCGAATCGCCAATGTCGAGCTCGCGGAGCGCATTGGGCTGTCGCCGACCTCGATCGGCGAACGGCTGAAGCGTTTGCAGCGAGAGGGCTTTATCGAGGGCTATGGCGCGCGGCTCAACCCGCACCGGCTCGGCCTCGGCCTCCTGGTGTTTGTCGAAGTGCTGCTCGACAAGACTACGCCCGACAATTTCGAGCGTTTTGCCTGCGCGGTGAAGCTGGCGCCCGAGGTGCTGGAGTGTCACATGGTCGCCGGCGGCTTCGACTATCTTGTGAAGGCGCGGCTGGCAGACATGGCTGCGTATCGGCGCTTCCTCGGCGAGACCTTGTTGTCGATGCCCGGCGTGCGCGAAACGCGAACCTATGCGGTGATGGAGGAGATCAAGCGCGACGCACCATTGCCGGTGGACTAACGAAGTGCCGTCGCGATTGTCATTGCTGTGGCGTCCAATGGGCGGTCTTCGCGGGCAAATAGTTCTCCCTGTGCAATCGCAACGCCTGTCGTCGAGTGCACTGACCGTTTCTAAAATTTCTTGGCCCGGCTCCCGGATCGATCCGGGAGTTAGCAAAAGCCGGCGGGCTTATACTTTGAGGTTCTCTGCGGAGCTTTTGCCTCGGTTTGCGATCTCTTCATATTCCACCGTCTGTCCTTCGTTCAGGGACGACAGACCGGCTTTCTGCACTGCCGAGATATGCACGAACACATCCTTGCCGCCCGACGCAGGCTGGATAAATCCATAACCCTTCGTCGGGTTGAACCACTTGACCGTACCTTTAGCCATCACGACTTCTCCGCGGGTCTTCCTCCGAGATCTCGAACCGCCAGTCCCCGCCAACCGGCCGGTTCGGTCCTAATACGATACGCGGAATGTGGCTGGCTTGGTAGCTCAAACCACATCGGCATTTCGGCGAATTCCGCTCAACTTCGCGGCGTTTTTGCCGGATTTGCCCTTTCCGCGGTCACTTGGTCGGCGCGCCGCGCCATCCGTCAATAAGTCGCGGCCAGATAATCGACGATCTTGCTGACATCGGCATCGTCGATGGGGGCGCCATAGACCTTGATCATCTTGGTCACCTCGGCCTGCCAGAAACCTTTCTTGTCCTTCATCGGCGGCTGCGTGTTGATGTAGTCGGCGGAGTGGCAGGCGCTGCAATTGCCCTGCACGACTTCGAGATTGGGCCCGGGCTTGAACGCCGCGACCTCATCGGGGGTCTTGTAATTGACCGGTGCTGCAAGTGCCGAACCCACCACGGCGGCGAGGGCGAGCGTGATGGCGAGGAAAACGGTGCGCTGCATGATCATTCCCCTCAAGCCACGGTGACGCGGACGGTTTCGACGACGTTGCGCAAGTAACCCGCCGGATTCCAGCGCGGCGTATCCGGCTGGGTTTCGCCGCCATTGCCGGTGGCGCGCACCTTGAGCTCGTGGGAGCCCGCCGCGAGCTTCACCGGCAGCGTCCATTCACGGAATGAGTATTTGCCAAGATCCTTGCCGAGCCTGGCGTTGGTCCAGGTCTTGCCGCCGTCGGTGGAGACCGCGACCTCCTTGATACCCTTGCCGCCGTCGAAGGCGATGCCGCGCAGCGTCGTGCCGCCTGCTTTCAGCTTGGCTCCGTCGGGGACGCTGGTGATGAAGGAACGGATGGTGAAGCGGTTGATCGGGATCGTCGCCTTCGGCGCGGTGCCCGGCTCGACCGCATTGTTCGGCGTGTCCGGAATGCGATAGGCCGACTTCATCCAGAACCCGTCATAGACATTGTCGACGACGGTGATCTCGTTGAGGTGCTTGACCCAATAGGTGCCGAAATAGCCGGGCACGATCAGGCGCAGCGGAAAGCCGTTGAGGAACGGCAGGTCCTCGCCGTTCATGCCATAGGCCAGCATCACTTCGCCGTCGCTGGCGTGATCGATATCGAGGGCCTTGACGAAGTCGGGCGTCTTGTCGCTGACCGGACCGTCCATGCCGTTGAAGGTGACCTGCTTGGCGCCGCTCTGCACGCCCGCCATCGCCAGCACGGTCTTCAGCGGCACGCCGCGCCAGCGCGCATTGCCCATCGCGCCGTTGGCGAGCTGACCGCCGGCCACGCGCGGATCCAGGAAGCCGCGGCTGTTGCCGGAGCACTGGTTGACGGCGACGATCTCGGTCGCCTTCATCTTCCTTATATCCTTCAGCGACAGCTTGAGCGGCTTGTCGACCTTGCCCTTGACCTCGAGCGTGAACTTGTCGGGGTCGAGACTGTAGGGCAGGTCGGAAAGGTGATAGCGCACGAAGAACGCGTTATTCGGCGTGATCGGGCCGTCGTTGAACACCGCGAACGGCGTCTCGAGCTGCGGCGGGCGGCTGGTCAGGCCGATCATCGGCCGCTTCTGCGGATATTTCACCAAAGGTCGTTCGCCATTGGCGAAGGGCAGGGTGACGGTGTCGAGTGCCAGCGCTTTGGTCGGGTTCAGTGCAGTCGCAACAGCGGCAAGACCCGCTCCTTTGAGCAGGTCGCGTCGATCGAACATGTGGTCTCCTCCCGGAGCTTTTCGTTGGATCACGGTCATCACCGCGATCTCTCACTCATCTGTCGCAACGACTCAGATGAAGTCAATTCGTGCTTTCGCAGCAGGCCCATGCCGCTGCGTTGCAGCAAGCCGGTGTTACGCCGCGACGCGTTCGCCGGGATCGACGAGCGCCGACAGCTCCCTCGCGTCCGCAACCACACGCACGGCCATCGGTTCGTCGCGGCCGCGGATCGCGACCTCCTGCTGCGGCAGCGCATCGTCGGCAAGGCCGGCGGTCCGGCGGACTTCCTCCGAGACGATCGCTTCGCAGGCCAGCGTCTTGGTCATGTCCTGGAGGCGGGCCGCGACGTTGACAGCATCGCCCAGCGCCGTGAAGACGATGTGATCGCGATACCCGATGTCACCGATGATGACCTCGCCGCCATGGATGCCGATGCCGAAGCGGATCGGCTGGCGTAGATCGTGGGACAGGAGCTCGTTGAGCTCATCGATATGCCTGGCGATGCCGGCGGCGGCCTTCAGCGCCTGCCGGCAGGCGGTTTGCGGATCGGCGCTCAGTCCGAACAGCGCCAGCATGCCGTCGCCGACAAATTGGTTCGGCTGGCCGCCATTCTCGATCACAGCCTGCGAGACGGCGCCGAGGAAGCGGTTGACGATGAACACGGTGTCGAACGGCAGCCGCTTCTCGGCCAGCTGCGTCGAGCCGCGCATATCCACGAACAGGCTGACGAGATAGCGCTCCTGGCCGATTCTGGCAGGCGTCGAGGCCTGTGTGTTCGCCGAAAGCGTATGCGCGGTGAAGAGCTGGAAGAAGGAGAGATCCGACGTCGGCCGCAGCTGGCAGGCCAGCCTGATCGAGGGGTCACTGGTGCCGACACGGGTGAGCACGAACGCCTCGCGCTGCGACGGCTCGGGCAGGGCGCCATGATCGCCGATGATGCGGATGCGGCAGGTCGAGCAGCGGGCGCGGCCGCCGCAGACGCTGGCATGCGGCACATTGTGGCGCAGGCTCGCTTCCAGCACGGAGAGGCCCTTGGGGACGCGCACCGTCTTGCCGTTGCCGTAGGACAGCGCGATCATGCCGCCGCGCCGCTCGCACAGGGCGCGCGCGCCACGCGCCAGCAGCGCCAAAGCGAGCAGTCCGAGATAGCCGGCGGTGAGGCCGCCGGTGATGCGGTCGAGCATCGCGGCCTCTGCCGTGGTGCCCAGCTGGCGGCGCGTGAGATTGTGCGTCCGCCATTCCCCGTCGTCGGCCTCGACCTCGACGCTGCGGCCACCCTGGTAGACACCCAGCAGCGACAGCGTCGGGATCAGCACGGCAGCCGCGAGCAGATA
This sequence comes from Bradyrhizobium sp. MI1.4, assembly GCF_055811315.1. NCBI lineage: Bacteria > Pseudomonadati > Pseudomonadota > Alphaproteobacteria > Hyphomicrobiales > Nitrobacteraceae > Bradyrhizobium > Bradyrhizobium sp. MI1.4. The sequence continues at coordinate 2,479 of NZ_JBVVPP010000020.1, read as the reverse complement.
GGGCGCCGCGCGCGTGAAGAACGGTTTGAGGCGAAGCCAGAAATAGATGCCGATGCAGCCGTGCACCCAGGCGATGAGAAGCAGGATCGTCATGGTCCAGATACGGTTCGACGCGACGAAGAACAGATAGAGTTCCTGCGGATAGAGTTTTTGGTGTCCGTAAAGCGTCTGACCGAGCCGCACCCCGATCACATGCGCCATGACCAGCGCGGGGATGCTCAAGCCCAGCACGAGCTGCAGCGGCTCGACCGTCCGCCAACGGAACTGCCGGCGCTGATACAACGCGTAGATGCCGAGCCCCATATGCGTGAGCGCCGCCGTGTAGAACACGATCGCAACCGGCAGGAACTGCCAGAACAGCATGTGGTAGTAGACCCCGATCTCCATGGCATCGACCGAGATGTTGCCGAGCGCATGGTTGAGGAAATGGCTGACCACATAGGCGAACAGGATGACACCGCAAACCAGCCGCACCTGGCGTACGCTGATGGCGCGGGAAAGATCGGAAAATCGTGTGGATGCGGTTGCGGCCATGATTCTGTTGTATCAGTTCATGAAGGAGAACAGCCAGCGTCGCGTTTAATTCCGGGGGTGGATAGCGCGCCCGATCACATGCGCGGCAAGCGGCCGCAATCTCCGTGTCGTCCTGGACAAGCACCCCCGGGGGCGCACGCGGATCCGGGACGACGGTACCCAACATTGACTCCCCCTCCCAGGTTGGCGAAAAGCGCCGCCGTGAGGACAGCTCCCGACATCACGATGCTCCCCGCCGGCGCGGCGCGCCGGCCGCTCGTCATGGCCGCGGCGATCATCGCCGCGATGACGCTGCTGCGCATCGTCTACGCCTCGGTCATCGAGCTGCGCACGGACGAGGCCTATTACTGGACCTGGTCGCAGGAGACGGCGCTCAGCTTCCTGGATCATCCCCCCGGCATCGCCTGGCTGATCCGGTTCGGTACTGCGATCTTCGGCGACACCACACTCGGTGTGCGCTTCGGCGGCATCGTCGCGATGCTGGTGACGCAGCTCCTGCTCGCGGACATCGTCCGCCGCCTCACTCATGATGTGCGCGCCGTCGTGCTCGCGGTGCTGATGCCGGAGGCCGCGCTCTATTACGGACTGCTGATGGCCAAGGTCGCGCCCGATGTCGCCATGATCCCGTTTGCGGTGGCAATGATGTGGTGCCTGGTGCGGCTCGCGCAGGGCGGCGACGGCCGCTGGTGGCTCGCGGCCGGCCTGTTCGCCGGGCTCGCGATGCTGTCGAAATTTACCGTGATCATGTTCGCACCGGCGGTTGCCGCCTTTCTGCTGGTGCCGGATTGGCGCTGGCGCTGGTTGCGCAGCCCCTATCCTTATCTCGCGGTCCTGATCGCAATCGCCGTGTTCTCGCCGGTCCTGATCTGGAACGTGCAGCACGACTGGGCCGCGATTCGCTTCCAGGGTGTGCGCGCCACCACCAGCTACGGCATCTCGCTCCGCACATTCGGCGACTACATCGGCCTGCAATTCGGACTGGTCGGCTTCGTCATGCTGCCGGTGGTACTGACGGGGGTGGTGCTGACGGCGTGGCGCGGCTATAGCACGCGCGAGCCGGTCGCGATTTTGCTGTCGACCGCGGTCCTGGTGCCGTTTCTCTATTTCCTGGCGAAATCGCTGACCCTCCGCGTCGGCGACACCTGGCCGATGTTCATGTGGCCGGTCGGTTTCGCCGCCGCCGCTGTCAACCTCACCATGCTGTCGCGTGAAAAATGGTCGGCGCGGATGATCAGATCGTCGCTGTTCTGGGTCAACACGGCGGTGGTCTCCGGCACCGCCTTTGTCGTCATCGTGTTCCTCTACTACGTCGCCGCGCCCTGGAATTTACTTGGCAAGATCGATCCGATCGGTGCCGAGTCCGGTTACGAGCAGGTCGCCGCGCGCGCACAGGCCGCATTGGACGAGACTGGCGCGACCTGGATCGCCACCACGGACTACCGCACCTATGCCATGATGCGCTGGCTGTTCAGGGGCCGGGTGCCGGTGATCGAGATCAACGAGCGCGGCCGCTTCCAGGACTTTCGCGATCCGGGCATGGACCGGATCAAGGGCCACGTCGGCATCTATGTCGGGCGCGAGCCGGACAATCGCTCATCACTGTGGGAGAACATCCCCGCCAAGCGCGAGCCGCTCGGTCAGGTCGAGCGCCGCTGGCGCGGTCTCGTGATGGACACGTACACGCTGGAAAAGCTCACCGGCTGGACCCCAGAGCTGTCGCCGCCGAAAGACTCGCCGCTGTTCCGGTGGCGCGTGCTGGCGGGCGAGTTTGAGCGGCGTACGCTCGCCTAGCAAGGCGGCCTTCTTCCTTCTCCCCTTGCGGGAGAAGGTGGCGCGAAGCGCCGGATGAGGGGTCTCTATCCGCTAAGACGACTGCGAGAGGCGCGCGCGGAGAGAACCCCTCACCCGTCTCGCCGCTTTGCGGCAAGCCACCCTCTCCCACAAG